>DATAMY010000029.1:0-6288 GCA_036266535.1 Usitatibacter sp. | reverse complement strand
GCGTCGTGATCGGCCCGTCCCCCGTCCGGCGCCAGCCGCCGCTCGAGGTGAGCTTCGCGTGCGGGCTCGCGATGTCCAGGCGCTCGATCCGCCACTCGTCGCCCGCGGTCGCGGCCTTCAGCTCGAGCTTCCCCAGCGCGTGCCCGCGGAACTCGAAGCGGTCGGCGACGATGTCGAGCGCCGGGAGCTCCGTGGTGGAAAGGCCCTCCGCGCGCTCGCCGGGCGCCGCCTGCGCGACGGAGAGCCGCGCGAGCCGCGCCGTGAGGCTTCCCTTGCCCGCGGGCTTCCAGATGATGTCGCCCGCGACCTTCGGGCTTTCGAGGCGGCCGCTCCACTGCGCGGGCGTGCGCTCGAGCGTCGCGTGCATGTCGGCGAAATCGCGGCCCAGGTAGCGCACGCGGGCAAGCGTGAGGTCGAGGCCGCGCAGCTCGAAGCCGCGGCGGCCTTCGTCGGCGGCATCGGCCGCCTCTTCCTGGCGGGGGCCCGTGGGCGGCGGGAACACCGCCTGCCACGCGTCCACGTCCAGCGCGGGAAGCGCTCCGTAGAGCCACACGCCCTCGCGCACGGGCACCGCGGCGACGGGCGCGCCGAAGCCCAATGCCGCGTTCCAGCGCTCGGCGCCCTCCACGGCCACGCGCGAGAAGCGGCCCTCGATGCCGCCGGCGAGCGTGACCTCCGTGGTCTCGCCCGGCGCCGCGAGCTTCGCGATCGACACCGCGATCGGCCGCGCCTCGTCGGCGGGCTTCGCGAACGGCGCGGGAAGGTCGACGCCCAGGCCCGCGAGGTCGGAGGCGAGCGAGAGCTGCGTGCCGTCGCGTCCCGAAACGATGCGCGCCTTCCAGTCCGAGGCGCCGCTCACGCGCGGGACGAGCGCCGCGGGCATGAAGGCGGAGAGCGCCGCCGCCGCGACCCGCGCGTCGAGCGTGGTGAGCACGCGTCCGTCCGGCTGCGTCGCCATCGAAAGCCGCGCCGGCGCGTCGAAGAGGGTGCCCGTGATGTCCTGCGCGAGGACGCCGCTCTCGGTGAAGGCGAGGTGTCCGCGCAGGTCGCGCATCGCGATGTTCCGCGTGACGGTCGCGGTCGCGCCGTCGAACTGGTAGTCGCCCGCGACGCGCACGGGCTGCGTCCCCGAGAGCGGATAGCCGATGTGGAGCTTCAACCTCCCGGGACCGTCGATCGCGATCGCGCGCGTGAAGGCGCCGGGCCCGTTCACGAGCGGCGACTCGCGCAGGAACCGGATGCTGTCCGCGCCGGAAGTGTCGATCTCCCCGTCGATCGCGAGGAGCGGCGGCTTCGCCAACAGGTCCTCCACGACGGCCGAGACGCCGCTCGCGCGGCTCCTGAAGATCCTCGCCTCCCGCGCGTGGATCTCCATGCGGCGATTCTCGAAGCGGAACGTCCCGTTCACCGCGTCGACCGAGGGCCAGTCCGGGTGGTACTTGAGACGGCCGTCGCGGATGTCGCCCTCGACGAGGAAATGTCCCTGTGCGGGATCCGCGAACGGGAAGCGCCAGAGGTCGCCCCGCAGCTCGAAGCTCACGCGGTCGCTCGAGCCCGCCTGGACCGCGCGCTCGAGCCAGTCGCGTGTCGCGGCGATCCGGTTGGGAAGGTAGGCGGCGACGCGGCTCGCCGACGCGCGGGAGAGCGTGCCCTTCACGTCGACGAAGCCGGGCGAATGCTCGGGCGAATCCGGAAGCGCGCGCCACGTTCCGCTCATGCGGCCCTCCGCGTCGGCGTTCGCGAAGCGCATCTCCTCGATCGCCACGCGAAGCGCCGCGCCGTCGTGGTCCCAGCGCGCGCGCGCCTGGAACGCGTCCAGCGCGAGCGGCGCGCGGAAGATGCGGTCGAGCGTGAAGGTGGTATTCCTCCCCTCGAGCTCGAGCGTCCCGCCCGCTTCCGTGCCGTCGATGCGCCCGGAAAGCCCCGTCACGCCGGGCCACGGATCCACCGCGTTCACGCCCAGGTCCTCGAAGCGGCCCTTCACCGTGTACGCCTTCGCTTGCGCCGCGTCCGGCCCGGTCCAGGTGAGCGACGCGTCCGACAGGCGCCCGCGGGGCGCGAAGCGCTGCAGCTGCCCCTTGATGTCGCGCGGCACGGGGAAGTAGTCGACGAGCGTCCCGGCGATCTTGAGGTCGATCCCGTCCGCGCGAACCTCGACGCGGGGCGCCTTCCCGGCCGGCGCCGCGCGCACGATCGAGAACTTGCCGGGGTGCGCCTCGTCGCCCTTCGGGAGCCGGAAGCGCAGCCCCTCGGTCTGGAGCTCGAAGCCGTCGTCGTGCGCGCGGTACGTGGCGCGCCCCGCGACGGAGGCGAGGGTTAGGGGCAGCGCGTCGGAGGCGAGCTGCGCGGTCGCGTCGCGCGCGTTCACGTCCGCCACCACGTCCTTCACCGCGTTGTCGGCGAAGGTCGTCCAGACCCGCAGGCTCCCCACGCCCGCGCGAAGCGACTCCGGCACGGGGAGATGCGCGCGCAGGCCGCCGAGGTCGGTGTCGATCCCTTCGGCGAAGAGCTCGCCCGTGGCGCTCCAGCGCGCGCCCACGCGGCGCAGCCTCAGGTCCGCCCGCACGTCGATGCGCCCGGAGAGCTCCGGCGGCGGCAAGGCGGAGATCGCGGCGTGGTGGCGGCCCAGCCGGCTGTGGATCGCGATCTGCACCCGCGTGAGCCGCACCTCCGGGGCGCCGCCCAGCTCGTCGCGCCACGTGAGCGTCGCGTCGTGCACGGCGATGCGCGGCTGCGCGAGGATCCACTGGGTGAAGCTCGCGTCCTCGTCCGGTCCCGGCCGGTTGAGCGGCTTGTCCGCGAGGTAGATGAGGCCGTCCGTGCCGCGCCGCAGCACCAGCTGCGGGGCGAAGAACTCCACGTCGTGGAAGCGCACGCGCGCGCGGAAGAGCGCCCACCACGAGAGCGTCACCTCCGCACGGTCGAGCACCAGCGCCACGCGCCCCTGGCGGTCCGCGAGCTCGAGCCCTTCGAGCGAGAGGCTCGGCCGCAGGCCGTCCCAGCCCCCCTGCAGCGAGCGCACCTTCACCGCCATGCCCGAGGCGCGTTCGATGGACGAGACGATGTATTCGCGGTGGCGGTCGACGTGGGGCAGCGCGTCGTAGCGCAGCCATAGCACGAGCCCCGCGAAGGCCACCAGGAGGAAGGCCGCCACACCCGCTGCGAGGCGGAAAAGAAAGCGCGGTATGGCCTTGATGCGGCAGTCCTCGGGCGAGCGGATTTTGTGCGCTATTGTAGCGTCAATGATGGACGCCCCCGCGCCGGATTTTCGAGCGGCCTTCGAGCGCACCCTCCGCCTTTCCCGCTATGTCGCCCGCGTGTCGTCCGCGCGGCCGGCGCTCGTGGAAGAGCTCGCCTCCCGCGCCGGCCGTCCGTGGACGCGCGAGGAGATGCGCGCGGCGCTCGCGGGCGAGCCCGAGGCGCTCGGAGCGCGGCTGCGGAAGCTGCGCGAGACGGTGATGGTTTCGCTCGCCCACCGCGACCTGAACGGCCTCGCCCCGCTGGACGAAGTGTTCGAGACCATGGCGGCCCTCGCCGAGGAATGCATCGCCGCCGCGGCGGCGCAGGCGCACCGGGCCATGGCCGAGGCGCACGGGGAGCCCGCGGGCGGCACCCGGCTCACGGTCGCCGCGCTGGGAAAGCTGGGCGGCGCGGAGCTGAACGTCTCCTCGGACGTGGACCTGGTCTTCCTCTACGGCGCCGAGGGCGAGACGTCCGGCGAGCGCCCGATCGCGCATTCCGCCTTCTTCGCCGCCGTGGGCCGCTCGATCATCGCGCTCCTCTCGGAGCCCACCGAGGACGGGCAGGCATTCCGCGTCGACATGCGCCTGCGCCCGTTCGGCGACAGCGGACCGCTCGCGACCTCGCTCCCGGCGCTGGAGGACTATTTCATCGCGCACGCGCGGCCGTGGGAGCGCTATGCCTGGCTCAAGGCCCGCGTCGTGGCCGGACCCGACGCGGGCGTGGCCGAGCGCGTCGACCCGTTCGTGTACCGCCGCTACCTCGACTACGGGATGCTGGACGCGATGCGCGAGCTCCACGCGCGGATCTTCGAGGCGGCGATCCGTCGCCGCAAGGCCGACGACATCAAGGTGGGCACGGGCGGCATCCGCGAGATCGAGTTCGCGGCCCAGCTCTTCCAGATGGTGCGCGGGGGGCGCGACGCGGGACTGCGCACCACCTCCACACGCGCGGCGCTTTCCGCGATCGGCGAGCGCGGCCTCGTCGAGCCCGCGCGGGCGGCGGCGCTCCTCGACGCGTACGCGTTCCTGCGCCGGCTCGAGCACCGGCTCCAGTACTACGACGACCAGCAGACCCAGGCGCTGCCCCGCACGCCGGAGCACCGCGCGGCGATCGCCGAGGCGATGGATTGCGAGGGCTGGGACGCGCTCGCCGCCCGGCTGGACGCGCACCGCGCCCGGGTGCAGGAAGCGTTCAACGCGCTCTTCGAGGCGCCGCCGGCGCACGCGCGCGCAACGAGCCTTGCCGCGTGGCTCTACGATCCGCAGGCGGGCGCGGACCCCGCGGGCCTCGCGGAGGACCTCGCCGAGGCGGGCATCGGGGACGCGGCGCCGGTCGCCGCGCGGCTGGTCGACTTCACGCGCTCGCCGCGCTACCGCTCGCTTTCAACGGCGATCCGCGCGCGCCTGGAGCAGCTCCTGCCGCTCGTGGTCGCGGCGGTCGCGCGCGAAGGCGGGCGGGAAGCGACCGCCGCGCGGCTCCTGGACCTCCTCGAAGCCGTGGGCGGGCGCGAGGCGTACTACGCGCTCCTCGTCGGGGAGCCGCAGGTGCTCGCCCGGGCCGCGCGGCTCGCGGCGCGCAGCGCCTGGGCCGCGCGCCTCCTCGCGCGCCACCCGATCCTCCTGGACGAGCTCACGCGCACGGCCGCGAGCTTCGCCGCGACCGACTGGGCGGCCGAGCGCGCCTCGCTCGCCGCCGAGTGCGCCGCGATGGCGGGCGATGTCGAACGGCTCCTCGAGCACCTGCGGCACTACAAGCAGCGCCAGGTGCTGCGCTTCACGATCGCGGACATCGAGGGCGAGCTTCCGGTGATGGCGCTCTCGGACGAGCTCGCGGCGCTCGCGGACACGATCCTCGACGTGACGCTCGCGGAGGCCGCGAAGAGCGTGGGAATCGAAGGGCCGGGTCCCCGACGACTCGAGGGCGACGACACTCTCCCGGCAGTTCCGGGCTTCTGTGTCGTCGCGTACGGGAAGCTCGGCGGAAAGGAGCTGGGCTACGGCTCGGATCTCGACGTGATCTTCCTCTACGACGAGGAGGCCGCGCCGCGGGCCGAGCGCCTCGCGCGGGTGGCCCAGCGCGTGAACTCGTGGATGACGAGCTTCACGGCGGCGGGCGTCCTCTACGAAACGGACCTGCGCCTGAGGCCCGACGGCGCGTCGGGCCTCCTCGTGAGCTCGCTCGCGGCCTTCCGCGACTACCAGCTGAAGCGCGCCTGGACCTGGGAGCACCAGGCGCTCACGCGCGCGCGGGCCTGCGCGGGCGACGCGGCCCTGGGCGCCCGGTTCGAGGCGCTCCGCGACGAGATCCTCGCGATGCCGCGCGAGCGCGCGAAGCTCTTCGGCGAGATCGTCGCGATGCGGCGGAGGATGAAAGCCGAGAACAAATCGCACAAGCGTGATCTCAAGCAAGTCGAGGGCGGCGTGATCGACCTCGAGTTCTGCGTGCAGGCGATCGTGCTGGCGGACGGTCCCGCGCATCCGGAGCTGCGCGAGAACAAGGGCAACCACACGCTCCTCCATCGCGCGGCCGAGCGCGGGCTCGTGGATGCCGGGATCGCCGCGGCGGCCGCCGACGCCTACCTGGCCATGCGCCGGCGCCTCCACGAGGCGGCGCTGAACGACGAGGAGACGGTGCGCCTCGCCGAAGGCGAGCTGGAAGCCGAGCGTGCGGCGGTGCGGCGGCTCTGGGCCGCGCTCTTCGGAAGCGAGGACTAGGCGCGCGCGGTGCGCGCGGATTCCTCGAGGGGGGCCACCAGGCGGTAGACCTGCATGCGGCCCTTGCCCTTGATGTCCACCTCCTGCGCCTCGTCGAAGCGGAAGCGGTGCTGCAGGCGCCGGTACGTCATGAGGTCGACCTGCACCGCGCCCGAAGGCGCGTCGGCGGCCATCCGGAAGGCGACGTTCACGGTGTCGCCCCACATGTCGTAGATGAACTTGCGCTTGCCGATCACGCCGGCCACCACCGGGCCGGTGTGCAGGCCAATCCGGATGCGCAAAGAATAGCCACCCTCGGTGTTGATCCGGGCCAGCGCGTCGCGCATCGCCA
>DATAMY010000028.1:0-6690 GCA_036266535.1 Usitatibacter sp. | reverse complement strand
GTCGACGCCCGACATGTCCGAGAGCGAGAGGTCGACGAGGGCGACGTCGTAGGGCGTGGAGCGAACCTGCTGGATCGCCTCCTCGCCGGTGCGCGCTTCGCCCGCGACTTCCATGTCGACGCGGCCTGAGAAGACTTGCTTGAGGCCCATGCGAACGACGTCGTGATCGTCCACGATCAATAGCCGGATCATTGTTTTCGTTCCTGGCGAATGTGTTTGCAGCACGTGCCTATTAAGCACGCCTCGGGGGCCGGGCAACCGTCGGGCACGCGCGGATTCGCGTGTAGGAATAATCCTACACGGCCCTATTTAAAAGGTATAGCGAAGAATGATCCGGTCGCGCTTCACGGAAATGTTCTCGCGCGTGAGGCCGGGGATGTCGGGCATGAGCGCGCGCGCGGGCTTGAACACGATGTGGCCCGAGGTCATGTCGTAGCAGATCGGCCGGTCCAGGCCGCACGAGGAGTTCGCCATGTGGCGCGGCTCCGGCGCCGCGGGGGTGAAGTCGAGCTCGGCTTCGTTGACGGGCGAGGTGAACGGCGCCGCGGTGTGCGCGGGAACGGGCGAGGCGGCGGCAATCGCCGCCTTGGGTTTGAGCTCCAGCGCATGCGCCTCGTTGGCAGCGGCGTGCGGCGCTGCGAGGACTGCGAGCGAGACGGCGGCGATCGCGACTTTCATTCACTTCTCCCGGCCGTCGGACGATTCCGGTGTCCGGCGACGATGCATGTTGAAGCGATGGTGCGCTTGGAGCACGCCGGGGTATGCAGGATGCGACCGGGGATCGTTGTCCCTGTCATCCAGCGATACGCGTAAGCCGATTCCCACCCCGCGACGGAGCGCGCCGACTTCAAGTCGCGCCGATCTCCCATTACCGCGTCGTTGCGGTTTTCCTATCGTTGGCGCCATGGCTACGACAAAGAGAGAACGCATGAAGACGCCGCTGGCAGCCCTCGTGCTCGTCGCGATCGCAAGCGTGGCGCAAGCGGCTTCCCGCGACACGGCATACAGCGAGCGCGGCGACCCGCACCGCTGGTATGCGCCGGTCGAGACGCCCCGGGAGAAATACGCCAACGCGACGCGCGAGGCGCGCCATGCGCTCGCCGATGCGTTGCGCGAGTGCCGCGCCACCCGCGGGAGGAAGCGCTGCGAGGCCGAGGCGCGCGCGCGCTACCGCGACGACATGGCGCGCGCGCGCGATTTCCTGGCACCGTCGCGCCAGCTCGCCTAGGAGATCGCCATGCGAATGAATGCGCTCGCCTGCGCGCTCGTCTCGGCAAGCGCGTGCCTCGCGCACGCCGCTTCCAATCCCACGATCTCTCCCACGCCCTCGATCCCGGCATACGGGCAGCCGGTTTCCGTGGACGTCGAGAACACGCAGTACCCGTTCTACCTCCCGGCGACGAACTTCGTGCGCAACGGCTTCTCGATCACGGTCGACTACACGTTCTCCTCCGACGGATGGACCGCGGGCACGCCGGCCTATGCCTGGCAGACGCTCGACTTCGGCGAGCTGCCGCCCGGCAACTACACGCTCACCGCGCGGCTGCACGACCAGGCCAACCCGGGCCTGGCACCGCAGGTTGCGACCAACGCGATGCCGGTGATGCCGCCCGCGAGCTGGGGCATCTATGCCGTGCCCCGCGACCCGGACGCGTTCACGCCCCTCTATGCCACGATCCGCAGCGCCGCCTACTTCGACCCGTCGTCGATGCGCGTGAGCGTCTCCGGGGCCACCGTGCGCGTGGACTTCGACTACTACGCGGACGCACCGGCGACGGGAGCCGCGCCCGCGGGCGCCGCGGCCTTCGGCTCCGTCAAGGTCGACGGCCTCGCGCCCGGCAGCTACCAGCTCGAGGGATGGGGAACGCCCAAGACGGGGGGCGCGGCCCAGCGCTATTTCACGCAGGCGATCACGGTCGCCTCCACCACGCCGGTCGTCGAGTACTACGCGCCAAGCACCGGGCACTACTTCATGACGGCCGGTCCCACGGACAAGGCGCTCCTCGATCCGGGCACGGCAGGGTGGATGCGCACGGGCCAGCATTGGAAGGCGTGGCTGCGCGCGCAGGACGCGCCCCCGGGCGCGATGCCGGTATGCCGCTTCTACGCGGGCGGCCCGAACTCGCACTTCTACACGGCGAGCGCCGCCGATTGCCAGGGCCTGAAGGACCTCGAGCAGCAGCAGCGCGCGCAGGCCTCCGCGGCGGGGCAGCCCTTCCTGGGCTGGGGCTTCGAGCAGATCGCCTTCTACGCGCTCGTCCCCGTGAACGGGCAATGCCCGGGCGGCACGACGCCGGTCTATCGCGCGTACAACAATCGCTTCCAGTACAACGACTCGAACCACCGCTTCATGGCCGACTCCACGATGCTCGCGGCGCAGCTCTTCGAGGGCTGGTCGTTCGAGGGCGCGCAGTTCTGCTCGCCGGCCTGAGCGCACGGATGATCTCGAGGAAGGCGGCCTCCTCGGCGCGCAATCCCCGCGGCGCGCGCGAGACGCGGCGCGCATCGCGCCCGCGCCACGTCCCGGGATCCAGCACGCGCGGGTGCACGTAGCTCTTGCGGCAGATCGCGGGCGTATTGCCCAGCTGCCGCGAAGCCTCGCGCACGGCCGCGGCCACGTGCGTGATGCCGACGTGGCTGCGGCGCCTGAGCAGGCTCGCGACGTACACGCTCCCCGCCCACGTGCGGAAGTCCTTGGTGCTCACGGCGGCTCCGGCGATCTCCTTCAGGTACTCGTTCACGTCGGAGGAGCCGATCGACTGCACTTCGCCCGCCGGGTCGAGGTACTGGAAGAGCTCCTGCCCCGGCAGCTCGCGAATGCGCCGCACGATCCGGGCGAGCTTGGGGTCGTCCAGGGCGATTCGGTGGAACTTGCCGCTCTTGCCGCGGAACTGGAACTCGATGCGTGCGCCCTCGACCTTCACGTGGCGGTTGCGCATGGTGGTGAGGCCGAAGGAGTCGTTCTCCTCGGCGTAGCGTTCGTTGCCCACGCGGATGCAGGTGCGCTCGAGAAGCGCGACCACGAGCGCCAGCACCTTGCGGCGCGCGAGCCCCGGGGCGGAGATGTCCGCGCGCACCTCGCGCCGGATGCGCGGCAGCGCCCGTGCGAATTCCACGAGGTGGTCGAACTTGTCGGCGTCCCGCAACTCGCGCCAGCGCGGGTGGTAGCGGTACTGCTTGCGCCCGCGCGCGTCCCTTCCCGTGGCCTGGAGATGGCCGCGCTCGTCCGCGCAGATCCACACGTCGGTCCATGCGGGCGGGATGGCGAGCGAGCGGATGCGGCTGCGCGTGGCATCGTCCTCCACGCGCCGGCCCTCGCCATCGAGATACGCGAAGCCCCTGCCGGCGCGCTCGCGGCGATAGCCCTTCTCGCCGTCGCGCGAGTAGCGCAGCCCGCCCGGCGGCGACGGGCGCTTCGTGCGTGGCTTGCGGTTCGGGGCGGGCATCTCGGGGTCCTGTCGCAAGACAGTTGATCCCCCGGCCGGCCGGTTGGTTCAACCGAGCGCGGTGCGCAGGTGCATTGCCAGCCGCTGCGAGTCCGGATGCAGGAGGTGCACGCTCGATTTCGCGGTGACGGCCGCGCCACGCTCGAGCAGCGCGCGCAGCCGCTTCACGTTCACGCGGTCGCGCTCGCGCACGGCCACGAGGACCCGCCCCGCCGCGACGTCCACGCTCGTGACATTGCCAGCGCCCCCGAGCTCCGCGACGAGCGCGCGCGCATCGGGAAGCGTCGCGGACGAGGCGGCAGCGCCCGGCGCGACGGGCGGCGCCGAAGCGGCGGCTCCCTGCGCGCCCCTCGCGGCCGCCGCGGGTAATTGCGCGCGGATCTCGCTCGCGACCTGGTCGGCAATGGGGCCGACGACGACCTGCATCCCCGAGGCCCCCACGTCGATCGTGCCGCGCGAGCCGAGCGCCGAGAGCCGGCGCGCATCGACCTTGCCGCGGTCGGCGAGCACCAGGCGAAGCCGCGTCGTGCAGGCCTCGACCTCCAGGAGGTTCGCAGCCCCGCCCAGCGCCGCGATGAAACCCTCGGCGCGCAAGGCGTCGTCCACCGGGGCCGCCCCCGTGGCCGCTTCCTCCGGCGCACGGCCCGGTGTCTTGAGGTCGAAGCGGACGATCGCCCACCGGAACGCGAAGTAATACACGGCGAAATACGCCGCGCCGACCGGCACGAGGTACAGCGGGTGCGTGGCCTTGCCGAAATTGAGCACGTAGTCGAAGAGGCCGGCCGAGAATCCGAAGCCCAGGTGGCAACCGATCGCCGCCATGATCACCATCGCCGCGCCGGTCAGCACCGCGTGCAGGACGTAGAGCGCGGGCGCGAGGAACATGAACGCGAACTCGATGGGCTCGGTCACGCCGGTGAGGAACGAGGTGAGCGCCATGGAGAAGAGCAGGCCCCCGGTGGCGCGGCGCCGCTCCGGCAGCGCCGAGCGGTACATCGCGAGGCACGCGGCGGGCAGCCCGAACATCATCACGGGGAAGAACCCGCTCATGAAGACGCCCGCGGCCGGGTCGCCCTTGAAGAAGCGGTTCAGGTCGCCGGTGGCGCCGTGGTAGTCGCCGACGATGAACCACGCGAGGTTGTTCAGGATGTGGTGCAGGCCGGTCACGATGAGCACGCGGTTCAGCACCCCGTAGACGAAGAGCCCCACCGAGCCGGACTCCACCACCGCCTGCGAGAGCGCGTTCATGCCCTTCGCGACCGCGGGATAGCCCAGGCCGAAGCCGAAGGCGAGCACGAGCCCCGCGAGCCCCGCCACGATGGGCACGAAGCGCCGGCCCGAGAAGAACGCGAGGTAGTCGGGGAGCTTCACGCCCTGGTAGCGGTTGTAGAGCCATCCCGCGACGACGCCCGCGATGATGCCGATGGGCACGCTCACCTCGTGGATCTTCTTGTCCGCGTCGGGCAGGTGCAGCACCGCCTCGGCGCCCTTGGTGGCGACGATGTAGGCCACGAAGCCCGCGAGGCCCGCCGCGCCGTGGTTCTCGCGGGCGAGGCCCACCGCGATGCCGACCGCGAACAGCATGCCGAGCTGGTCGAAGATCGCGCCGCCCGCCGCGGCCACGAAAGGAACGTCGAAGAGGTCGGGCTGGCCCAGGCGAAGCAGCAGGCCCGCAACCGGCAGCACGGCGATGGGAAGCATCAACGCGCGGCCCAGGCGCTGCGTGAGGTCGATGAAGCTCCTCATTCCACGAGCCCCTGCGATCGCGCCACGCCGCGAGCGCGCGAGCGCGCGAGCCGCGCGAGGTCGCGCACCGCCGCCGCGCTCGGCGCCGCGAGCGCGCGCTCGGCGAGCTCGCGGCATTCGCGGGTATCGAGCAGCCGCACCATGCGCTTCAGGCGCGGTATGGACGCGGTCGTGGCCGACACTTCGTGCACGCCCAACCCGATGAGGATGGCGAGCGCATCGACGTCGGAGCCCATGGCGCCGCACACCGAGACGCTCTTGCCGTGCGCGGCCCCCGCGGCCGCGACCGCGCGGATCATCCGCAGCACCGCGGGGTGGAGCGCGTCCAGCCGGCCGGCGAGCTGCGCGTGCCCGCGGTCGATCGCGAGCACGTACTGCGAGAGGTCGTTGGTGCCGATGGAGAGGAAATCGGCCTCGGCCGCGAGCTGGTCGGCGAGCACGGCCGCGGCCGGCGTCTCGACCATGACGCCGATCGCGGGAAGCTCCCTGGCCTGCTCGCGCGCGCATTCCGCGGCGATCGCGCGCACCGTGCGCAGCTCCTCGAGGTCGTTCACCATCGGCAGCAGCACGCGGCACTGGCCCTGCGGCCTCACGCGCAGGATCGCGGCGAGCTGCGCGCGCAGCAGGCCCGGCTCGGCGAGGCTCGCCCGGATCCCGCGCATGCCGAGCGCCGGGTTCTCCTCGCGCGGGGTCGGGAGGTAGGCGATCGGCTTGTCCCCGCCCACGTCCATGGTGCGCACCGCGACGGGCTTGCCCTCGAGCGCGGCGGCGATGCGCCCGTATTCCGCCGCTTGCTCGGCCTCCGAGGGCGGCTCGCGACGGTCAAGGAAGAGGAACTCCGTTCGCAGCAGCCCGCAGCCTTCGGCGCCCGAGGCGAGCGCCTCGCGCGCTTCCTCGGCGGTTCCCAGGTTCGCGTTCACGGTGATGCGCACGCCGTCCAGCGTGAGCGCGGGGCCCTGCGCCGCCTCCAGGTCCGCGACGCGCTCGGCGGCGCGCTGCACCGCCGCATGGCGTGCCGCGGCAAGCTCCGGCGCCGGAGGATCGATGTCGATCCAGCCGTGCTCGGTGTCCAGGACCACGGTCGTTCCCTCGCCCACCTCGAGGATGGCGGGCCCGGCGGCCACCAGCATCGGGATGCCGCGCGCGGCAGCGAGGATCGACACGTGGGAGGTCGCGCCCCCGCGCGCGAGCGCCACGCCCGCGAGGCGCTTCGCGTCCATCGCGATCAGCTGCGAAGGAAGGAGATCGTCCGCGACCACGATCGCGGCCTCGGGGAGCTCCCGGCCCGACGCGGGCGCCTCCCCGTTCAGAACGCGGATCACCTGGTTCTCCAGGTCTCGCAGGTCCGCGCCGCGCTCGCGCATGCGCGCGTCGTCGAGGGCGGCCAGGGACTCGGACATCGCGCGCGTGGCTTCCCGCCACCCGTAGGCCGCGCTCTTGCCGCGTGCGATCGACTCGAGCGCGCGGCGCATCAGCTCCGGGTCTTCCACCAGCTCCG
>DATAMY010000027.1:0-8847 GCA_036266535.1 Usitatibacter sp. | reverse complement strand
CCTCATCGTCGACGACCGGCTAGACAAGCGGGTTGTCTTCCGCACCATCCTGGAGGAGCTCGACCAGAACATCGTCACGGCTTCGTCGGGAGAGGAGGCGCTGCGCTGGCTTCTCGACAACGACTGCGCGGTGATCCTCCTCGACGTGAACATGCCGGGGATGGACGGCCTCGAGACCGCGGAGCTGATCCGCTCGCGCCGGAAGTCCGCCCACACGCCGATCATCTTCATCACGGCGTTCGCGGACGAGATGCACACCGCGCGCGGCTACTCGCTGGGAGCGGTCGACTACATCCTCTCGCCGGTGGTGCCCAACATCCTGCGAAGCAAGGTGAAGGCGCTGGTGCAGCTCCATCGCCTCAACGCCGAGCTCAAGAAGCGGGCGGACGAGCGGGTCGCGCTCGCGAAGGAGCAGGCGGCCCGCACGATGGCCGAGGAGTCCCAGCGCCGCGCGAGCTTCCTCGCGGAAGCGACGCAGGTGATGGCGAGCTCGCTCGACGTCGACACGATCTTGAACGGCGGCGCCGTCCTCGTGGTTCCGTTCCTCGCGGACTTCGGGGCGATGGTCCTCGTGAACGCGGACGGCTCCGTGCGCGCGCGCCGGCAGTCGAGCGTCGCGGGGTGGGAGCACTACCTCGGCTCGCAGCACACGGCCTTCGAGGAGCTCCTCGCGAAGCAGCAGTCGCGGGCGATCGCGGAGGGGGCGCACCAGTTCGTGGACCGCCTCACGCCGCCTCCGGACGGCGACGCGGCGGACGATTCGCCCCCGGGCGAGGTGCACGTCTTCCCGCTCGTCACCCGCGGGACGATCCGCGGCGCGATGCTCCTCGCGATGGGACCTTCCGCGCGGCACCTGGCCGGGCAAGACCTCTCGCTCGCGGACAACCTCGCGGGGCGCGCGGCGAGCGCGCTCGACAACTGCCTCCTCTACGAGGAGATCCAGAACACGGACCGCCGGAAGAACGAGTTCCTGGCGACGCTCTCCCACGAGCTGAGGAATCCGCTGGCGCCGCTGCGCTCGGCGCTGCACATGCTGCGCACGCAGCCGCTGCAGCCGGACAAGGTGACGCCGCTCCTGCAGACCATGGATCGCCAGGTCGCGCAGATGACGCGGCTGGTGGAGGACCTTCTCGACATCTCCCGCATCACGCGCGGGGCGATCGAGCTCCGCCGCGAGACGCTCGACGTCTCGGCGGAGGTCCGGAACGCGCTCGAGTCGTGCCAGGGGCCGCTCGAGGCGGGCGAGCACGAGGTGGTGCTGGACCTTCCCCAGGCGCCGCTCCACGTCGTGGCGGACCGGGTGCGGCTGCAGCAGATCCTCGAGAACGTGCTCCTCAATGCGGTCAAGTACACGGACCGCCGCGGGCGGATCGAGGTGAGCGCGCACAGCGAGCTCTCCGAGGTGGTGATCCGCGTGCGCGACAACGGCATCGGCATCGCGCCGGGCAAGCTCGCGCAGGTGTGGGACCTCTTCGTGCAGGTCGACGATTCGCCGGACCGCACGCGGAAGGGCCTGGGCATCGGCCTCGCCCTCGTCCGCGACCTCGTGAAGCGCCACGGCGGCCGGGTCGAGGCGCACAGCGAGGGCCTGGGCAAGGGCAGCATGTTCACGGTGCGGCTCCCGAGCGCCTCGCGCCACGACCTGCCGGAGGCGGCATCGCCCAGGCCGCAGGCGGCGGAGCCGGGGGACGCGTCGGACGAAGCCGGCCGGCGGATCCTCATCGTGGACGACAACATCGACGCCGCGGAGACGCTCGCGATGATGCTGGAGATCCTGGGCCATCGCACGTGCCAGGCCCACGACGGCCACGACGCCCTCAAGGCGGCGCGCGATTTCGGGCCGGAGGTGATCTTCATGGACATCGGGCTCCCGGGCCTGAGCGGCCACCAGGTGGTGGAGCGCATGCGCGGGGACCTCGCCATGACGGACACCTACATCGTCGCGTTGAGCGGCTACGGGACGGAGGAGGACCGCCGCAAGTCGGCGGAGGCGGGCTTCGACAGCCACCTCGTGAAGCCGCTCGATCCCACGGCGCTTCCGGGCATCCTCGACTCGGCCGCCCGGCGCGAGGAGCGGAAGGGCGCGGGCGCCCGGGTGCTATGATGGAGGCCATGATGAATCGACGCACGGCGAGCGAAAGGGCCGCGGTTATGAGACCGCCGACGCCGTCCTTCCCGGGAGTGACCGGTTAGGCGGGCTCGCGTGCACGTGTTCGATGAAAGCGCGGCTCGTCCGCGCTTTTTTTTTGGAGACAGACCTGGTTTTGCTTTTTCCTGGTTCAGGGTCTGTCCCAGGTTCTGGAGTCCCATAAAATGCCCAACATCACCCTCCCGGACGGCTCCGTCCGGCAATTCGACAAGCCCGTCACCGTGGGCGAGGTCGCCGCGTCCATCGGGCCGGGGCTCGCGAAGGCCGCGCTGGGCGGCAAGGTCGACGGCAAGCTCGTGGATACGTCCCATGCGCTGGACCGCGACGCGAAGGTCGCCATCGTCACGGACCGCGACCCGGACGGCCTCGAGTTGATCCGCCACTCGACTGCGCACCTCCTCGCCTACGCCGTGAAGGAGCTCTTCCCGGACGCGCAGGTGACGATCGGCCCCGTGATCGAGAACGGCTTCTACTACGACTTCGCGTACAAGCGGCCCTTCACGCCGGAGGACCTGGCGGCCATCGAGAAGCGGATGGCCGAGCTCGCGAAGCGCGACATCCCCGTGAAGCGCGAGGAATGGAAGCGCGACGACGCGGTGAAGTTCTTCGAGTCGATCGGCGAGAAGTACAAGGCGGAGATCATCGGCTCGATCCCCGCCGCGGAAGGCATCAGCCTCTACCGCGAGGGCGACTTCATCGACCTTTGCCGCGGGCCGCACGTGCCCTCGACCGGCAAGCTCAAGGTCTTCAAGCTCATGAAGGTCGCGGGCGCCTACTGGCGCGGCGACTCGAAGAACGAGATGCTGCAGCGCATCTACGGCACGGCGTGGGCGAAGAAGGAAGACCAGGACCAGTACCTGCACATGCTCGAGGAGGCGGAGAAGCGCGACCACCGCCGCATCGGGAAGCAGCTCGACCTCTTCCACATGCAGGACGAGGCGCCCGGCATGGTCTTCTGGCACCCGAAGGGCTGGGCGCTCTGGCAGCAGGTCGAGCAGTACATGCGGCGGGTCTACCGCGACAACGGCTACCTCGAGATCCGCTGCCCGCAGATCCTCGACCGCTCGCTCTGGGAGAAGTCCGGCCACTGGGAGAACTACAAGGACAACATGTTCACGACGGAGTCCGAGAAGCGCGACTTCGCGATCAAGCCGATGAACTGCCCGGGCCACGTGCAGGTGTTCAACTCGGATCTGCGCAGCTACCGGGATCTCCCGCTGCGCTACGGCGAGTTCGGCGCGTGCCACCGGAACGAGCCCTCGGGCGCGCTCCACGGCCTCATGCGCGTGCGCGCGTTCACGCAGGACGACGGCCACATCTTCTGCGCGGAAGGGCAGATCGAGCCCGAATGCGTGGCGTTCCACCGCCTCGCCTTCAAGGTCTACGCGGACTTCGGCTTCGAGGACATCGCGGTGAAGATCGCGCTCCGCCCCGACAAGCGCATCGGAACGGACGAGCAGTGGACCAAGGCGGAGGATGCGCTCCGGGCGGCGCTGCGCGCCTGCGGCACGCAATGGCAGGAGCTTCCGGGGGAGGGCGCCTTCTACGGCCCGAAGATCGAGTACCACCTCAAGGACTCGCTCGGCCGCTCGTGGCAGGTGGGCACGATGCAGGTCGACTTCATGATGCCGGCGCGCCTGGGCTCCGAATACGTGGCCGAGGACAACACCCGGCGCACGCCCGTCATGCTGCACCGCGCCATCGTGGGCTCGATGGAACGCTTCATCGGCATCCTCATCGAAAACCACGCCGGCGCCATGCCGCTTTGGCTCGCGCCCGTCCAGGTGGTCGTGATGAACGTGACGGATCGGCAGGAGGCGTACGTGCACGAGGTGGCCGGCGCGCTGCGGGCCGCCGGCATGCGCGTGGCCACCGATTTGCGGAACGAGAAAATAACGTATAAAATTCGAGAACATAGCATTCAAAAGCTTCCTTACCAGCTGGTGCTGGGAGACAAGGAAGTCGCCGCAAGGACGGTCTCAGCGCGGACGAGAGCCGGGGAAAACCTGGCGCCGGTCGCGCTCGAGGCCTTTATTTCGCGCCTGAAAAGCGAGATCGACGCGCGGAAATGAGTGCCGGGAGGCGCCGGAAACAACCTCGAAAAAGAATGAGGTTCCGCCGCCAAGTCGTTAATTTACCGAGGATTTGCGCATAGCTCAGGATAAAGCAGTCCGCATCAACGGCGAGATCAATTCTCCCGAGGTGCGCCTCGTCGGAATCGAGGGCGAGCCGATCGGCATCGTGAAGATCGAAGACGCCATGAAGCTCGCGGAGGAAAACGAGATCGACCTGGTCGAGATCGCGCCGACCGCGAAGCCGCCCGTTTGCCGTCTGATGGACTACGGCAAGTTCAAGTACCGCGAGAGCAAGAAGGCCCACGAGGCCAAGCTCAAGCAGAAGCAGATCCAGGTGAAGGAGGTGAAATTCCGCCCCGGCACCGACGAAGGCGACTACAAGATCAAGGTGCGCAACCTCACCCGGTTCCTCAGCGAGGGCGACAAGACGAAGGTGACGCTGCGCTTCCGGGGCCGCGAGATGGCCCACCAGGAGCTCGGGATGCAGCTCCTGAAGCGCGTGGAGGGAGACCTGAAGGAAGTGGGCGTGGTGGAGCAGTGGCCCAAGCTGGAAGGGCGCCAGATGGTGATGATCCTGGGGCCCAAGAAAAAACACTAGCAGGAAACGTCATTCCCGAGCCGTCGGGAATCCAGCCAGGCAAGATAGACTGGATTCCCGTCTACACGGGAACGACGAAAGAGAAGGTGACTTCAGGTCGAGAAGCGCGGATGGGTTCCGCCACCTGCTGCACCAATTGAACGGAGGGCAATCATGCCCAAGATGAAGACCAAGAGTGGCGCCGCCAAGCGCTTCCGGGTCCGCGGCAGCGGCTCGGTGAAGCGCTACCAGGCGGGCAAGCGCCACATCCTCACCAAACGCACCACCAAGAACAAGCGTCAGCTTCGCGGCAGCGCCGGGGTCGACAAGACCAACCAGGCGCACGTGAAGGCGATGCTTCCCTACGCTTAAGGAGCCGCCATGCCACGCGTAAAACGCGGAGTCACGGCGCGCGCGCGCCACAAGAAGGTCCTGGACCAGGCCAAGGGTTTCCGCGGCCGCAGGAAGAATGTCTACCGGATCGCCAAGGAAGCGGTGATGAAGGCGGGGCAGTACGCCTACCGCGACCGCCGCAACAAGAAGCGCGAGTTCCGCGCGCTCTGGATCACCCGCATCAACGCCGGCGCCCGCGAGGCGGGCGTGAGCTACAGCCAGTTCATGGCCGGGCTCAAGAAGGCCGGCATCGAGGTGGACCGCAAGGTGCTCGCGGACCTCGCGGTGTTCGACAAGGCCGCGTTCGGCAAGATCGTCGAGCAGGCCAAGGCGAGCCTCGGGGCCTGACGGGACGCAAAACCGGAGAGGGGGCTCGCGAGAGCCCCCTTTTGTTTTCATGCAAGAACTCGAACCCCTCATCGCCGAAGCCGCGGCCGCCATCCGCGCGGCGCGGAGCATCGCCGAGCTCGAGCAGGCGAAGGCGCGCTTCCTCGGGAGGGCGGGCTCGCTCACCGAGCTCCTGAAGGGCCTCGGGAAGCTCCCGGCGGCCGAGCGCCCGAACGCGGGCGCCGCGATCAACCGCGCCAAGGCCGAGGTCGAGGGGCTCCTCGCGCAGCAGCGCGATGCGCTCCTCGCGGCCGAGCTCGATTCGCGCCTCGCAGCCGAATCGATCGACGTGACGCTCCCCGGACGGCGGCAGTCGCCCGGAGGCCTGCATCCCATCGCCCGCGCGCAGGAGCACGCCGAGAAGCTCTTCGCCTCCATGGGCTTCTGCGTCGCGGACGGGCCCGAGATCGAGGAGGACTACTACAACTTCACGGCGCTCCGGATGTTCCCGGACCATCCGTCGCGCAGCATGCAGGACACGTTCTACATCGCGGGCTCGGAGCACGTGCTGCGGACGCAGACTTCGCCCGTGCAGATCCGCTACATGAAGTCGCACCCGCCGCCCATCCGCATCATCTGCCCGGGGCGCGTGTACCGCTGCGACCACGATGCGACCCACTCGCCGATGTTCCACCAGATCGAGGGCCTCTGGGTCGACGAGGGCATCAGCCTCGCGGACCTGAAGGGCACCATCACGCAGTTCTGCCGCGCGTTCTTCGAGCGCGACGACATCGCGATCCGCTTCCGCCCGTCGTACTTCCCGTTCGTGGAGCCGGGCGTGGAAATCGATATGGCGTGGTCGAGGAACGAGCCGACAGAATCAAACAGCAAGAAAGAGGGCGCGGTCACCTACCTCGAGATCGCCGGCGCGGGCGTCGTGCATCCCGATGTCCTGAGGAACGGTGGGATCGATCCGGAGAAGTACTCGGGCTTCGCGTTCGGGATGGGCCTGGACCGGCTCGCGATGCTCAAGTACGGCGTGAACGACCTGCGCCTCTTCTTCGAGAACGACCTCAAGTTCCTGGCGCAATTCCGATGAAGATCTCCGTCAAGTGGCTGCGGGAGCTCGTGGCGGTCGACATGCCCGTCGACGAGCTCGCCCACGCGCTCACGATGGGCGGGCTCGAGGTGGAGGAGATCGCGCCCGTCGCGGCGGACTTCTCCGGGATCGTCGTGGCGCAGGTGAAGAGCGTGGCGCCGCATCCCAATGCCGACAAGCTGCGCGTGACCGAGGTCGACGCCGGCACGGGCGAGCTCCTGCAGATCGTCTGCGGGGCGCCCAACGTCGCGGCCGGGCAGAAGGTGCCTTGCGCGCTCGTGGGCGCGAAGCTTCCGGCGCAGGGGTCGGAGGCGCCGATGCAGATCCGGAAGGCGAAGCTTCGCGGCATCGAGTCGAGCGGCATGCTCTGCTCCGCGCGCGAGCTGGGACTCTCGTCCGACCACGCGGGCCTCCTCGTCCTTGGCGAGGACGCGCCCATCGGCCGCGACGTCCGCGAGGCGCTGGGCCTGGACGACGTGTACCTCACGTTGAAGCTCACGCCCAACCGCGGCGATTGCCTCTCCATGTTCGGCGTGGCGCGAGACCTCGGCGCGATCACGGGCGCCACCGTGAAGCTCCCCGTCGCCTCGCCGGTCGCGACGACCGCGAACGACGCGCGCCCCGTGAAGATCAGCGCGCCCAAGGGCTGCGGGCATTACTTCGGGCGCGTCGTGCGCGGCATCGATCCGCGCGCGAAGACGCCCGAATGGATGGCGCACCGGCTCGAGCGCGCGGGGCTGCGCGCGATCAGCCCGCTCGTGGACATCACGAACTACGTGATGCTCGAGCGCGGCCAGCCGATGCACGCGTTCGACCACGCGAAGCTCGCGGGCCCGATCGACGTCCGCTACATGGCGCCCGGCGAGCGGATCAAGCTCCTGAACGGCCAGGAGGTCGGCTACCGGGAGAACCTCCTCGCGATCGCGGATCCCAGCGGCCCCGTGGCGCTCGCGGGCGTGATGGGCGGGTTCGACACGATGGTGGGCGAGGGCACGACGGACGTCTTCTTCGAGACGGCGTACTTCGCGCCGGAAGCCGTGCAGGGGAAAAGCCGCGAGCTCGCGCTCACGAGCGATGCCGCGCACCGCTTCGAGCGCGGCGTGGATCCCGCGGCGGCGGGCGGCGCCCTGGAGCGCGCCGTGGCGCTCACGCTCGAGATCTGCGGCGGCGAGGCGGGCCCGGTGACCCACGCGCAGGGCGAGCTTCCCGCGCGCGCGCCCGTGCACGTGCGGCCGGACCGCGTTCGCAAGCTCCTGGGCTATTTCGTCTCCGACGACGAGATCCACGCGATCCTCAAGCGCCTCTCCTGCATCCCCGAATCGGCCGGCGACGGCATCCGGGCGACGCCGCCCAGCTGGCGCTTCGATCTCGCGATCGAGGAGGACTTCGTCGAGGAGGTCGCGCGCATCCACGGCTACGACCACGTCCCCGCGGTGGCGCCGCGCGCGCGGGTCCCGATGCTCTCGCTTCGCGAGGGCGACCGCGACCGCTTCGCGCTCCGCCATCGCCTGGCCGCGCTGGGCTACCAGGAGATCGTGAGCTACAGCTTCGTCGCGGAGGACTGGGAGCGCGACTTCGCCGGCAACGACGCCCCCGTGCGCCTCGCCAATCCGATCGCGAGCCACATGAGCGTCATGCGCACGTCGCTCTTGGGCGGGCTCGTCCAGGCGCTCCGCGCGAACCTGAACCGCGGCGAGGACCGCGTGCGGCTCTTCGAGGTGGGGCGATGCTTCATGGCGGACCGGGCCGACCTCGCCGCCCAGCCGGAGCGCGTGGCGGGAATCGCGTTCGGCTCGCGTTGGCCGGAGCAGTGGGGGGAAAAGACCGCGCCGGTAGACTTCTTCGACGCCAAGGGCGACGTCGAGACGCTCGCCGCGCCGCGCGCGCTCGAGTTCACGGCCGGGACCCATCCCGCGTGCCACCCGGGGCGCTGTGCGCTCGTCCGCTGGGAAGGGAAGGCGCTGGGCTTCGTGGGCGAGCTCCACCCGCGCCTGCAGCAGAAGTACGAGCTCCCGTCCGCGCCGGCGATCTTCGAGCTCCTGGCCGAGCCCCTCCTGCAGGGGGCGGCGCCCCGGTTCGGAGGGCTTTCCCGGATGCCCGCGGTGCGCCGGGACTACGCCTTCATCGTAGACGAGGGCATTCCCTGGGCGAGCATCCTGGCGGCCCTGCGCGGGCGCCTTCCGTCCTTCGTCCGGGGGGTCGAAGTGTTCGACCAATACCGCGGAAA
>DATAMY010000026.1:0-3174 GCA_036266535.1 Usitatibacter sp. | reverse complement strand
CGACGGCACGGTGCGGGTCGTGGAGGCGTTCAAGGCGCGCGGCGAGGCGCTCGACTTCTGCATCGTGGGCGAGCCTTCCTCGGTGGAAAGGTTCGGCGACACGATCAAGAACGGCCGCCGCGGCTCGCTCACCGGCCGCCTCGTCGTGAACGGCGTGCAGGGCCACGTGGCCTACCCGCACCGCGTGAAGAACCCGGTGCACCTCGCCGCGCCCGCCATCGCCGAGATCTCGACCACCGAGTGGGACAAGGGCAACGAGTATTTCCCGCCGACGACCTTCCAGGTATCGAACGTCCACGCGGGCAC
This sequence comes from Usitatibacter sp., assembly GCA_036266535.1. Taxonomy (GTDB): domain Bacteria; phylum Pseudomonadota; class Gammaproteobacteria; order Burkholderiales; family Usitatibacteraceae; genus Usitatibacter. The sequence goes on along the minus strand of DATAMY010000026.1, from coordinate 2,868 downwards.
CGGCGCGCAGAACATCACGCCCGGGTCGCTCCAGGTGGATTTCAACTTCCGCTTCTCGACCGAGAGCACGCCGGAGTCGCTGAAGGCCCGGGTGCGCGAGATCCTCGACCGCCACGGCCTCGACTACGACGTGCAGTGGGTCGTGGGCGGCAAGCCCTTCCTCACGAAGCGCGGCAAGCTCGTGGACACGCTCACCGCGGCGATCCGCAAGGTCGCGGGCGTGACACCCGAGATCAACTGCACCGGCGGCACCTCCGACGGGCGCTTCATCATCGACATCTGCCCCGAGGTGGCGGAGTTCGGCCCGGTGAACCGCTCCATCCACAAGGTGAACGAGGCCGTGGCGCTGGACGAGATCGAGCCGCTCGCCGAGGTGTACCGGGTGGCCATCGAGGGCCTCCTGCTCGGCCGATGACGCGCACGGTGCGCGCGCTGCTCGACTACGGCGTGGAGCGGTTCGAGCGCGCCGGCCTTTCCTACGGGCACGGCACGGCGAACGCGCTGGACGAGGCGGCGTGGATCATCCTGTCCTCCCTGGGGTTTCCCCCCGCGGAGCTCGAAGCGCACCTCGACCGGCCCCTCCCCGAAGCGCGCTACCGCAAGGCCCGCGCGCTCCTCGGCGCGCGCGTACGCACCCGCAAGCCCGCGGCGTACCTGCTGAACGAGGCGTGGCTGGGACCGTACAAGTTCTACGTGGACGAGCGAGTGATCGTGCCGCGCTCGTTCATCGCCGAGCTGCTTCGTCACCCCCGCACCCGCGAGCTTGCTGGATCGATCCCCGCCACCGCGGAAATGGCCGTCCTGGACCTGTGCACCGGCTCCGGCTGCCTCGCGATCCTCGCGGCCCTCGCGTGGCCCGGTGCGCGGGTGGACGCCGCCGACCTCTCGGACGATGCCCTGGAGGTCGCCAAGCGCAACGTCGCGGACTACAAGCTCTCGCGCCGCGTGCGCCTCGTGAAGTCCGACCTCTTCGGCGCCCTCGCCACGCGGCGCTACGACCTCATCGTCTCGAACCCTCCGTACGTGAAGTCCGCTTCGATGAGGAAGCTCCCCGACGAATTCCGCAAGGAGCCGGAGATGGCGCTCGCGAGCGGCTCCGACGGGCTCGATCACACGCGCCGCATCCTCGCGAAAGCGAGGGAGCACCTGAACCCCGGCGGGTTGCTGGTGGTCGAGATCGGGCACAACCGCGCGGCGCTGGAGCGCGCCTATCCGTCCTATCCGTTCCGGTGGCCGAAGGTCGCGGCGGGAGCAGGCTACGTATTCACCCTCGCGCGGGAGGATCTTCCCTAGCCGACGTTTTCCGCGGATTGCGCCGACAGCGTCTCCAGGGCGCGCGGCTCGCCGAAGAGGAACCCCTGGACCTCGTCGCACCCGTGGTCCCTCAGGTAATCGAGCTGCGCCGGGGTCTCGACTCCTTCCGCCACGACCCGCAGGCCCAGCTGGTGCGACAGCGCGATGATCGCGCCCACGATGGCGCACGCGTCCGGATCGCCGGGGAGGTCGCTCACGAAGGAGCGATCGATCTTGACCGTGTCGATCGGCAGGCGCTTCAGGTAGGCGAGGCTCGAGTAGCCGGTGCCGAAATCGTCGATCGCGATATGCACGCCCAGCGCCCCGATGGCGTTCAGCGTCATGGCCACGTCGTCGGACCCGTGCTCGACCAGCGAGTCTTCCGTGATCTCCAGCTCGAGGAGGCGCGGATCGAGCCGCGACGAGGCGAGGGCATCCTCGACCGCCTTCACGAATCCCGCGTGCCGAAGCTGGCTCGCCGCCGCGTTCACGGACACCCGGCAGGGCCGGCCGCCCTGCAGGCGGGCCGCGTCGCGGCAGGCCGTCGCGAGGATGCGCTCGCCCAGCACGATGAGAAGGCCCGAGGCGTCGGCGATCGCGATGAAATCCTTGGGCATCACGAGCCCCCGCCGCGGATGCTGCCAACGCGACAGCGCCTCGTAGCCGATGACGGCGCCCGTGGCGAGGTCGACCTGGGGCTGGTAGTGGACGATGAACTGGTCGCGCTCGAGGCCCCGGCGGATGGCCCCTTCCGTCTCCAGCCGGCTCGCGGCGGCCACGTTCATCCTCTGGGAAAAGTACTGGACGACGTTGCGGCCCGCGGCCTTGGCGCTGTGCAGCGCGATGTCGGCGTTGCGGATGAGGAGCCCCGCGGAATCGGCGTCGTCCGGGAAGATCGCCACGCCGACGCTCGCCGTCACGATCAGCTCGTGCTTGCCCACGCGGATCGGCTGCGCGATCACCTTGCGCAGGCCTTCGGCGACCCGGTCGATCCGCTCCGGGGTCTGCACCACCGGCACGAGCAGGAGGAACTCGTCGCCCCCGGGGCGCGCCACGCTCATGTCGGCGCTCGCCACCTCCTTCAGCCGCGCCGCGACCGTCTTCAGCACGAGGTCGCCCGCCGGCTGCCCGAGCGAGTCGTTGATGGCCGTGAAGCGATCGAGGCCCAGCGAGACCACGGCGAGGCGATCCTTCCAGCGCGCTGCCTCGTCGAGCGCCTTCTGGAGGGTGTCGGCGAAGAGCGCCCGGTTCGTGAGGTCGGTGAGCGCGTCGCGGGTGGCGAGGTAGTGCAGGCGCTCCCCGGCGATCTTGCGCTCGTTGATGTCCACGATCGTGCCCGCGAGGCGTAGCGCGGCCCCCGCCCCGTCGCGCTCCACGATGCCGGCGCGCGTGAGGACCCAGATCCAGCGACCGTCGCGGCATTGCACGCGATGCTCCAGCTCGTAGCGTTCCTCGCCGCCGGCGATCGCCTCCAGCGCCTTTTCCCAGAGCGCCTCCCGGTCCTCGGGATGGACGAGGTCGAAGAGCGCCGCCGCCGTCGTGTGGATCTCGCCCCTGCCCGCCCCGACCATCTCG
>DATAMY010000025.1:0-12307 GCA_036266535.1 Usitatibacter sp. | reverse complement strand
GAGACCAGCCGCACGCGCAGGTGCGACACGCTCCCCGTCACCTCGACGCCCGCCTCCACCGGCAAACCCGTCCGGATGGCGCGGACGTTCAGCTGCGGATTGTCGATGGGTCCGGCGAAGTGCAGCACGCCGCGCTCGATCGCGAGCTTCTGCCCGTAGCCGTCGTACGTGCCACCGACCGTGCGGACGGTTCCGGTCGCCCGCAGCGCCGCAGGGTCGCCCGTGACGCGCAGGTCGCCTTCCAGCCGCGTGTCGAGCCCGCGGCCCTCGAAGTGGAGGTTCTTGCCCAAGGCGAAGCGCGCGTCCACCGTGATGCGCTCTTTCTGCGACGTGGGCGACGCCACGGGCGCGGGCTGCGCCGCCCGCACGACGACGACATCCTCCGAGACGGAAGGCGGCGGCGTCTCGAGCGCGCCGATCCAGCCGGCGTCGGCCGCGAGGTCGCCCGCGGCGACGATGCCCTGCTGGGTGGATTCGAGCCGCGCCTCGCCCGACAACGCGACGAACCGGCTCGGGAGCTGCGTGGCGGGGACGCCGGCCAGCCGCACGCGGATCGACCCCACGCCGGAGGAAAGATCCATCGTGCCCGACGCCTCGATCGTGCCGGGCGCGTGCCCCGAGGCGTCGGGGATCTTCCGCACCGCGCCCTCGGACGGATGCCACGGCGTCTGCGCCGCCAATCGCTCGATCGCGACCGAATGGCCGTCGAGCTTCACGGCGACGTCGCCATGCTCGATCTCGAAGCCGGTCTGCGGCTCGCGGAGCCCGAGGTCCTGCGCCCGCACGTCGCCCGCGAGCCGCGGAGATTCCGCCGTGCCGGAGACCGCCACGTTCGCCTGCAGCCGCCCCGCCGCCTTCGCGTCCGGCCCGATCCATGCGACGAAGGCCGCGACATCCGGGATGTCGGCGGTCACCCGTCCCGCGACCGCCGCGTTCGGCGCGAGGCTCCAGCCCTTGGCGCTCCGCGCGAGCGTGGCGGACCCGTCGCCCTGCACGCGGCCGATGCGCGCACCCGAGAGCTCGAGGTTCGCCCGTGCATGGCCGCGCGCGACGTCGAGCTTCAGCAGCAGGTCCTGCAGGCCGAGCGGCAATGCGGGCTCGCCCACGCGAACGTCGCCCGAGACGCGGCGCAGGCTCGCGGTCCCGTCGAAGGTCTCGCTCGCATGGAGATCCCATTCCGCCGCCACGACCAGGTCCGAGAGCGCGGGCTCGCGGAGCCTCAGGGAGCGCGCGAGGGTGCGCACCTGCACCGCGGGCGCCGTGCCGCGGACGTCCAGCGTGCGCGGCGTCCAGCGCGTCACCGCGAAGTGCGCCTCGCCCCAGTCGCCGCGCAGGCGCGCATCGCCCAGCTCGACGCGCTGCGCGGAGGCGGCGAGCGTCGCCGGCGCCGCGAGCGAGAAGGCGCCGGGCCCGGTGAGCGTCACCGATTCGACCCGCCCGTTCCAGGCGGGTGTCCGCGCACGGGGATCGAGCCCGCCGGCGAGCGCCACCTGGAGGCGCGACTCCTTCGTCATCTGCGCGTCGACCGTGAGCGCGTGGGAAGCGCGCGTGCCGCGGATCGAGGCGTCGACCGATTGCGCGAAGGTCGAGGGCGGCGCCTCCGTCCCCAGCGCGATTCCATGCGCGGTGAGCGTCGCGCGTATCGGGCTCGCGTCGGCCGCGCCCGCTTCGGCGTCGACCCTGGCGTCGGCGAGATGCACGTTCCCGGGCAGCGACAGGTTCGTCCCCGTCGCCGACACGCTGCCCGCCAGCGCGTCGAATCGTCCCGTGAGCCGCGCCTTCGCGTCCATGCGGCCCGCGAGCGCCGCGCCGAACGGCCGCGCGAGGACGGAGAGGTCCGGCGCGTGGAGCGAGACGTCCATGGCGTCGCCCACGCGCCCGAGGCTTCCCGCGGCGTCGATGCGCGCCTCGCCCAGCGCGAGGTGCACGTCGCTTCGCGAGACGCGGCTCGCATCGCCCGCCACCGCGATGCGGCCCGACGCGGGCAATCCCGCGTAGCGGCTGGGAGCGAGCTCGACGCGCGCCTCGCCGGAGAGCTCCGGCGCCAGCACGCCCTTCGCCGTGAACGTGAAGTTCATGTCCGCGGCGGCGGTCTTCACGAAGGCCGACGGATCGAAATGCTGCGCGCGCCCCTCGAACGCGAATGCGCGATCGCCCGCGAGCGAGGCCGCGCCCTTCGCGGTGACCGATCCGCCGCCCGTGTGAACGGTGACGGTCTCGACGTCCAGGCGCTGCGCCGCGAGCGCTCCGCGCCCCGCGACCTCGAATCGCGGATCCTTGAGCGCCACCTCGAAGCGCTGCGCGTGCGCATCGCCCGCGACGGAGACCTTGCCGCTCACGTGGGTCTTCTGGAGCTTTCCATGGAGCGCGGCGAGATCGACCGAGGCGAGCTGGAGCTCCGCCGCGATTCCGTCCTTCGAGGCCCGGACGTGGCCGCTCGCCGAGCCGCCGCCCAGCAGCGCCACTTTCAGCGCGGACACGTCCGCCTTGCCTTCGGGGTCGACGGCGACGCGCGCGTCGGCCGAGACGAACGGGAGCGCGGACTTGTCCCACGGCCCCGGCGCGGCGTTCCGCACGCCCACGGGTCCCGCGAAGCCCTTCCCCGCGGGCGCGAGGTCCGCGTGCACGTCGAGCCGCGTGGTGGGGAGGCCCGCCTTCACGTGCGCGAGGTCGACCGCCGCGGCGTCCACGCTTACCGCTCTCAGCGGCACGGAGGCGAAGGGCTCGACCGTCGCGCGCGCCGTGGCCTTCGTGCCCTCGAGCTCGCCCTCGGCGCGCGCCTCCAGGCGCTGGAGCGTTCCGCCGACCGTCGCCGCGACGCGCACCGCGCGATCCTGGAGCCGGCCCGCGAAATCGCCGTGCAGGTCGACGGCGAAGGGACTCGCGTTCCCGAGCGTGCCGCGAACCCGCGCCGTGCCGAATTCGCTCGCGACCGACGCCTCGTCGATCTTCCATGCGCGGTCGTCGCCCGCGCCCTTGAGGACCACGTCGTGGAGCACGACGTCCTTCGCGCGCGCCGCCTCGCGCGCGGCGCGCTTGGCCGCCGGATCGCGGGCCGCCTTTTCCTCCGGGGTGATGCTCCCGATGCGAAGCGTGCCCACGCGGCCGTCCTCGAGTCGGATCGGATAAGGCGGCGTGAACGAAGCGGGCGCGCGCGCGGCGGCTTCCGACGACGCGGTGCGGATCTCGACGTTGCGCACGGCGAGGCGCCGGACGTCCAGCGTGCCGTGGAAGGCGCCGAGCGGCGCGCTATCCAGCTCGACGTCGTCCACGTGCACGAAGAGGTCCGGGCGGTCGATCTCGATCGCGTGGATGCGCAGCCTCCCGCCCAGCCGCCCCTCGATGCCCTCGATCTGCGCGCCCTGCCCCAGCATGCCGGCGACCCGTCCGCCGAGGAAGCGGGCGCCGCCGGGTGTGGCGAGGAGCCAGTACCCGGCCGCGACGACGAGGACCGCGATCACCACGAGCGTCGCGAGCACGGCGGTGAGCACGCGCGGCCAGACCCGGCGCGGCGGTCGCGGCGGAGGCGGGGCGGCGGAAGCGGCGGCGCTCATGGCTCAGAAGGCGACGGTCACCGAGAACGAGAAGCGGAACCGGCGCTCGCGGTCGGCCCACGCCAGGTCCAGCGCGAGGGGACCCGCCGGCGTCTTGAAGCGAGCGCCCACGCCGTAGCTCGGATTGAGGTTGAGGTCATGCGGGATGTCGCCTGCGTCGCCCACGTCCGTGAAGACCGCGGCGCCCCACTTGTCGTTCAGCCAATGGACGTACTCGGCGGTGGCGGTCGCGACATAGCGTCCGCCCACGATGGCGTCGCCCTCGCGCACGCCCAGGCTCTGGTACGCGTAGCCGCGGTTCGACCGCGAGCCCCCCGCGCGGAAGAGGAAGTCTTCCGGAAGGTGCGCGCGGCTGGTCGTGAACGTCCGGCCGACCTCGCCCCGCAGGAGGAGCTGGTCGACCGGGCCGAGCGGGATCCAGTGCTGGTACTGCGCGTAGGCCTTGAAGAAGTCCTCGCCGGAAAGGAGGCTCTTCGTGCCCGCCGCGAACTGGACGTTGAGGACGCCGCCGCGGCGGGGGTCGTACAGGTTATCGACGAAGCGCCACGTCCCCGAGACCACCGGGGCGAGCGCGCGCTTGATCGCCGGATCCGCGCCCTCCGGATAGTCGCGCTCGATCTGGTAGGAAAGGCCGGTGCGGACCTCGACCGCGTCCAGCTGGAAGTGCCGGTAGCCCGCCGCCGCGAAGCGGCTCAACGCGAGCTTCTGGATGGTGCTGTGCTCCGCGAGGATGCCCACGCTGTCGGTGAAGGGAATTCCCTCGCCGTGGCGGGTCCCGAAGAGGCCCGGCGGAAGGTAGACGTCCACGTAGCCGATCTGGTCGCGCTGGGCCGCGCGGATCGAGCTCTGCAGGTCGAGCCCGCGATGGAAGAGGTCGCGGTCGCGGAACGCCGTCTCCGCCCGCGCGCCGTCGTCCGTGCCGTAGCCGAGGGCGAGGCCCACCTCGCGGCGCGGACGCTCCACGACCGTCATCCGGACGGGCGCCCGGACCGGGTGCGCGGTATCGCGGTCGATGTCCACCACGACGCTGGAGAACCACGGGCCGTTCTGCACGCGCTTCTGCAGGTCCTCCAGGTGCTCCCGGCTGTAGCGCTCGTCGTGCTTCACGTCCACCAGCCGGCGGATCACGGCCTCCGGGTAGTAGCGCAGCCCGTCGATGTACACATCGCCCAGCGTGAAGCGCGGGCCGCTGTCGACCACCACCGTGAGGTCCGCCTTCGAGGCCTCCGCGTCCACGCGCGCTTCGCTCGAGACGATCGTCGCCGCCGCGTAGTCGATCTCGGAGGCACTCTCCTGGAGTCGGGTCTTGGCGGTGTCCCAGTCCGGGCTGCGGAACGGGGCGCCCGGCGGAAGGGACCACGCGGCCTGGATCTCGCGCCGCCGCGTTTCCCGGTCCGCGCCTTCGCCGGCGAGGTCGCCGGAGAACCGGATATCCACCTTGCCCACCGACGTCCGCGGGCCCGGCGTGACCACCACGGTCGCATGGGTGCGCCGGTCGTCGTCGAAGCGGATGTCGAGGGTGGGCGAGAAGTAGCCTTCCGAAGCGGCGATCTCCGGCACGCGCTTGCGGACGTCGCGGATCCAGGCGCGCACGGCCACTTCCCGATGGTCCGCCGTGGCGATCTCGCGCGAAGGCTTGAGGAATTTCTCGTAGAGGCCGCGCAGCGGCTGCGGCGCCTGCCACGTGACCGCGAGCGGCTCCGCCGCGAGCGTCGCGGTGGAGAGGCACGCCGCGATCATGGCGGAGAGGAGCCTCACATCGATCCTTGCGGGAATTCGGCGGCCATGGAGGCGAGCGTGCCCCGGTGCCGGTCCTTCCCCCAGACCGTCGCCGCGGCCGTGTAGTTCCTTTCGGCTACCCCTCGAGCCGCTCGACGCGCTTCTCGAGCCGCGCGACCGCGTCCCGCAGCTCCGAGACGTCGCGCCCGAAGCCTTCGACCTTCACCCGCGAGGCGACGAGGGGCGACTCCTCGGTCCAGTATTCCGCCGCGCCCTGCGCCATCCGCAGCGAGGCGTCGCGGCTCCAGCGGGCGAGGCCGCGGGCCGCGCCCACGATCCGGTGCGCGGCGATGTCGCCCACCACGCGGGAGAGGTCCTCCTCCACGTCCCACGAGAGGTTGCGGACGAGGAACGAGACTTCCTGCGCGAGCTCCGCGTCGCCTTCCATCTCGATCTCGCGGAAGGCCGCCTCCTCGCCCGCGGCGAGGCGCGGGACGAGGAACGGCGAGATGCGGACCTCGAGGTCGCGCGGTGCGCCGGGCAACGCGCTCGCGACCTCGCCCGTGCTCTGGATCGTGAGGGCGAGCGCGATCGGACCCACGTGGAACGCCACCGTCCGCCCGGCGTGGGAGCGAAGGCGCTCGAGCGCCAGGGGCGAGCCGCGCAGCACGTGGTTCACCGCGCGCTCGCCCGGCCGCGGAAAGACGGCGCTCACGATTTCCAGCCGCGGTGGAGGGCGACCACGCCCGCGGCGAGGTTGAAGTACTCCACCTTCGCGAGGCCGGCCGCCTCCATCATCGCCTTGAGCGCTTCCTGGTCCGGGTGCATGCGGATGGACTCCGCGAGGTAGCGGTATGCCGCCTCGTCCTTCGCGATGTACTTGCCGAGCGCGGGAAGCACCGAGAACGAATACGCGTCGTAGGCCTTCGCGAGCGGCTTCCACGGCCGCGAGAACTCCAGCACGAGGACCCGTCCCCCGGGCCGCGCGACGCGGCGCATCTCCGCCAACGCCGCGTCCTTCCGCGTCATGTTGCGAAGGCCGAAGGCGACCGAGACGCAGTCGAAGGTGTCGTCCGGGAAGGGCAGCTTCTCCGCGTCGCAAAGTACCAGCGGCGCGATGACGCCTTCGTCCACGAGCTTGTCGCGGCCCACGGCGAGCATCGCCGGGTTGATGTCGGTCATCCAGACCTGGCCCGTGGGGCCCGCGCGCCGGGCGAAGGCGCGCGCGAGGTCGCCGCTCCCGGAGGCCACGTCGAGCACGCGCGAGCCCGCGCGCACGCCGGAGAGCTCGAGCGCGAAGCGCTTCCAGAGCCGGTGCAGTCCCAGGGACATGAGGTCGTTCATGAGGTCGTAGCTGGGGGCGACGGACTCGAACACCGCGCCCACGCGGCGCGCCTTCTCGCCCTCCGGGACCTCCTCGAAGCCGAAATGCGTGGTCTTGCCGCTCACGGCTCGCGCCCCTTGCCCGCCTGCGCGAGGCGCGCGAGGTAGGTCTTCCAGTTGGACTCGCGCTTCGCCCCCAGGTCGTACAGGTATTCCCACGAAAAGATGCCGGTGTCGTGGCCGTCGGTGAAGGCGAGCTTCACCGCGTAGACGCCGACCGGCTCGACCGCCGCGATGCCCACGTCGCGCTTGCCCACCTGGAGCACTTCCTGCCCCGGCCCGTGGCCGCGCACCTCCGCGGACGGCGAGTGCACGCGCAGGTACTCGCACGGCAGCTCGAAGCGCTGGCCGTCGTCGAACGCGATCTCGAGCACGCGCGATTGCTGGTGCAGCGTGATCTCCGTCGGACGGGGGGTTTTCCGGTCTTTCGATTCGGGCACGGGAGGCTCCGGCACGCGAGGCGCCATTATCGCACCCGCGGCCCCGCCCTCAGTGCGCCGCGCCGTAGTACGCCTGCACCGTGTCCCACGCGATGCCCTGCAGGTAGCGGGCGACTTCGGGGTCGAGGTCCGCCACGTACGCATTGCCGACGGGCGAGGCGCCGTAGAGCGCCGCGAAGAACGTGCACGCCGCGAGGTACGTGCCGGCGGGGCTGGGGTGCATGTGATCCTTGAAGTGGAGGACGAGCGACGGGCGCTTCTCGAGCGAGCGCTGGAACGCGAGCCCCACGGGCACGACGAGGTCGCCCAGCTCGTTCCCGACCGACTCGTAGCCCTGCGCGAGCGCGGCCGTCATCTCGGGCTTCCCCTGGTACGCCCACGTCATGAAGAATGCGGCCTTCGCGCCGTTCGCGTGGATCAGGCCGTCGAAGCCGCGCGCGGTCTCGCGGAAGCGTTCCGATTTCTTCGGGTCGGACGCCATGGGCTCCTGGCTCTGACCCTGGAGCACGACGAGGTCCCAGTGGTGCCCGGCGAGCGCGTACGGCAGCCCGGCGGAGTGCTCGACCAGGTACCCGCCGGAGATCGTCATCGACTTGAAGAGGTAATCCTTGGCATGCCCCGGATCCGAGGCGAGCACCAGCTGGCGCAGGTGCCCGTGCAGGCTGTCGTTGTAGTAGCTGAAGCTGTTGCCGACGAAGAGGACGCGCTTCGGCGGATCGATGTGGGTGACCTTCGGGGACGCGAGGACCGCGAAGGGGAGGGCGAGGAAGAGTACGGCAAGCGTTCGGCGCATGGTCGGATCGGAAAAGGGGTCGGAACGACACGATAGCGGGACGGCGGGCCCAAGCAAAGCCCCGAAACCGGGGCGTGCCTTAAGATGGCGCCCATGATCGGCATCCTCCTCGTGTCCCACGGCGCCTTCGGCGAGTCGCTCATCCATTCCGCGAGCCACGTGCTCGGGAAGCGGCCGCTGTACCTGCGCCAGCTCGGGATGACCGTGCACGACGACCCGGACTCGATCCAGCCGATCGCGGAGGACCTCATCCGCTTCCTCGACCAGGGCGACGGCGTGCTGGTCCTCACCGACATCTACGGCGCCACGCCCTCGAACGTCGCCTCGCGGCTCCTCAGCCCCGGCCGGGTCGAGGGCATCGCCGGCGTGAACCTCCCGATGCTGATCCGCGCGCTCAACTACCGGGACGAGCCGCTCGCCGCCGTCGTGGAAAAGGCGCTGGAGGGCGGCACGGAGGGCGTCACGCGCATGGCCCACTCCTGCTCGAACGACTCGTGATCAAGCGCTCCATCACCATCAGCAACCGGCTGGGGCTCCACGCGCGGGCGTCGGCGAAGCTCACCCAGGCGGCCTCCGGCTTCACGAGCACCGTGTGGATCGCGAAGGGCGACCGGCGCGTGAACGCGAAAAGCATCATGGGCGTGATGATGCTCGCCGCGGGGCTGGGGAGCCGCGTCGAGGTCGAGGCGGAGGGGCCGGACGAGGCGGCCGCGATCGAGGCCGTGGAGGCGCTCTTCGCCGGCAAGTTCGGCGAGGGCGAGTAGGCCGTGTCCGCCGACGGAGCTCGTCCCGCCGCCTCCACCGTTTGCTTCACGATGCACGGGATCGGGATTTCCGGCGGCATCGCGATCGGCCACGCGCACCTTTTCGCCGGCATGTCGGCGGAGGTGGACCACTACTCGATCCCCGCCGCGGACGTGGCGCGCGAGCAGCGCCGCTACGACCGGGCGGTGAAGGAGGTGCGCGACGAGCTGAAGGCGCTCGCCCAGAACGTGCGGCAAAGCGGCGCGACCGAGCTCGAGCCCTTCGTGAAGGTGCACCTCATGCTGCTGGACGACGACGCCTTCTCGGAGGCGCCGCGCGAGATCGTCCGCGCGGAGCGCTGCAACGCCGAGTGGGCGCTGCGCCTGCAGCTGGACGAGCTCCTCTCGCAGTTCACCGACATCACCGACCCGTACCTGCGGGAGCGCGCGGCGGACGTGCGCCAGGTGGCCGAGCGGGTGCTGGCGGCGCTCGCCGGGACCAGGATGACGCTCGCCGCGAAGGCGGTGCAGGAGGACGCGGCGATCCTGGTCGCGCGCGATCTCTCGCCCGCGGACGTGATCCTCTTCCGGCAGCACCCGTTCGCCGCGTTCATCACGGACCTGGGCGGCGCGACCTCGCACACCGCGATCGTCGCGCGGTCGATGAACATCCCGGCGATCGTGGCGCTCCACCACGCGCGCACGTTGATCCACGAGGACGAGCTCATCGTGGTGGACGGCTCGCAGGGCGTGGTGATCGTGAACCCGGACCGCCACGTGCTCGCCGAGTACCGCCTCAAGCAGAACGCGGCGCGGCTCGAGCGCGACAAGCTGAAGCGCCTGCGCACCGCGCCGGCCGCGACGCTCGACGGCACCCCCGTGCAGCTCTGGGCGAACATCGAGCTCCCCTCGGACCTGGACGGCGTGAAGGCGAGCGGGGCCGCCGGCATCGGCCTCTACCGGAGCGAGTTCCTCTTCATGAACCGGCGCGACCTGCCGGACGAGGACGAGCAGTACGAGGCGTACCGCGAGGTGGTCGAGGGCATGAAGGGAATGCCCGTCACGATCCGCACGCTGGACCTGGGCGCGGACAAGACGACCGAGGGCGACGAGTACATGGCGGCCAACCCGGCGCTGGGCCTGCGCGCCATCCGCTACTGCCTCTCGGAGCCGGAAGTGTTCAACACGCAGCTTCGCGCGATCCTGCGCGCCTCGCGGCACGGGAAGGTGCAGATCCTCATCCCGATGCTCACCACGTGGCATGAGTTGAACCAGGCGCTCCTCGCGATCGACCGCGCGCGCGTGGAGCTCCGGAATGCGGGCGTGAAGTTCGACGAGGCGCTGCCCGTGGGCGGCATGATCGAGGTGCCCGCGGCGGCGATCGCGCTCCCGATGTTCATCCGGAAGCTCGACTTCCTCTCGATCGGGACCAACGACCTCATCCAGTACACGCTCGCGATCGACCGCGCGGACGACCAGGTGGCGCACCTCTACGACCCGCTCCACCCCGCGGTGCTCACGCTCATCGCCTCCGTGATCCGCACCGCGCAGCAGCACGAGAAGCCGGTCGCCGTCTGCGGCGAGATGGCAGGCGACGTGGAGCTGACGCGCCTCCTCCTGGGCTTCGGCCTGCGCCACTTCTCGATGCACCCCGCGCACCTCCTCGCCGTGAAGCAGCGGGTGCTCATGACGAGCCTTCCGGACGTGGCCCCGATCGTCGCGCGGATCCTGAAAACGGACGACCCGGAGAAGCTCCAGGCGCTGATCGAGCGCCTGAACGCCTGAGCGTCAGGGCCGCGCGAGGAGGGCGGGAACCGCGGTGTCCGCTTCCTTGCGCAGGAGCTCCTGCAGCCCGCGGATCTTCTCCTCCGGCGGCATCGCGTCCCACGCATCGACGCTGTCCGACTGGGTCGCGGCCCGGGGCGCGGCCTCGCGCGCCTCGCGCCGGGCCACCACCTTTCCGGTCGCGAGATCGACGAGTGCCAGGTCCACGTACGCGAAGGGCGCGAGGAAGCCGCGCGTCGCGAGAGCGAACTCCGCCTCGCGATGGGTGATGAGCGTCGAATCGACGTAGTAGCCCAGGCCTTCGAGCGCGCCCGTGTCCGCGGTCGCTTCGTCCACCTGGAACCGGCCCGGGGCGCGGGCCTTGAGGACCAGCACGAGGTGGGTCGCCCCGGTGGCGGGAAGACGGCGCGTCAACGCATCCGCAACCGCCTGCGCGGCGTCCGCGGTGCCCAACCCGCGCGACTGCGCCTCGAGCGCGGCCGGATCGCGGCCGCCGAGGAGGATCACCTTCGCGCCGGGATCCGCGCGCTTCACCGCCGTGTCCACCGCGAGGAGCGCGGCACGGTCGAGGGCGGGATCCGCGAGCGTCATGAACGTGCGCGTCTGGGGCGAGAGGGACGATCCCGTCGCCGCGCGGTGCGTGACCACGAGGAGGCCGTCGCCCACGAGGGACATCACCGCGTACGTGCGCTCCGCAGCCGCCGCGCCCGCCGCCACCACCATCGCCAGCACCGCCAGGATCGCCCGCATGTCGCCTCCTCGTTTGAAGCCGTATTCTGCCCCCACGCGGGTGCGCCGTCCCTACCCGAGCGGGGGGGAAACGGTTTTGCTATCATGGCCCCACGCGCCGATTTGAGCTCAGCTTGCGGGCGCGAAACAAATACGGCTAAAGCGAGTGGCGGTGCTCTTCGAACCCGACACGCGCGTAGCCGATCGCTGTCGGGTTTTTTCATGGCCATGGACGACGCCGCATCCCGTTCCGTCGGACCCGTCGCGCCGCAGCGCGCGGGCTTCCTCGAGCCCCTGATCCTCAAGGCGGGCAAGACGCTCGCGTCCTACGAGCTCGTCTACGAGACGTACGGGAAGCTCAATGCCGCGCGCTCCAACGCGGTGCTCGTCTGCCATGCGCTCTCCGGGAGCCACCACGTCGCGGGCTGGTACGCGGACGACCCGAAGAAGGTCGGCTGGTGGGACAACCTCATCGGGCCCGGGAAGCCGATCGACACCGACCGGTTCTTCGTGATCGGCGTGAACAACATCGGCGGCTGCCACGGCTCGACCGGCCCGGGATCGATCGACCGCGCGACGGGCCAGCCGTACGGCGCGAGCTTCCCCGTGGTGACCGTCGAGGACTGGGTCGTCTCGCAGGCGCGGCTCATGGACCGCCTCGGGATCGAGCGGCTCGCCGCGGCGATCGGCGGCTCGCTGGGCGGCATGCAGGCGATGCAGTGGACGCTTTCCTTCCCGGATCGCATCGGGCACGCGCTCGCCGTCGCGGCCGCGGCGCGCCTGTCGACGCAGAACATCGCGTTCAACGACGTCGCGCGCCAGGCGATCGTGTCCGACCCGGACTTCCACGGCGGGAACTTCTACGCGCACAAGGCGATCCCCGCGCGGGGGCTCAAGCTCGCGCGCATGCTGGGGCACATCACCTACCTCTCGGACGACCTCCTCACGGAGAAATTCGGGCGCGTGCTCAAGCGCGACGAGTACGGGTTCAACTACGACGTCGAGTTCGAGATCGAGTCGTACCTGCGCTACCAGGGCGACAAGTTCGCGCAGGTGTTCGACGCCAACACCTACCTCCTCATGACGAAGGCGCTCGACTACTTCGACCCGGCGAAGGAGGCCGGCGGCGACCTCGCGCGCGCGCTCTCGTCGGCGAAGGCC
>DATAMY010000024.1:0-4596 GCA_036266535.1 Usitatibacter sp. | reverse complement strand
CGCAATCGACGGATGCGGCCGCCGCGCCCGCGCCGCCGGCATCGGCCGCGGATGAGCTCCGCGTGGTCGCGATTCCCGCGCTCGAGGCCGCGGTCGCCGAGCCGCCCGGAGCCGTGGCCGCGGCGGTATCCGAATCCCCGCCCTCGATCGAGTTCTCCTGGGTGGGGGAGACGGCGCGGCACGTGGGGATCGTCACGCACCGGTGGCTCCAGCGGATCGCCGCGGACGGGGTCGAGCGCTGGGATGCGGCGCGCGTCGCGGCGCTGCGCGAAGCGGTCGGGCGCGACCTCGCGCGGCGCGGCATCCCCGTGGGCGAGCGCGAAGCGGCGCGCCGGCGCGTGCTGCAGGCGCTCGAGGGGGCGACCTCGGACGAGCGGGGACGCTGGCTCCTCGGCGCGCGCGAAGGCGCGGTCGCGGAATACCGCCTGCGCGTCGCGGGGCCGGAGGGCGTGAAGCTCATCGTGATCGACCGGACCTTCGTCGCGGACGGCCGGCGCTGGATCGTCGACTACAAGACGAGCGCGCACGAGGGCGCGGAGCCGGAGCGCTTCCTCGACCGGGAGCTCGAGCGCTATTCGGCGCAGCTCTCCGGCTATGCCGCGGCATTCCCGGGCGAAAACGTGGCGCTCGGCCTCTACTTTCCGTTGATGAAGGCCTGGCGCGAGCTCGCCTGAGGCCTCAGCGGTCGGCCCCGAGCTGCGCCACGAGGCGGGAGACGGTCTCGCGCAGCGCCGCCACCTCGCGCTGGAGCTGGTCGACATGCGAGCGCATCGCGGAGATCTCGCCCATGGAAAGCGCGTCGCCCGCGGGCGACGCGGCCTGCGGCGCCATCGCCGCGGCGTCCGGCTCGCCGGAGAGGAGATGCACCCAGCGCGCCTCGCGGGCGCCCGGCGCCTTGGGGAGCTCGCGCACGAAGGGGCGTTCGGCCAGCTCCTCGAGGAACGCCTGCACGGACAGGAGATCCCCGAAGCGGTGCAGGCGGTCGCTGTTGATGCGCAGCTCCCCGGGCGTCTGCGGGCCGCGCAGGAAGAGCACGGCGAGCAGCGCCACGGATTGCGGCGGGAGGCCCAGCGCCTTGCCCGCGTTCTGCGCGTAGCGCATGACGCGGCCGCCGCTCGACTCGACCACGAGCGAGAGCGACTTCAGCCGGTCGAGGGCCGCCTGCACCTCGGCGTCGCCCGCCTCGATCACCGGGTCGCGGCTGGTCTTCTGGTTGCAGCCGGAGACGAGCGCGTTCAGCGTGAGCGGATAGCTGTCCGGGACGGTGTGCTGCTTCTCCACCAGCACGCCCAGGACGCGCGCCTCGAGGGGCGAGAGGACCGGAAGCGCGCCGCTCAGAGCCGCGTCCCGAAGAGCCCGATCACGCCGATCACGATGAGGTAGATCGCGACGATGTAGTTGAGGAGGCGCGGCATCACGAGGATCAGGATGCCGGCGAGGAGGGAGATGATGGGTGCGAGCGCGACGTGGAGGTTCATGGTGTTCTCCGGTGGGTGGACGTGCGGGACTGCGGGATTGCGGGTCGGGAGGCGAGCCATTCGCGCAGGAGCCCCGTCACGACCTCCGGGCGCTCGAGCGTGGACATGTGGCCGCAGTCCTCGATCACCTCGAGGCGCGCACCGGGAATCCCGTTCGCGAGCTCTTCCAGCAGCGCCACGGGCATGATCGCGTCGAGGCGGCCGGCGATGACGAGGGTCGGGCAGCGGATGGCGGCGAGGTGCGGGCGGCTGTCGATGCGGGCGATGATCGCGCGTTCCTGCCGCAGGAACGCCTCCATGCCGGTCGCGAGCGCCATCCCGGTCACCTTGCCGCTCAGCCCCGCGTCGCTCCTGTGGGCGGGGGCGACGAGGGTGGGGAACAGATCCGCGCTCACGGCGGCGAAGTCGCGCTCGGCGAGCGCCATCAGCCGGCGGCGGTTCGCGGTGGCCTCCGGGGTGTCCGGCCGCGCATGCGTGTCGAGGAGCGCCAGGCGCTCCACGCGCTCCGGGGCGCGGCGCAGGATCTCGAGCGCGACGTAGCCGCCCATGGAATGGCCGGCGAGCGCGAAGCGCTCCGCGGGCGCCTGCGCGAGCGCGTCGGCGGCCAGGGCCGCGATGCTATCGGAACGGGTGAGGTCGGCGACGACGCAGCGGGCGACGTCCGAGAGCTCCTTCGCCGGGTGCTCGAACGCGTCGGCGTCCTCCAGCAGGCCGGGAAGGAGAAGCAGGGGGGTGACGGGCATGCGCCTTGGGCAGTCCGGCGGCTCGGAAAGTTGCGAACCGCCATGCTGCCACGGGCGCTCCCCGCGCGCGGGACTTTCCTAGCGCGGGATGGAGCGGCGCAGGAACGCGTGGGCCTCGATCGCGCGCTTGTCGAGCTCGAGGTCGTACGCGCGGCCGATCACCTCGCCCAGGCGCTTCAACGAGCGGGCGAGTGCCACGCCGCCTTCGGCGATCAATTCGCCCAGGTAGGCGGCGCGCTGGAGGTTCGCGTTCCGGATGTGCTCCTCGATGCTGGTGAAATCGGGTCGGGTCTCGGTGCGGCTCATGCTTCTCTCTCCTCGTGGGAAATGCCGCGGTAGGCGCCGTTGCTACTTGTCCTCCGCCAGCCGAAACAAATATAGTGGCTATGCTGCACCGCAACAAACGATTTGTTTTCCCCCGATAAATGAGAAAAATCGAGGTATGGCCCGGCTCCCCGAACGGCTCCCGCCCCTGAACGCGCTTCGCGCCTTCGAGGCCTCCGCTCGCCTCCTGAGCTTCAAGCAGGCGGCCCAGGAGCTGCACGTCACTCCCGGCGCAATCAGCCATCAAATCAAGCTCTTGGAGACGTACCTGGGCGTCGCGCTCTTCCGCCGGCTCACCCGCGCGCTCCAGCTCACCGCCGAGGCGAAGGCCATGCTGCCCAAGGTCCAGGAAGGGCTCGAAAACCTCGGGCATGCCGTGGACCGCGTTCGCGCCCGGCAGGCGGTGTATGCGCTCACTGTCATGGCGCCGCCCAACTTCGCCGCCCGATGGCTGGTCCCCCGGCTGGGCCGCTTCACGCGGTCGCACCCGAGCCTCGAGCTCCACGTCGCGAGCCGGCCCGCGATGATCGACGGGCGCGAGAACGGCGCCAATGCGGCGGTGCACGACGCGCCGGAGGACACGCCCGTCGTCATGATCCGGTTCGGGGGCGGCCGCTATCCCGGCGCGCGCGTGGACGAGCTCTTCTCGGCGGTGTACGTGCCGGTGTGCAGCCCGGCGCTCCTCGCCGGCGCGCATCCGCTCAGGAAGCCCGACGACCTGCGCTTCCAAACGCTGCTCCACGACGACACCGTGGTCGAGGAGGGCGTGCGCCCGAACTGGCACGACTGGCTCGAGGCGGTGGGCGTCCAGGGCGTGGACGCCTCCCGCGGCCCGCACTTCAGCGACGCCTCCCTCGCGCTCGAGGCCGCGATCGAGGGGATGGGCGTGACGCTCGCGATGAAGCCCCTGGTGCGAAGCGAGATCGAGGCGGGGCGGCTCGTGATGCCGTTCGACATCACCGCGCCCGCGGCCTTCTCGTATTACCTGGTGACCCCGGAGGCGGGCGCCGCGAGCCCGGGCGTCGCGGCCTTCCGCGAGTGGCTCCTGGGCGAGGTGGCCCCGGAGCGCGGCGGCGGGATCCGGCCCTAGAGCCAGCCCACGCGGCGGAAGCGGCGGTAGAGCACCCAGTCGATGAAGACCATGAGCGCGATCGAGGCGGGATAGCCCAGGAGCCACTCGAGCTCCGGCATGTGCTTGAAGTTCATGCCCCAGATCCCCGCGATGAGGGTCGGCACGGCGATGAGCGCCGCGTACGAGGCGAGCTTCTTCGTCACCTCGTTCTCGGCGAGCGTGATCATCGAGAGGTTCACCGACATCGCGGTCGTCACCATGTCGCGCAGCCCGTCCACCGCCTGGCTCACGCGCAGCAGGTGGTCGTGGATGTCGCGGAAGTAGTCCTGCGTCCCTATGCAGACCTGCGGCACGCGCCCGCCGTAGAGCCGGTGCGTCACCTCGATCAGCGGCTCCACCGCGTGGCGGAGCACCATGAGCTTGTGCTTGAGGGCGTAGAGCTCCTGGATGTTCGCCTTCGGCGTGTCCTCCGAGAAGATCCGCCCCTCGAGGCTCTCCAGCTCCGTCTCGAGCGCGTCGACCACGGGGAAGTAGCGGTCCACGACGTTGTCCATGAGCGCGTAGAGCACGAAGCCCGAGCCGTGGCGCAGGAGCTCGGGCTCGCGCTCGGTGCGCTCGCGCACGGCCGCGAAGCCGTGCTCGGTGCCCTTCCGCACGGAGAGCACGTAGTTCGGCCCCGCGAAGACGCTGAGCTCGGCCACGTCGACGTCGTCCTCGCGCAGCTCCACGATGTGGAAGACCGCGAAGACCGAGTCGCCGTACTCGTCGATCTTCGGGCGTTGATGTCCGTGGCTCGCGTCCTCGACGGCGAGCGGATGCAGCCCGAACTCGCTCCGCATGGTCTCCAGCTCGGCGTTGTCCGGATCCTTGAGGGCGACCCAGACGAAGCACCCGGGGCGCTTCAGGTACTCGCTGATCTCCTCGACGCGGATGTCCGCGAGCTTCCGCCCGTCCTGGTAGGCGACGCAGTTGACGATCA
>DATAMY010000023.1:0-16224 GCA_036266535.1 Usitatibacter sp. | reverse complement strand
GCCGCCGAAGCGGGCGATCCCGCCATGAAGTTCGGCATCGCCGCGGCGAGCGCCACGACCGACACCACCGGCACCACCACCACCGGCACCGGCGGCACGGGTGGTACAGGCGGCACGGGCGGCACGGGCGGCACCGGAACGCCCGGCACGACGACCACGTCGAGCAGCAACCCGCTCGCCCGCGGAACCGGCATCGCCATGCCGCCCCGCCGCACGATCCAGGGCTCGTCGACCACGACCACCGCCGCTTCGCCGAGCACGGCCGGCACGTCGTCGGTCTCGAGCACGATGGGCTCGTCGAGCTACACGATCGCGGCGGGACAGGCGGTGACCTTCACCGCTCGCGTCATCGGCAACTCCGGCGCGGCGACCGGCACGGTGGGCTTCAAGGCGAGCGGCAACCCCATCTCCGGCTGCGGCACCATGGCGCTCTCCGGGGGCCAGGCGACCTGCACCACGGCGAGCCTCGCCGCCGGGACGTACGC
This sequence comes from Usitatibacter sp., assembly GCA_036266535.1. Taxonomy (GTDB): domain Bacteria; phylum Pseudomonadota; class Gammaproteobacteria; order Burkholderiales; family Usitatibacteraceae; genus Usitatibacter. The sequence goes on along the minus strand of DATAMY010000023.1, from coordinate 15,739 downwards.
GATCACGGGCGTCTATTCCGGCAATGCGACCTACGCCGCCGCGAGCGCCGGTCCCATCACGCAGACGGTCACCGGCGCGGCGTCGAGCTCGACCGCGAGCTACGGGCTCACGATCGACTCGTCGGCGTACGTGGCGAGCGCCGGCCAGGCGGTTACCTTCACGGTGGTGGTCACGGGACCCGTCACGCCCACGGGCACCGTCGACTTCCAGGACAACGGGACGACGATCGCGGGATGCGCGGGCGTGAGCCTCTCGGGCGGCGTCGCGCGGTGCACGACGGCCGCGCTCGCGCGCGGGAGCCATCCGATCCGCGGCTGGTATTACGGCGATGCCAACAACAGCGCCGGCATCGCCGGGCCGATCACGGAGACCATCCAGTAGCGTCCCGGCCCCACTCCCCGTCGAAGCCCCGGCCCCGGCCGGGGCTTCTTTTTCAGCGGCCGGCGACGCGCCAGCCTTCGCGCGCCATGCAATCCAGGTAGGCCCGTTCAGCGACGCCGTCCGCCCACGGGCGCGGCGGTCTGTCGATCCGGTTCGCGGGAGCGACGGCGCCACCCGGGAGCTGGTCCGCCCGCGGCGTGGGGGATACGCGCGTCGCGGCGGCTCCGCAGTGCTCGTTGTCGAGCGCGAAGCGGGCGGCGTCCCCGCCCCCGGCGTGCTCCCAGTACGCGGCGCGAGGAGCGTCGCCCGCGCACGCGCCGAGCACCCAGGGCACGGCGAACAGAAAGACGAAGGAACGTGTCATGGCGCCTCCCGGGATCTATCCCGGTTGGGCATCCGCCCCGCGCGCCGGTTCGCCTCTCGGGCTCCGACTCCAGCCCTTTTCCCGGCGGCCGGGATATCGCGCGCACGAATTTCGGGCTTTCGGCGGACGCGCCGCGGCGGACCGACTAGCCTTCCTCAAGTGCGATTCGCTTGCGTTAACGCACTTGAAGTGTTAATTAACACTTGCAATACTACGCCACGGGCTGCTTCGAAGGCCCGCCGACAAATCCGAAGGAGCGCACACATGAAGCACATCAAGACAGTGGAATTCCCGAACGACGTCGCGGTGGAAATCGCCGAGATCCGCGCCATCGCCGCCGACGCGGAGCCGGAGCTGCGCACGTTGCGCGACCTGGAGATGGGCTGGGTCGCCGGGGGCGACGACGTCCCGGTCTGGGTGCCGCACTGAGGCGGCGCGCGCGATCGGACGGATGCCCTAGCGGGCGACCGTCGCCTTCGCGCGAGCCCCGGTTGCCGTCACGGCACCCGGTTTCGATGCACGGCCCGCGGCCGCTTCGCGGGTGAGGGGCCGCACGCCCATCGCCTCGAGCTGTTGCCGGGCCGACTCCGCCTCGTTCCAAAGGGCGTCGGCGGCGCGCTGCGCGCGTTCCGCGTCCCGGGCGGCGCGCGAGGCGTGGAAGAGCGCGACCATCGCCACCTGGCGCACGAGCGGCGCGCGCGCGCTTTCGTGGGTGAGGTCCGCGAGCGCCTTGATGCCGGCGTCCGGGTGTCGCTCGAACGCCTCGTGGAGCGCGCGCACGAGCGCGGCTTCGCGCGCGCCCAATGCCGCGGCGCCCCTGCGCTTGTCGCCCAGCGCGGAGGACACCTTCGCCGCCGCGCCGGAATAGCCGCCGATCCAGAGGAGGCACGCGACCAGCAGCGCCTCGGAAGGCCCCTCCTGCTGGAGCAGCCGGTCCGCGAGGCCGTCGTCGTAGAGCGCCTTCCCGTACGCGAAGTCGCCGCGCAGGAGCGCGCGCCAGAGGAGCCGCGCCTGCGCTCGCCGCGCGAGCGCCTTCTCGTCGAGCTCGCCGCCCTTCAGGCGATGGCCCGCCTCCCAGAGGTGCCCGAAGGGCCCGAGAAACGAGCTCATCACCCCGAGCGCCGTGTAGAGGTCCTCCGCGACCGCCATCTCGCCCACCGTGGCCCCGGCGGCCGCCGGCGGCGCAGCCGGAGCCGCGGCCGGTGCCGCGTCCTGGCGCATCTCCTCGCGCCGCACGCGGGCGAGGTGCCAGATCACGGCCTCGGTCTTGTTCCGCACGCCGATCGCGCGATAGAGGTTGTGCAGGTAGACGCGCGTGGTGCCCTCGCTGTACCCGAGCTTCCGCGCGACGATGCGCGCCGAAGCGCCTTCGGCGAGGAGCTCCAGCATGAGCTGGTGCCTCGCGTCCAAGTTGCTCTTCATACGAACCCCCGGTCTTCCTGCAGCGAGTTGAGGAGCTCCTGGAATCCGTCCATGCCGGCGTCGGATGCCAGGTCCATGCCAAGGTCCTGCGATTCGGTGCGGATCAGCTGGTCGAACACGGCGACGAGCTCGGGATCGAACTGCTTCCCGGCTTGCCGCCCAAGCTCCGCGAGCGCCCCGTCCATCGTGCGGCGCACACGCCCGCCGATGCCGGAGACCATCGCGTCGTACGCATCCGCCACCGCGCAGATGCGCGCGGGGAGCGGGATGGACTTGCCGCCCACGCGCTCCGGATATCCGGCGGCGTCCCAGCGGGCGTGGTGGTACCGCGCGATCTCGCGCGCGAGGAAGACGCGCGGGTGGCGGTCGTCGCAGAGGATCTCCGCGCCCGCCTCCACGTGCCGGCGCGCGGCGCGACGCTCGCCCTCGCTCCATGGCGTGCGTTTGGCGAGGATCTCCTCCGGCACCGAAAGGAGGCCGATGTCGTGCACCTCCGCGGCGAGCCCGATCTCGAGGGCCTGGAGCGCATCGATCCCGGCGGCCGCGGCGAGCGCCTTCGAGAGCGCGCCCACGCGCTTCCCGTGCCGGCCCGTGGGATCCACGCGCAAGACCGCGCTCACGGCGAGGCGATCGAGCGCGCCCCACGCGTCCGGCTGCGCGGGCGGCGCGAGCTTCGAGATGAGGCGGGCCCGGGTCTGCTCGCTCTCGTGCTCCGCGACGCTCTCGCCCGTGCGGCGGATGCCGGCGAGCTCGAGGTGCTGCCGCGCGCGCTCCACCGCCGCGCGGTGGATGTGGTCCGAGAGCTCGGCCAGGCGCAGGAGCGCGCGCTCGGTGTTCCCCGCCTCCTCCTCCGCCCGCATCGCGCAGGCGAGCGTATCCCGGAGGGCCGCGGGCACTTCGCGAGCGCCGGCGACGGCGCGCTCGAGCCGCGTGAGCGCGAGGTCCGTGCGGCCGGTCGCGAGCTCGTAGGCCGCGCGCGCGGTCGACGCGGCGATCACCGCGCGCGGCGTTCCGACCGCCTGCGCGAGCGCCGCGCATTCGCGCACGTACGGCTCGGCGGCCGTGACGCGGCCCGCGGCGACGAGAAGGCGCACGAGGTTCCGCCGGAGCCTCAGGACGCTCATGGGGTCGTGGTCCCGGAATGCCGCCGTTTCCTCCGCAAGCGCCCGGTCCGTGACGGCGAGGCCCTCCCGGTAGCTGCCGAGCTGGAAGTGGCTCTTCACGAGGTTTCCCAGCGCGGCATAGCGCGAGTACACGCGTCCCGGCTCATCCTGCGCGAGGTTCACGGCGCGCTGGTAGCAGCGCAGCGCCATCTCGTAGTTCCCGGCGACCCCCAGCGCGAGGCCGATGTTGTTCCAGACGCCGCTCGCCTCCACGCGGTTTTCCCCCGCGAGGCGAAGCGCCCGGACGTGGTATTCGATGGCGCCCACGACGTCCGCGATGTCCGCGCAGAGGAGGCCGCAGGCGGTCGTGGCGCGAAGCTCCAGGACCGTGTCTCCGGCGGCCGCGGCCTGCGCGAGGACGGCGCGGGCGAGACCCAACGCGTCACCGGAGCGCGCCATGCCGTGCAGCCGCTGGCAGAACGAGAGGGCGGCAGCCGCGAGCTCCGCGCGCTCGCTCCGTTCCATCGGCCCCTGCAGGCGCACGATGGCGGGCGCGAGGCGGGCCGCCAGCTCCGCGCGCCCGAGCTCGCCCAGCGAGCGCTCCGCGACACGGAGCGAATCCGTGGGCGTGGGGGCAAGCATCGATTCGGCGGCGGCGAAGCTCATTCCGGGCGGGGGCGGGTCCGGTTTAATCACCGTTAACGCGGGCGATTGTACCGGGCTGGGGCCGCCTTGGCGAGCGGTCCGGATCGTCGCGGATCAGGCCCTGCCGCCGGGCAGCATGGATCGCAGCACCCCGTCGCGGCGCACGAAGTGATGGTAAAGAGCCGCGGCGGCGTGCAGGCCCGCCACCCACATCACCGCGTTCCCCAGCCAGCCGTGGACGGACGCGAACGTGCGGCCCAGCTCGTGGCTTTCGGCGAAGGGCGGCGCGATGCGGGCGCCGGCGAGGAGCGTGAGGGCATGGCCCTCGAGCCAGGCGCCGGTTACGGCCGTAACGGGGAGCGCCACGACGAGCGCGTAGAGCAGCGCCTGCACGGCCTTCGACGCGACGCCCATCCAGCGCGGCACGTCCGGTGGATCCGGCCGCGTATCGACGAGCCGCCAGGCGAGCCGGAGCAGCACCACGGCGAACACGGTGAGGCCCAGGGTCTCGTGCAGCTGCCGGTCGAAGTCGCGCGCGGCGGAGTACACGCGATCCTCGGAGCCGCCGGGGCCGTAGATGAAGGCGGCGAGCACGAGGACCGCGGTGAGCCAGTGGAAAGCCTGCGCGACGGCGCCATAGCGTTGGGGGTGGGAAGTCCGGCTCATGGTGGGGAATCCAGGAAATCCAGGCGGAGGCTAGCCAATACCATATTTCGTCCCCATATCCCTCCGATGCCCTTCCGCTCCGACTCCGTCCGGATCCTCGCGGTCCTCGCCCTCCTCCACCTGTACTTGGGCGTGCGGCTCCTGACCCCTTTCGAGCTTCCCGCTCGTCTCGCCGGGGCGGGGGTGCTCCTCGCCTGCCTCCTCCTCCTTCCGAAGGGGTTCCGGCTCGGACGCGAGGCCGGGCCCCGGGAGATCCTCGCCCGCTGGCTCACGATGGGGTTCTTCTCGTGGCTCCTCGTCCTCGCGCTCGCGCGCGACGCGACGCTCCTCGCCGCGAGCTTCGCACTGGGGCCCGCCGCGATGGAAGCGTGGACGCGCGCTTCCGCGCTCGCGGTGATCGCCGCGACCCCGGCCATCACCGCGATCGGCTTCTTCATGGCGCGGCGCGTGGCGCCCGTGGTGGACGTCGACGTGCCGCTCGCGAGATTGCCCGACGCGCTCCACGGATTCACGATCGCGCAGATCAGCGATCTCCACGTGGGTCCCACGATCAAGCGGGGCTTCGTCGAGCGGATCGTCGAGCGCGTGAACCGGCTCGAGGCGGACGTGGTCGCGATCACGGGCGACATCGTGGACGGAAGCGTGCGCGAGCTCGCGCATCACGCCGAGCCGCTCGCGCGCCTCGCGTCGCGCCACGGAACCTACGTCGTCACGGGAAACCACGAGTACTACTCGGGCGTGCACGGGTGGGTGCGGGAGCTGCGCCGCCTGGGCGCCCACGTGCTCCTGAACGAGCACGTGGTGCTGGATCACGATGGCGCCGCGATCGCGCTCGCGGGCGTGACCGACTGGTCCGGCCACCATTTCGATCCCTCCCACGCGAGCGATCCCCATGCCGCCGCCGCGGGCGCGCCGGAGCGCGCGCCGCGCATCCTCCTCGCGCACCAGCCGCGATCGGCCCCCGCCGCGCGGGACGCGGGCTTCGACCTCCAGCTTTCGGGACACACGCACGGCGGCCAGTTCTGGCCCTGGAACCTCTTCGTGAGGCTGCAGCAGCCGTTCACCGCGGGGCTCGCCCGCGTGGGCCCCATGTGGATCTACGTGAACCGGGGCACCGGCTACTGGGGGCCGCCGATGCGCTTCGGGATCCCTTCCGAGATCACGCGGATCCGTCTCGTGAAGGCCGATTGACCTCGCCGCCCTCGGGGACGCGCGGCGGCCCCGGCTCCGATGCGGCGATGTCGACGGCGCGCACGATGCCCCATTCGTCGACGAGCTCGTCGTCCACCTCGCGCGCCGTCTCGGCGAGGATCGTTCCGCCCAGGCGGCCGATCGCCTCGCCCGTCGCATAGTCGATGGAGCGGCGATCGCGCTTGAGGACGCGATCGAGGTAGTCGTAGCGGTAGACGATGGCCATGGCCGGAGCTTTCGTCGGGATCAACTCATTGAGTCGCCCCGCGGCGCATCGTTCGCGCGCGAGCGCACGAACGCCTAGTTCGATCGGCCGATTTGCGCCTCTCGCGCTAGAAGGGCTCCTTGAAGGGCCGCAGCTCCACCTCGTGCGACCAAGCCGACCGTGGCTGGCGATGGACCTGCCAATACGCCTCCGCGAGCGCATCCAGGGCGAGGAGGCCGTCGTCCCCCCGCTGGGCTGCCACGTCCGGGAAGCGCTCGCGCAGCCGCTCGCCGTCGATGCCGCCGTCGATCAGCATGTGCGCCACGTGGACCCCGGTGGGACCGTACTCGCGCGCCATGGCCTGGGCGACCATGCGCAGCCCCGCCTTCGCCGCGGCGAACTGGGCGAACCCGGGCCGGCCCCGGAGGCTCGCGGAGGCGCCGGTGAAAAGGACGGTCCCGCGGCCGCGGGGGACCAGGCGGCGCGCGGCCTCGCGCCCCACGAGGAAGCCGCCGAAGCAGCCGATCCGCCACGCTTCCTCGAATTCCGCAGCCGGGAGCGTCCGGAAATCCGCCTTGCGGTTGAGACCGGCGTTGTAGACCACGATCTCCAGCGGGGCGGCCCGCTCGACGCGCTCGAAAACGGCGGCCACGTCCTCCTCGCGGGTCGCATCGCCCACGACCGGGTCGGCGCGGCCGCCGGAAGCCGCGACCGCCTGCGCGACCGCCTCGACCTTCGCCGCCGTGCGCCCGCAGGCGAAGACGTGCAGGCCCTCGGCCGCGAAGCGCCGGCAGAGCGCGGCGCCCAACCCGCGCGCCGCGCCCACGCCGACCACGAGCGCGGAGGCGCGAGGCGCCGTTGCGGTGGGGGTTCCCATGAGCGCCCGATTCTAGCGCGCGCCCAGCATCCCGGAACCGGATACCCTGTGCGCCTCGCCCTCCTCGCGGAGACCGCCTTGAAGAAGACCCTGGCCCTCGCCCTCGCGGCGCTCCTCCTCGCCCTGCCCGTGGCCGCGGAACCCGCGATCGCCATCGTGGGCGCGACCCTCGTGCACCCGGAGCGCGACGGGGACGAAGCCGCGACCGCCGACGCGACGATCGTGGTGCAGGGAACGCGCATCGTCGCCGCCGGGCCCTCGCGCTCGACGCCCGTGCCGGCCGGTGCGCACGTGATCGAGGCGCGCGGGAAGTGGATCGTGCCGGGCCTCGTCGACGCGCACGTGCACTTCTTCCAGTCCGGGAACCTCTACACGCGGCCGGACGTGGCCGACTTCAACGCCTGGATGCCGTACGCGAAGGAGGTCGCGCGCAACAAGGCGCGGCTTCCCGCGACATTCAAGGTGTGGCTCGCGAGCGGCGTCACGAGCGTGGTCGACATCGGCGGGCCGTTCTGGAATTTCGACGTGCGGAAGGCCGCGGCCAAGACCGCGGCCGCGCCGCGCGTGCACGTGGCCGGACCGCTCATCTCGATGGTCGACCGCCCGCAGCTCGACCTGGGCGATCCCCCGATCATCAAGATCGCATCCGCGGAGGAGGCGCGCTCGCTCGTGCGCCGCGAGCTCCTGCGCAAGCCCGACTACATCAAGGTCTGGTACATCCACCGCAAGGACGACGATCTCGCGGCGCAGGAGGCGATCGTGCGCGCGACGGCCGAGGAGGCCCATGGCGCGGGCGTCCGGCTCGCCGTCCACGCGACCGACTTGGACGTCGCGAAGTCCGCATTGCGGGCGGGCGCGGACTTCCTGGTGCACTCCGTGGACGACGCCCCCGTGGACGCCGAATTCATCGCGCTCGCCCAGCGCAACCACGCGCTCTACTGTCCGACCCTCTTCGTGACGATGGGCTACCGGTACGCGCTTTCCGGCACGTGGAAGCCCACGGAAGCCGAGCGCCGCCTGGCCGACCCGGAGATCCTCGCGGCGATGGGCGACCTCGACCGCATCCCGAAGGAGAAGATCCCGGAGCGCGTGGCGAAGCTCCTCGCGGCGCCGCCCGAGGTGAAGCCCTCGGAAGTGATGTTCGCGAACCTGCGCGCCGTGCGCGATGCCGGCATCCCGATCGCGATGGGGACCGACGCGGGCAACATCGGCACGCTGCACGGCCCTTCCGTGTTCCGCGAGATGCGCCTCATGGTGCAGGCCGGCCTCTCGCCGCTCGAGGTGCTGCGCGCGGCGACGGTCGGCGGCGCGATCGCCATGGGAATGCAGAAGGATCTCGGCACGCTCGACCCCGGGAAGCTCGCCGACCTCTTGATCCTCGACGCCGATCCCCGCGCCGACGTGGCGAACCTCGAGCGCATCGATCGCGTCATGAAGGACGGACGGCTTTTCGCCCCGGAGGAGCTCGTGCGCTCGATCGCGAAGTGAAGCTTCAGGAGCGCGGGATCGCGGCGACCTCGTGCGCGCGGGCGTCGACCTCGAAGGGCGAGTCCTCGTAGCCGAAGGCGACCAGGTCCGCGAGGTGCACCGCGAGGAAGGCGGCGATGCCGCCCCCCGCGCGGCGTTCCGGCACCGGGGGCTGCGGGCGAGCTTGCGACATCGGGCTTAAGCCGCCGCGTCGGAAAAGGATGTCAGCCGCCCGCGAAAGCACGCTACGCCGGCCGTGCGTCGATGCGCTCCAGCGCCTCGCCGATCGCCTTCTCCTCCGCGGGCCGCACGAGCCGCGCCACCTCCGCCCCGTCCCGCAGGAAGACCAGCGTGGGCCAGAGCTTCACCCGGAACGAGCGGCCCAGGCGCCGCCCGCTCGCATCGTGCACCTTGATGTGGCGCACGTTCGGATGCCCCGCGAGCGCGCACTCGAGAAGCGGCTGCGCGGCACGGCAATAGCCGCACCAGGGGCTCCCGAACTCGAGGAGGCTCGGCCCTGCGAGCGCGTCCACCTCTTCGCGCCGCGGCTCCGTCTCGGCGTAGTGCGTGGTCACCTTGCCGTCGTCGTCATCGTGGTTGGATCGTGCGCTTCGTCATGCAGACATCCCGGTCCGAAGATGGGTTCGGCGGTCGCGATTTCAAGCGCGGCGTAGGAAAGCCCCCACGCCGCGGGACCCACTGCGACGACAACTCCCGCGCCCGCGCCTCGCAGGATGCGCCGATGCGCGCACGCCCGCGGAAGAACCGTCGGGGCTGCGATCGCACCAACCCATTCACAGATTGAAATGGAGGTGGTTCCATGAACCGGTTCAAGCTCAGTACCCTCGCCGCGGCGCTCGCGGCCACCACCGCGTTCGTCGCGGCGCCCGCCTGGTCGCAAACCACGACCGGGACCGCGAGCTCCGATCCGACGGACCCGTCCAACACGCACCTGCGCGCGGACTGCTTCGATCCCGCGACGGGCAAGTACCGCACGACCCCGGATTGCGTCGGCTTCTCGGGCGCCGGGACTGCCGGCACGACTGGGGGCGCGGGCACGACCGGGTCCCTGAACGGCGCGGCCGCCGGCGGCGTCGCGGGCTCCGCGGGAACGAGCCCGGGCGTGCTCGGCGGATCCACGACCGGCTCCGCGACGGGCTCGCTCAACGGCAGCACCGGGACCGGCACCTCGGGCTCGGGGCTCTCGTCCGGGACCCTGGGCACCGGTAGCAGCAGCGTGAACTCGTCGACCGGCGGAACGTCGTCGCTCGGCGGGTCTTCCACCAGCGGCACGAACGGGAGCGCCGGAAGCACGAGCGGGCTCGGCGGAACGAGCGGCACCTCGAGCGGACTGGGCGGAACGAGCGGCAGCTCGAGCGGACTCGGCGGAACGAGCGGCAGCTCGAGCGGACTGGGCGGAACGAGCGGCAGCTCGAGCGGACTGGGCGGCGGCGGTTCCGGCGCGGGCGCGGGCGGCTCCGGCAGCGGCGCCGGCGGGAGCGGGAACGGCGGGTCGGGCGGATCGGGGATGTAGCGCTCGAGCCGAGGTCTAGGCGCGCGGCGCGTTCTTCTGCGCGGCGAGATAATCCGCGATGCGGCGCTTGAGGCCCGGCGCCGCCGCCGAGCGCACCAGGTCCGCGAGATCGGCGTCGTCGGTCGCGCCATCGAGCGCGCGGTAGAGCGCCGCGCGGCTCGCTTCGGGGAGCGCGCGCGAGGCCGCGCACGCTTCCTCGACGAGCGAAGGCCACGCGTCCTCCGCGGCGATGCGGCGGACGAGGCCCAGCGCATGCGCGCGCTCCGCGTCGAAGGTCGCCGCCGATTCGAGGATCTCGCGCGCGGCGTCGCGGCCGACGATCGCGGCGAACCGACGCGTGCCCAGCACGAGGCCGAACGCGAGCCCCGGCATGCGGAAGGTGGTACCCGGCGCGGCGATGCGCCAGCGGCAGGCCGCGAAGAGATCGACCCCCGCACCGAAATTCCGCCCGTGCGCGAGCGCCACCGTGAGGCACGGCGAGCGCGCGATCGCCTGCAGCAGCGTTTCGATCCGCACGAGGCGATGGACGAGGTCGCCCTCGCTTTCGGATTCGTAGCCGGTGAAGTCGAAGCCGGCGCTGAGGTTCCTGCCTTCGCCGCGAAAGACCACGGCCGGGACGCGCGCGGCCTGCGCTTCATCCAACATGGCGATGAGCGCCTCCACCATGGCGGCGGAGAGCGCGTTCGCCTTTTCGGGCCGGTCGAGGGCCACGGTCCAGCAGGCCGCATCGCGGCGGACGGAGATCTCGCCGCCGCCCGCCTTCCGCTCAGGCATTCGCGTAGCCGGAGACGAACTCCTTCGCCGTGCCGCCCTCCACGTCGAAGACATGGCGCTTCACCTTGCCGATGTTCGCGCCGTAGGCGTGGATGCTGATGGAGACCCGGTCGTCGTGCGCATTCGCCACGCGGTGGATGTCGCCGATCGCGGGAGAGACCACGTCGACGTCGCCCGGCTTCAGGAACGCGGTCTCACCGGAGCTCACGATCCGGCCGTCCTTCCGCTCGAACCGCGCGCACGTCTCGCCGCCGCGCAGCATGCCGATCACGCCCCAGACGGTGTGGTCGTGCACCGGCGTCCTCTGGCCCGGGCCCCAGACGAAGCTCACGACGCAGAAGCGCTCGCGCGGGTCGCAATGGAGGAGGTACTGCTGGTAGTACTTCGGGTGGGGCTTCGCCATCGCCTCGGGGAGCCAATCGTCCACCGCGACCAGGCGCCGCATCGCTTCGGAGCAGCCGGCGACCACGCGCATCTCGTCGTCGCCCGCGTCGACCAGGGCGGCGACCGTGTCCACGAACCGGGCGAGGCGGGGCGGCATCGACATGGCCGAAATCATACCCGGCCCGTGAATACCGGGCTTCGGCCGCCCGGGACGGGGTTTCATCGGATCGCGGCGGCCGCGCCGGCGGCTGCTTGCTATCCTGCCGCCCATGGCTTCGTTCTTCTTCATCGCCCGCCGGGCCTTCTTCCTGCTCGTCGCCTTCGGGATCGGCTACAGCGTCTGGCACCGGATCGGGCTGCCGAACTGGATCTACGACTTCGCGTGGGTCTCCACGATGATCCTCGTGGTCGTGCGCTCGCTTTCGCACGTCCATCGCGTGCGCCTCATCTCCGGGCGCACGGACGCGGAGGCGCTGCGGGCCCGGCACCGCCGCCAGGTGGAGCTCCCGTTCCCGGCGGACGAGGCGTTCACGCTGGTCGAGGCCGCGATCCGGGAGCTCCCGAACGTCGACACGGTCGAGAGCGCACGGGACAGCCTCCAGGTCCACGCCCGGCTGCGGCGGCCCGATCCGACCGCCAAGCGCCGGAACCTCGTGCACGCGACGGTCACGCCGGGCGAACGGGTCGCAAGCTTGACGCTCATTTCGGAGCCCGAGGGGGGTGCCTGGCGCGACTGGCTCACGGTGGACGATGGGGCGAACCTCGAGGCGATCGAGGCCACGACGCGCGCGATCACGCGGAGGGTGTCGGAACGGCGGAAGGTCGAGGAGGCGCAGGCCCGCGAGACCGCGAGCGCGAAGGAGCTCTCCATCGCGAAGCTCTCGCTCCTCCACGCGCAGGTCGAGCCGCACTTCCTCTACAACACGCTCGCGAGCGCGCAGCTCCTCACGCGGAGCGACCCCGCGAAGGCGGACCGGATGATCGGGAACCTCATCGCGTACCTGCGCAATTCCCTCCCGCGGGCGGACGCCGGATTCTCGACCGTGGGCGAGGAGCTCGAGGGCACGCGCGCGTACCTCGAGATCCTGCGGATCCGCATGGGCGAGCGCCTGGCGCTCCAGATCCAGGTGCCGGATGGGTTGAAGGCCGTGCCGCTCCCGCCGATGATGCTCCAGACGCTCGCGGAGAACGCGATCAAGCACGGGCTCGAGCCCATGCCGGGCGGCGGGACGATCTGGATCCTCGGGCGGGAGGCGGGCGACAAGGTCTCGCTCACGGTGGCGGACGACGGCCGCGGCTTCAGCGAGGATTCGACCGGCACGGGCATCGGGTTGAAGAACGTGCGGGAGCGCCTGCGGCTGGGCTACGGCGACGCCGCCGCGTTCTCCATCGCGGCGAACTTCCCGCGCGGCGTCGCCGCGACCCTCACCGTTCCGCGCGCGGGGCCCGGAGAAGCCCATGGCTGAGCCGCGCGTCGCGCCCAAGGCCGTCATCGCGGAGGACGAGGCGCTCCTTCGCGAGGAGCTCGTGGCGCTCCTTCGCGCGGCGTGGCCGGAGCTGGAGATCGCGGCCGCGTGCGAGGATGGCGGCTCCGCCCTCGAGGCGATCGCGTCGCACCGTCCCGACGTGGCATTCCTCGACATCCGCATGCCGGGCCTCACCGGGCTCGAGGTCGCGGCCGCCGCGGGCGAGGCGAGCCCCGGCACGCAGGTGGTCTTCGTGACCGCATACAACCAGTACGCGGTCGAGGCGTTCGACCGCGGAGCGGTCGACTATCTCCTGAAGCCCGTCGCGCGCGACCGCCTCGCCGCGACCGTGGGGCGCGTGAAGGCACGGCTCGCCTCGGGCATGCCGCCCGCCTCGGGCCTGGCGGAGATCGTCGAGCGGCTGCGCGAGAAGATCGCGCCGGAGGCGCGTGGCTCGCTCCTGCAGTGGATCACCGCGAGCGTGGGCAAGGAGACGCGCCTCATCCTCGTGGACGACGTCGCGTACTTCAAGGCGGACGAGAAGTACACCTCGGTCGCGACGGCCGAGGGCGAGGCGCTCATCCGCAAGCCCATCCGCGAGCTCCTCGCCGTGCTCGATCCGGCGGTCTTCAAGCAGGTTCACCGCTCGACGATCGTGAACATGAAGGCGATCGCGGCGGTCGCGCGGGACGACTCCGGCCGCGGAACGCTGCGCCTGCGCAACCGCCCGGAGACGCTCACCGTGAGCCTTCCCTACATGGCGCTCTTCCGGAACATGTGAGTCAGCGGCGCGCGCCCAGCGGCCGCGCGGTCCAGAACGGCGCCACCGCGATCGCGACGCACGCCATCGAGAAGACGAAGCTCGCGCGGTAGCCGCCGGTGACGTCGTAGAGCATCCCGGACATCCAGGAGCCCACGGCGCCGCCCACCGACATGCAGGCGAAGATCGTGCCGCTGATCGTCGCGAACGCGGGGCCGCGGAAGATGCGCGCGGTGATGCTCGAGACGATCGGGCCGCGCGCGCCCTGCGAGATCCCGAAGAAGAGCACGAACGGCACCACGAGCCATGCGGCGGGATGCACGGAGAGGAGCAGCAGGAACGCGATCCCCACGAACGTCGAGACGAAGCTCGCGGTGGCGGTCGCGCGGAAGCCGAAGCGGTCCGAGGACCAGCCGGAGGCCATCATGCCCACGACCGAGAGGAGGCCCTGCGCGCCGAAGGCGGTCGCGGCCTCGAGGGGCTTCAGGCCCACCTGGACGAGGTACGCCACGATCTGCGCGAGCATCGCGTACATGGCGAGGGCCGTGAACGCGAAGACCTGGACGAGCTGCCAGTACGCGCGCGTCTTCATGGCGCTCCCCACCTGCCATGCGCGCGTCTCGTCCAGCGGGTTCGATTTTCGGGCCGGCGCCCTCTCCGGACCGGCGGCGAGCCGGCGCCAGGGAACGAGGAGCAGCAGCGGCAGGAGCACGAGAAGCGCCAGCCCGATCAACCGGTACGTCTCGCGCCAGCCGTGGGACTCGATGAGGTACTGCGCGGCCGGCACGATGAGGAGCGTGCCCGTGCCGAAGCCCGCGTAGGCGATGCCCATCGCCGTGCTCATGCGCTCGCGGAACCACCGGCTGATGAGCATCGAGGCGGGCACCATGCCGAGCATCGACACGCCGATCCCGTTCAGGATGCCGATGCAGGCCTGGAACTGCCAGAGCTGCGTGAGGTGCCCGGCGAGGAGGCAGCCGGCGCCGAGGAGGGCGAGCCCCGCCGGGTAGACGACGCGCGGCCCCCAGCGGTCCAGCAGGAGGCCCGTGAGGGGTGCCGCGATGCCGGTCACCACCAGGTAGATCGAATAGACGCTCGAGACCTGCGCGCGCGTCCAGCCGAACGCCTCCGAAAGCGGCAGCAGGAAGACGATGAAGGTGTCCCCCACCCCGCGCCCGAGCATGTTGCACGTGAAGGCGAGGAGGAGGACGAGCGCCGGCATGGCCGCAATTGTAGCTGCCGCCCCGCGCGCTCCCCGGGCACGTCCGAATGGCGCATGGTCGCGTCGAACAGGATCACCCCGGGATCATCCAACAGGGGAGCCGGACTTCGGCTCTGGCGACAAGGAGCCTCGACATGAGAATCGAACGCAAGGCGGTCCCCGCGCTGGTTGCCGGGATCCTGCTCACCCTCGGAACGTCCGGCTGCGCCTGGTGGAACGAGCACATGCGGTCCCACACGGCATCGGCGGAAAGCTCGGAGCACCGCGGGCCTGTGCAGACGGCTTCGGACGCGGCGATCACCGCAAAGGTGAAGACCGCGATGGCGGCGGACGAGCTGGTGAAGGCGCGTCACATCGACGTGGATACCGTGCGCGGCGTGGTCTCGCTCAACGGCACGGTGGACAGCACCGCGGAGAAATCGCGCGCGATGGAGATCGCGCGGAACGTGAGCGGCGTGGTCGACGTGCGCGACAACCTGAAGACCTCGGGCTGATCGCATCCGCCCCGGAAGCCCGCGCGGCCCGAAGCCGCCGCGGGCTTTTTTCGTCAGCCGCGCCCCGCGCGCCATTCCCGGGCGAGGAGCCCGTAGAGGTGGCTGTCCGATGGCTCGCCGTTCACGATCCACCGCTCCCGCAGCACGCCCTCCGGCGTGAAGCCCAGGCGATCGAGCAAGCGCGCCGAGGCGGCGTTGCGCGGGTCGATGTCGGCCTCGAGCCGGTTCAAGCCGAGCGCGCCGAACGCGTGGTCGATGAGCGCCGGGAGCGCCTCGGACATGTAGCCCATCGATCGATGCTCCGTCGCGAGCGCGTATCCGATCTCCGCGCGCGCGCTCTTCCTGTTGAAATTGAAGAGGAGGCAGAGTCCCAGGAACGCGCCGTCCGCGGTGCGTTCGAGGGCGAGCTGCAGGAGGCTCCCGTCCGCGTAGCCGGCCTTCGACTTCGCGATGAGCTCCTGGGCCTCCCCGAGCTCCGACATGCGCGGGCGCGCGAGGTAGCGCATCACCCGCGGATCGGAATACAGGGCGAGGATCGCGGGCGCGTCCGGCCCGTCCAGCGGACGAAGTCGGACGCGCTCGCGGACGAGAAGCGTTCCATCGGGCGGCAAGATCGATCTCCCGTCGAGTGACGACGGGACATTATCGCGCAGCCCGCAAACCGCTTCAGCGGCCGTCGTCGCGGCGAGCTCATGCTGCCCGGACTCGACTTCATGCTGCCCGGCTCGCGATCGATGCTCGCGCGGCGCATCAAGCTGGGCGAGAGCGGCCTCCTCGACGGCG
>DATAMY010000022.1:0-6891 GCA_036266535.1 Usitatibacter sp. | reverse complement strand
CTCCATCACCGCGGCGATCTGCGCGTACTTCGCCGACCCCACGCCGGGCACCGCGTCGAATTCGCCACGCGCGGCGGAAAGCAGGCGCGAAACGCGGCCGAAGCGGGCAAGGAGCTCGCGGGCCAGGTCCAGCGCGCTCTTTCCTCGCACGCCCGTTCCGAGGAAGAGCGCGACGAGCTCCGCGTCCGATAGCGACGACGGTCCTTGCGCCAGCAATCGCTCGCGCGGCCGCTCGGGAGCCGGCCACTGGGCCATGGACATGCAAGCCTCGGGTGTCGTGAGTAGAATGGTTCGATGGACAAGGTTCCGGATCGCCGCTTGCTGCTCGGTGTGACCGGCGGCATTGCCGCCTACAAGTCGGCCGAGCTCGCTCGCCTCCTCATGAGGAATAACGTGGAAGTCCGCGTCGCGATGACCGACGCCGCCATCCGGTTCGTGACGCCGGCGACCTTCCAGGCGCTCACCGGGAAACCCGTGGCGACCGACCTTTGGGACGCGAGCTTCCCCAACCACATGGCGCACATCGAGCTCTCGCGCGGCGTGGACGCGATCCTCATCGCCCCGGCGAGCGCGGATTTCCTGGCGAAGCTCGCGCACGGCCTCGCGGACGACCTCCTCTCCACCACCTGCCTCGCGCGCAATTGCGGCCTGCTGGTAGCGCCCGCGATGAACCGCGAGATGTGGGAGAACCCGGCCACCCAGCGGAACGTGGCGCTCCTGCGCGGGGACGGCGTCGCGATCCTGGGGCCCGCTTCCGGCGACCAGGCGTGCGGCGAAGTGGGCCCCGGCCGGATGCTCGAGCCGGAGGAGCTCCTCGAGGCGGCGCTCGCGTTCCTGGGCCCCCGCCGGCTCGCAGGCCGCAAGGTGCTGGTCACCGCCGGTCCCACCTTCGAGGCGATCGACACCGTGCGCGGCATCACGAACCTCAGCTCCGGCAAGATGGGCTATGCCATCGCGGAAGCCGCGATCGCCCTGGGCGCCGAAGTGACGCTCGTGAGCGGCCCCACGGCGCTCCCGCCCCCGCCCGCCTCGCACTTCGTCTACGTGACCTCCGCCGCCGAGATGTTCAACGCCGTGAAGGCGAACGTCGACGACAGCGACTTCTTCTTCGGCGTCGCGGCGGTCGCGGACTACACGCCGGTCGCCGCGGCCTCGCGCAAGCTCAAGAAGTCGGCCGAGGGCATGAGCCTCGCGTTGAAGCCCACCGAGGACATCCTCGCGTACGTGGCGGGCCTTCCGAAGGGACCCTTCTGCGTGGGGTTCGCCGCGGAGAGCGAGGAGCTCTCGCGCTACGCCCAGGAGAAGCGCGCGCGGAAGAAGATCCCGATGATCGTCGCGAACCTCGTGCAGCAGGCCGTGGGCCGCGACGAGAACGAGGTGACGATCTACGACGACGACGGCGCCCACGCCCTCGCCCGCGCGCCCAAGTCGCGCATCGCGCACGAGATCGTCGCCCACGCGCTCGCCCTCGCGGAGCGCCGCGCGAAGCCGGGCAACGTCTCTCCCCTCAAGCAGGTTTCCTGAGCTGTCGCGATTTTCACGCTTCGCTGGATCAAGGCGTGGGAACCACAGATGAACACGGATGAACACAGATGGTTGTCGAGAATTTCGACGCCATGCCCGCAATGACTACCAGGCCAAAGCCGCGCAGGTCATCTGTGTTCATCCGTGTTCATCCGTGGTTTCATCCAGCCTTTTCGCAGAAATAGCGATGAAAAAACTCGACGTGAAGATCCTGGACGAGCGCATCCGCGCGAGCCTCCCCGCCTACGCGACCGCGGGATCCGCGGGCCTGGACCTGCGCGCGTGCATCGACGGGCCGTTGACGCTGCGCCCCGGCGACAGCGCCCTCATCCCGTCCGGCCTCGCGATCCACCTCGCGGACCCCGGGCTCGCGGCGGTCGTGATCCCCCGCTCCGGCCTCGGGCACAAGCACGGCATCGTGCTGGGCAATCTCGTGGGCCTCATCGATTCCGACTACCAGGGCCCGTTGATGGTCTCGTGCTGGAACCGCGGCAAGGAGCCCTTCGTCGTGAACCCGCTCGAGCGGATCGCCCAGCTCGTCGTGGTCCCCGTCGTGCAGGTGGAGCTGAACGTGGTCGACGCGTTCGAGGAAAGCGGGCGCGGCGCGGGCGGCTTCGGGTCGACCGGGAAGCACTAGGGCCGCCCGGATGCGCGGCATCGTCCTTTTCGTGCATGGCTCGCGCGATCCCGAATGGGCGCGCCCGTTCGAGGCGATCCGCGCGCGGATCGGCGCGAGCCGGCCGGAATACCCGATCGAGATCGCCTACCTCGAGATCATGCGCCCGACGCTCGAGGAAGCCATCGCCTCGCTGGTCGATGGCGGGGCGCCCGCGATCACCGTGTTCCCGCTCTTCATGGCGCAGGGCGGGCACTTGAAGCAGGACCTGCCCCGCATCCTCGAGGCCATTCGCGCCTCGCACCCGCGCGTTCCCATCGCGCTCGAGCCCGCGATCGGCGAGGTGCCGGAGATCCTGGAAGCGATCGGCGCGTGGATCCTCGGCCGCACCGCGTGAAGCCGCGACTTCAGCGCCGGCCGCAGATCGAGAAGCCGTCGTTCCAGCCCATCTCGTACTGGGCGTCCGCCGCCATGCGTTTCGCGTCGCGCCGCGCAAAGCGGGAATGCTTCGCGGACTCGCAGCCGTCGATGTAGCCCTCGCGCACGGCGGGGGGATAGCCCGCGAGGTTGTACTCCGGGCGCGGCGCCTCGGTGCGGCGCTTCACCTCCTGCGCGGGCGTCTCGGGACGATCCGGGGGCGGCGCCATCGGCCGCACCGCGCAGCCGGCCGCGACGAGCGCGAGGACGAGCGCCAGCGGTCGGCGAAGGGCCGGCCTCATGCGTTAACCTTGTGCCTGGTGTCCAAGAGGAGCCTTCCTTCGATGTTCCGTCCGTCGTTGCGCTTCGACCGCCTTTCGGCGATCCGGGTTCTCGCCGCCGCCGCCCTCCTCGCCGCCGCCGCGTGGCACGTGCGGGCGGAGCCTCCCATGCCCACGCGCGTCCTCAAGGTGGGCACCCATCCGCTCAAGGTCGAGGTCGCGCAGACCGAGGCCCAGAGGAGCCAGGGCCTCATGTTCAGGAAGGCGCTCGGGCGCGACGACGGCATGCTCTTCATCTTCGACGACCCCGGCTATTACGCGATGTGGATGAAGAACACGCTGATCCCGCTCTCCGTCGCGTTCGTCGACGCGAACGGCGTGATCCTCAACGTGGCGGACATGGAGCCGCAGACGCTCGACAGCCACCCGGCCCAGGGCCCGGCGGTCTACGCGATCGAGACCAACAAGGGCTGGTTCGCGGAGCACCGCGTGGGCGCCGGCGACAAGGTCGCCGGCCTGCCCAAGCCCTGAAAAAGCGTCCTAGCCGCCGAAGAGCGGCCGGTGGAACACGGCGGACGAAGCCATGAAGAACACCATCGGAATCGAGAGCATGGTGTTCGTGCGCGAGGCGAGGAAAGCCACGCGCCGCGCCTTGGCCTTCTCCTCGTCGCTCGCGGGCTTCATCCCGAGGATCTTCTGCTGGTTGGGCCAGATGAGCACCCACACGTTGAAGAGCATGATCGTGCCCAGCCACGCGCCGATGCCGATGGGCACGTAGGCCTGCTCGCGGAAGAGGAACGCCTGCGCGAACTTGTCGCCCAGCAGGAACGCGCCCATCACCCACGTGGCGACCGCGGCCCAGCGGAAGTAGAAGAGCGCGAGCGGCGCCACGTGCTTCGTGATGCCCGCGCCCGTGGGCGGCGTGTCCGCCGCGGCCTTCTTGAGCGCGTCCACCTGCACGAAGTTGAAGTAATAGAGCAGGCCGATCCACATCACGCCGGAGAGGATGTGGAGCCAGCGGCCGAGCCCGTAGTGGATGAAGTCCCAGGTCATGGTCAGCCTCCCATCATCGAGCGTGCGAGGTAGTACAGAACCACCGTCAGGACGAGTCCCGAGATGACGGTGCCCCAGAGCGAATCCAGCGGATTTTTCATGGTTATCTCCCGGAATGTAGGGGACGTCGAAGCGGGCCGATTCTAGCACCCCGGCTATGATGGGGTGGTGGACGGATCGCATCCCTACTCGAGCCTCACGCCGGACGCCGTCCTCGACGCGCTCGAAAGCCTGGGCCTGCGTTGCGACGGGCGGCTCCTCGCGTTGAACAGCTACGAGAACCGCGTGTACCAGGTGGGGCTCGACGAGGCGCTCCCCGGCGCGCCGCCGTCGCCGATGCCGGCCGTGGTCGCCAAGTTCTACCGGCCCGCGCGCTGGACGGACGCGCAGATCCTGGAGGAGCACGCATTCGGCATGGAGCTCGCCGCGGCGGAGATCCCGGTCGTCCCGCCGCTCGCCTTCGCGGGGCGCACGCTCCACGAAAGCGGCGGCTTCCGCTTCGCGGTCTTCCATCGCCGCGGCGGGCGCGCGCCGGAGCTGGAGGACGAGAAGACGCTCGTATGGCTCGGCCGCTTCATCGGGCGCATCCACGCGGTCGGCGCGGCGCGCCCCTTCGTCCACCGGCCCGCGCTCGACGTCGCGAGCTTCGGCGAGGAGCCGCGCGACCATCTCCTCGCGAGCGGCTTCATCCCGCCGGATCTCGTCCCCGCGTGGAAGCAGGTGGCGGACCTCGCGCTCGAGGGCGTGCGCCATGCCTACGCGCGCGCGGGCCGCGTCGCCGCGATCCGCGTGCACGGCGATTGCCACCCGAGCAACGTCCTCTGGACGCCGGACACGGGCAACGATCCCGGCGGCCCGCACTTCGTGGACCTGGACGACGCGCGCACGGCGCCCGCGGTGCAGGACCTGTGGATGCTGATTTCCGGCGACCGGCGCTCGATGGGACAGCAGCTCGGCCGCATCCTCGAGGGCTACGAGGACTTCCGCGAATTCGACGACCGCGAGCTCCACCTCGTGGAGGCCCTGCGCACCCTTCGCCTCATCCACTACTCGGCGTGGCTCGCGCGCCGTTGGGACGATCCCGCGTTCCCGATCGCCTTCCCGTGGTTCAATACGGCGCGCTACTGGCAGGACCGCATCCTCGAGCTGCGGGAGCAGGTGGCGGCCCTGCAGGAGCCGCCGCTCGTGCCGGAATAAGCCCGCATCGCGTCTCGTTACACATCCGGATACACAGGAATCGCCATCCGGAGGAAACTGCCCGCCGGAACCCGGCTCCAACAGCCACCCCATCGGCCCCATGACCGACCTCCCGCCGCCTCCCCGCCCCACCCTCGAGGACCGCCCGCGCAAGCGCTGGGTGCAGCCGGTGCTCATCCTCGCGATCCTCGCCGTGGTCGCCATCGTGGCCTGGCTGGTCTGGAGCCATTCGGGATCCACGGGGGGCACGGCGGCCTCCGGGGCGCAGGGCAAGGGAGCGAGCCCCTTCGGCGGCGGCGCGGCCAAGGGCGGCGGGCGGGGCGGCCGCTTCGCCGCCGACCCGAATCGCCCGCAGCCCGTGACCGCCGTGAAGGCGAGGCTGGGCGACGTGAACATCGTGCAGACGGGCCTCGGCACCGCCGTCGCCTCGCGGACGGCGACCGTGCGCCCGCGCGTGGACGGGCTCCTCCAGAACATCGCATTCAGCGACGGCCAGCTCGTGAAATCCGGCCAGGTGCTGGCGGAGATCGACCCCGCGCCCTTCCAGGTGGCCCTGGACCAGGCCGAAGGCCAGCTCGCCCGCGACCGCGCGCAGCTCGAGAACGCGCGCCTCGACCTGCAGCGCTACAAGACGCTCGTCGCGCAGGATTCGATCGCGGGGCAGACCGCGGACCAGCAGGCGGCGCTCGTGAAGCAGCTCGAGGGCACGGTGAAGATCGACCAGGCGCAGGTCGACAACGCGCGCCTGCAGCTCTCGTACACGCACATCACCGCGCCCATCGGCGGGCGGCTGGGCCTGCGCCAGGTCGACGCCGGCAACATGGTGCGCGGAAGCGACACGAACGGCATCGCGGTGATCACGCAGGTGCAGCCCATCGGCGTCCTCTTCACGATCCCGCAGGACATCCTTCCCGCGGTGCTGAAGCGCATCGGCTCCGGCGACAAGCTGCCCGTCGAGGCGTGGGACCGCGACCAGAAGGAGCTCCTCTCCCGCGGCGTGCTGGTGAGCACGGACAACCAGATCGACGTCACCACGGGAACCGTGAAGCTCAAGGCCGAGTTTCCCAACCCGGACGGAAAGCTCTTCCCGAACCAGTTCGTGAACGTGCGGATGGTGGTCGATACGCTCCGCGGCGCGGTCGTCGTGCCGTCGGCGGGGATCCAGCGCAATACGCAGGGTGCCTTCGTGTGGGTGGTCCGCGACGACGGGACCGCGACGCTGCGTCCCGTGAATACCGGCCCGACGGAGGGCCTCGACACCGCGATCGAGTCCGGCGTGAAGCCCGGCGAGCGCGTGATCACGGACGGCGTCGATCGCATCCGCGAAGGCGCGAAGGTCGAGGTGGTCGAGCCGGGAGCCCCGGCCCCCGCCGCGGGCGTGCGCGACGCGCCGGCGGAGCCGGCGGAGCCGGGCAAGGGCGACCGGAAAGGCAAGGGCAAGGGCCGCCGCGGCGCGCCCGGCAAGGCGGGCGAGGGCCAGGGCGCCCAGTGAACCCGTCGCGGATCTTCATCCTGCGGCCGGTCGCGACTGCGCTCCTCATGGTCGCGGTGCTCCTCTCGGGCATCGTCGCGTATCGCCAGCTTCCGCTCTCCGCGCTCCCGGAGGTGGACTACCCGACGATCCAGGTGGTGACGCTCTATCCCGGCGCGAGCCCGGACGTCGTGACCTCCTCCATCACCGCCCCGCTCGAGCGGCAGTTCGGGCAGATGCCGGGGTTGAAGCAGATGTCCTCCACGAGCTCCGGCGGCGCATCGGTGGTGACGCTCCAGTTCGAGCTTGCGATCGACCTGGATACCGCGGAG
>DATAMY010000021.1:0-17421 GCA_036266535.1 Usitatibacter sp. | reverse complement strand
CTCGCTGATTTTCCAGCAGGATCGCCGTGTCGGGAAATGTCTCGCCCCCTCTCGAAGGGGACCGGCTTCGCCGCGACGGGCTCGCGATGCGTTTCCTGCCACAATCGGTTGTGAGCGGTCCAATGCCTGCCCGGTGCTCCTTGCAGCCCTTGGGGTGGAGTCTCGGTGGGGGACGAGGAACCGGATCGCGAAGCCACGGCGCAAAGAAATCAGCGAGCCCGATCGGACGAGGGCCGCGGCGCGAACGGCCATTCGAAGCGCGATCCCCCGCCGAGGCTCCGCCCCGGGCGGCAAGGGCGCCGGCCACTCAAACGCGGTCAATGTGCTTCTCCCCGAAAAGCCCTTGCGGGCGGAAGAGGAGGAAGACGAGCGCCAGCACGTAGGCGAACCAGTTCTCGATGCCGCCGCCGAAGCTGGGACCGAGGTAGACCTCCGAGAGCTTCTCGCCCAGGCCGATGAGGAGCCCTCCCACGATGGCGCCCGGGATCGACGTGAAGCCGCCGAGGATCACGACCGGCAGCGCCTTCAACGCCACCTGCTGGAGCGAGAACTGCACGCCCAGCTTCGAGCCCCACACCACGCCCGCCACCAGCGCGACGAGGCCCGCGACGCTCCAGACGATCACCCAGATGCGGTTCAACGGGATGCCGACCGACTGCGCCGCCTGGTGGTCGTCCGCGACCGCGCGCAGCGCCCGGCCCGTGGATGTCTTCTGGAAGAAGAGCGCGAGCGCCGCCACGAGGAGCGCGGCGATGAGCGCCGCGATGAGGTCCTCCATGTTCACGAGGACCCCGCCCTCGAACGCCTTCTCGAGGATGATCTTCGGCTCCTTCGGCATGCCGACGTCGAGCGTATAGACGTCGTTTCCCCACACGATCTGCCCGAAGCCGTCGAGGAAGTACGCGACGCCGAGGGTCGCCATGAAGAGGACGATCCCCTCCTGGTTCACGAGCGGGCGCAGAACCAGGCGCTCCACGAGCCACGCGAGCGCGACCATGATCGCGAGCGTGAGGACCAGCGCCACCACGAACGGCATCTTCTCCATGAGCCGCACGAGCGAGAGCGCCGCGAAGAGGACCATCGCGCCCTGCGCGAAGTTGAAGACGCCGGAGGCCTTGAAGATGAGGACGAGGCCCAGCGCGACCAGCGAATAGAGCACGCCCGACATGAGCCCGCCCAGCACGATCTCCAGCCACTGCGGGAACCGCGCCTGCCCCACCAGCATGGGCATCACGGCGCCCACGAAGAGGAGCGCGAAGAACATCCCGAGGTTCCGGCGGGAGGCGTTCAATGCTTCACTCCCAGGTACGCGTCGATCACCGCCTGGCTCGCGCGCACCTCGTCCGGCGTGCCGTCGGCGATCTTCTTCCCGTAGTCGAGGACGACCACCCGGTCCGAGAGGTCCATCACCACGCCCATGTCGTGCTCGATGAGGACGATCGTGGTCCCGAACTCGTCGTTCACGTCGAGGATGAAGCGCGACATGTCCTGCTTCTCCTCGATGTTCATCCCGGCCATCGGCTCGTCCAAGAGGAGCACCTTCGGCTCCGCCGCGAGCGCGCGCCCCAGGTCCACGCGCTTCTGGAGGCCGTAGGGCAGCCGCCCCACGACGCTCTTCCGCACGTGCTGGATCTCGAGGAAGTCGATGATGTCCTCCACCCGGCGGCGGTGCTGGACTTCCTCCTCGAGCGCCGGCCCGATCCGCAGCGCCTGCAGGAAGAGGTTCGACTTCATCATGAGGTTCCGGCCCGCGAGGATGTTGTCCAGGACGGACATGCCCTTGAAGAGCGCGAGGCTCTGGAAAGTGCGCGCGATGCCCATCGCCGCCGCGCGGTGCGGCTCCATCGCCTCGCGCGCCTCGCCCCGGAAGGTGATGCGGCCCTGCTGGGGCCGGTAGACGCCGTTGATCACGTTGAGGAGCGAGCTCTTCCCGGCGCCGTTCGGGCCGATGATCGCCCGGATCTCGTGCTCGCGGACGTCGAAGCTCACCTCCGCGAGCGCCTTCACGCCGCCGAAGGCGAGCGAGATCCCGTCGAGCGAGAGGATCACGCCGCCCAGCTTCCGCTCGACCTCGCCGGGCTCGAGCTCGCGCAGGTTCACGCGGCCGCCCTCGCCGGCGCGAAGGTCTTCGCCTCCACCACCGGGAGCTCCGCGCGGATGGAGCCCGTGCGGCCGTCCTCGAAGCGCACCTGCGCTTCGACCACGCACCGGTCCGCGCCGCCGTCCAGGGCCGCGACGATGCCGGCGTATTTCTCCGCGATGAATCCGCGGCGGACCTTGCGCGTGCGGGTGAGCTCGCCGTCGTCGGCGTCGAGCTCCTTGTGCAGGATCACGAAGCGGTGGATCTGGCTCCCGGCGAGCTTCGGGTCGTGCGCGAGGTCCGCGTTCACCTTCTCCACGCAGCCGCGGATCAAGTCGATCACGGGCGGCTTGGCGGCGAGGTCCGTGTAGCCGGAATAGGGAATGCCGCGGCGCTCCGCCCAGTCGCCCACGGCCTGCATGTCGATATTGATCATCGCGGTCGCACGTGCCCGTCCGTCCCCGAAGGCCACGGCCTCCTTCACGTGAGGAAAGAACTTGAGCTTGTTCTCGAGGTACTTCGGCGCGAAGAGCGTCCCGTCCGAGAGCTTCCCCACGTCCTTCGCGCGGTCGATGATCTTCAGGTGCCCCGCTTCGTCGAAGAAGCCCGCGTCGCCGGTGTGGAACCAGCCCTCCGCGTCCTTCGCCTCGCGCGTGGCCTCGTCGTTCTTGTAGTACTCGCGGAAGAGCCCGGGCGAACGGAGCAGGATCTCGCCGCTATCGAGGACGCGCACCTCGACGCCTTTCATCGGCGGGCCGACGGTGTCCGGCTTCACGGCCCCGTTCGGCTGCACGCAGACCATGACCGACGTCTCCGTGGAGCCGTAGAGCTGCTTGAGATTGATGCCGAGCGAGCGGTAGAACACGAATAGGTCCGGGCCGATCGCCTCGCCCGCCGTGTAGGCGACCCGCACGCGCGACATCCCGAGCGCGTTCCGGAGCGGCGCGTAGACGAGGACGTTCCCCACCGCGTAGAGCGCGCGGTCGAACGCGCCCACGGGCCGCCCGTCCAGCAGCTTCGCCCCCACCCGCCGCGCGAG
The DNA here is from genome assembly GCA_036266535.1 of Usitatibacter sp. Classification (GTDB taxonomy): domain Bacteria; phylum Pseudomonadota; class Gammaproteobacteria; order Burkholderiales; family Usitatibacteraceae; genus Usitatibacter. The sequence goes on along the minus strand of DATAMY010000021.1, from coordinate 14,302 downwards.
GTCCATGAAGTAGCGGAAGAGGAAGCGCTTCGGCGCGGCCGCGTCCTCCATGCGGATCGTGACCTGCGTGAGGAGCGCCTCCAGCACCCGCGGCGGCGCGAAGTAATACGTGGGCCCGATCTCGCGCATGTCCGTGAGCACCGTCTCGCCGGACTCGATGCAGTTGATCCGGAAGCCGACCGCCATCCATTGCGCGTAGGAGAAGAGGTTCTGCCCGATCCACGCCATGGGGAGGTACGCCAGCACCTCCTCGTCGTCGCGCAGGCCTTCCAGCTCGGCGTATGCGCGGCTCGATGCGACGAGGTTCTCGTGCGAGAGGACCACGCCCTTGGGATGGCCCGTCGTGCCGGAGGTGTACATCATGATGGCGGGGTCGTGCGGCGCGATCCGCGCCACCTCCGACTCGAGGAAGCCGGGATGCGCCCGCGCGAACGCCTCGCCCGCCGCGCGAAGGCTCTCGTAGCTCGCAAGCTCCGGACGCGCATAGTGCCGCAGGCCCCGGGGATCGTCGAACCAGACGTGCGTCAACTTCGGGCACTGCGGAAGGATCTCGAGGAGCTTGTCCGCCTGCTCCTGATCCTCGACCACGGCGAAGGCGATCTCCGCGTCCTGGAACACGTAGACCATCTCCTGCGCGATCGCGTCCTCGTAGAACGGAACGGGGATGGCGCCCAGGCACTGCGCGCCGGTGAGGGTCCAGTAGAGCCTCGGGCGGTTCGCGCCGATGACTGCGACGTGGGCGCCGCGGCGCAGTCCCGCCTGCGAGAGACCCGCGGCGAGCCGCTCCACCTCGTCGCGCATCTCGCCCCAGGTCCACGCCTGCCAGATGCCGTACGCCTTCTCCCGGATGGCGGGCCGGCCGGGCCGCTCATGGGCGTGGTGCAGCAGAAGCTTCGGGAACGTGTCGGGCACGGTCCCGGTTTCCACCGTCATGTCCTGGTTCTCCTCCAGTGTGGGCGTAGTGTAGCCGCCCCCGTCAACCGGGGGGTGTCTTTTGGTTGACAATCGGGGTCATCGCCCGGGGGAACGCCCTGCAAACGCTCGCCGACCTGCTCGCCGCCTCGCTCTGGACGCGCTCCCTTGCGCCCGCCCAGCTCGCGCGCGTGGAGGCCGAGACGGTGGTGCGCGATTTCCCCGCCGGCGCGTACGTCTGCCGGAAGGGCGACCCGGTCGACCACTGGATCGGCGTGATCGACGGCCTCGTGAAGATGGCGAGCGTGAGCCCGGAGGGGAAGACCACCACGTTCGCGGGTGTGACGAGCGGCGGCTGGTTCGGCGAAGGCTCGCTCTTGAAGGACAAGGCGCGCCGCTACGACATCGGGGCCCTTCGCGCGAGCCGCATGGCGCTCATGCCGCGTGCCACTTTCGAATGGCTGCTGGACACCGATATCGGCTTCAACCGGTTCCTCCTCATGCAGCTGAACGAGCGGCTTTCGCAGTTCATCGCCATGGTCGAGTACCAGCGGCTCCTGGGCCCGGACGCCCGCGTGGCGCGCTCGCTCGCGGCGCTCTTCAATCCGGTGCTCTATCCCGGCCAGGCGACCGAGATCCAGATCTCGCAGGAGGAAGTGGGCTACCTCTCCGGCGTCTCGCGCCAGCGCGTGAACCGTGCGCTCCAGGTGCTCGAGAAGGCGGGCCTCCTGCGGGTCGAGTACGGCCGCATCCGGATCCTCGACCTGGACGGACTCCGGGCGTTCGGCTGACGCGCCCTACGCCGCCATGGCGGGGCGCAGCGTGCCGTCCCGGATCGTGACCGCACCCGCACGCTCGAGGTCGGCCACCATCCAGCGGGCGAGCGCCGGGGCGTCCATGGCGAGGAAACGCTCCGAGAGCTCGCGGTAGCACGGGACCCGTGCCACGTACGGCTCCACCTCCGCCACCGGCATGGCGCGGCGGTCGAGGAGCGCGAAGACGAAGAGCACCTTCACCGCGTGGCGCGCGGCCCTGGCGGGATCGGACTCGAATGCGGCCAGTTTGCCGCGGGCGCGCGCGAGCGCTGCGCCCACGTCGGAGAACGGCTCGCCATGCCCCGGGATGACGACGGCGGGATCGAGGCGCTCGATCGCGCCGAGCGCCGAGCGCGCCGCGTCGATAGCCGCATTGCCGCCCTCCTCCGGCCAGACGAACCCCATGCCGTTCTCCCAGAGCGCATCGCCGGAGACGAGGATCCGGTGCGTGGGCTCGAAGTACACGAGCGCGTCCATGTCGTGCCCGGGCGCCGCATGGGCTTCCCACGTGAATCCGCCACCCTCGAACGTGTCGCCCGCGCGGATGGTGTCGTCGAAATGGAACGGGTCCGCACGCTGGTCGAATCGCGCCATCCACACGCTCTGCGGCGTCCACGGGCGGACGTGCTTCACCTCGCCTTCCGGGATCGTGATGCGGCAGCCGTGCGCGCTCGCGATGGCAGCATTGCCGCCCATGTGGTCGGAATGGCAATGCGTGTTGATGAGGCGCTCGAGGGGCTCGCCGTCCAGGCCCTCGGGGCCGGCGAGCCGCGCGAGGGTCTCTTCGCGATGCGTGCAATAGCCCGAGTCGATGAGGACGTTGTCCCGCGGGGCGCGCAGCACCACCTGGTTCGAGTTGAGCCAACCGCGCACGATCACGCGGACGGACGGGGGGAGCGCGGGAGCCATATAGACTTTATGCCATGAAATGGCTGGACGGCTTGCGGGTGGTCACCATGGCGCTCAACCTGCCCGGGCCGGTCGCGTGCGCGCGCCTGCGCGACCTGGGCGCGCGCGTGACGAAGGTCGAGCCGCCGGCGGGCGATCCGTTCGAGGCCTATTGCCCGTCGTGGTATGCGGCGCTTCACGCGGGCATGGCGGTCCACCGCCTCGACCTCAAGACCGACACCGGCGCCCGGGCGCTGGATCAGCTCCTCGCCGACGCCGATCTTTTCGTCGCGGCGCAGCGCCCCTCCGCCCTGGCGCGATTGGGCTTCGACGCCGCCTCCCTCATCGGGCGCCATCCGCGCCTTTGCACGCTCGCCATCACCGGGCATGCCGCGCCGGACGAGGAAACCGCGGGCCACGACCTCACCTACCTCGCGGCGCAGGGGCTCGTGCGGCCGCCCGCGTTGCCCGCGACGCTCTTCGCGGACATGGCGGGCGCCGAGCGCGTGGTCTCCACGGCGCTCGCCCTCGTCCACGCGCGCGATCGGAGCGGCGCCGGCCCGTCCGCCACCGTGCCCCTCGCCGACGCGGCGGCCTTTCTCGCGCAGCCCCTCGTCCACGGCCTCACGCGTCCCGGCGCGGTCCTGGGCGGGGGCCTCGCCGCGTATAATTTGTACGAGGCGCGCGAGGGATGGATCGCGGTCGCGGCGCTCGAGCCGCACTTCGCGCGAAGGCTCGCCGAGTCGCTCGGTGTCGACGCGAACGACTCCGGCGCCCTCGCTGCGCGATTCGCCCGTGAAACCGCGGCGCACTGGGAAGGCTGGGCGCGCGCGCTGGACCTTCCCCTCGTGGCCGTGCGTCCCTTTCCTCCCTAGGACCCGACATGCAGATCCGCGACAACGTGTTCCTCGTGACGGGCGGCGGCTCCGGCCTGGGTGCCGCCACGGCGAAGATGCTCGCCGCCCAAGGAGGAAAGGTCCTGATCGCGGACGTGAACGATGCCGCCGGCGGAGCCGCGAAGGACCTGGGCGCCCAGGCGCGCTTCGTGAGGGCGGACGTGACCGACGAAGCATCGATGCAAGCCGCCGTCGACCTCTGCGTCTCCACGTTCGGCGCGATCCACGGCCTCGTGAACTGCGCCGGGGTCGCACCCGGCGAGCGCGTCGTCGGCCGCAACGGCCCGCACGCCCTCGCGAGCTTCGAGCGCGCCGTGAAGATCAACCTCATCGGCACGTTCAACGCGATTCGCCTCGCCGCGGCGAAGATGAGCGTCCAGCCCGCCTTCCCGAACGGCGAGCGCGGCGTGATCGTGAACACGTCGTCGGTCGCCTCCTTCGAGGGCCAGATCGGGCAGGCAGCCTACAGCGCGTCGAAGGCCGGCGTGAACGGCATGACGCTTCCCATCGCGCGCGAGCTCGCGAAGTTCGGGATCCGCGTGATGACGATCGCCCCGGGCATCTTCGATACGCCCATGCTCCAGGGCATGAGCGAGGAAGTCCGCGCGTCGCTCGGGCAGCAGGTGCCCTTCCCTCCGCGGCTCGGGCGGCCGGACGAATACGCGGCGCTCGTGCGCACGATCGTCGAGAACGAGGTGCTCAACGGGGAGGTGATCCGCCTCGACGGCGCGATCCGCATGGCGGCCAAGTAGCGCGCAGCGGCCGCGCGACCCCGCGCCGCCCCAAGATGAGCGATAATTACAGTCCGGCCACCCCGCGTGGGTCGCCGGCTCGCAGCCCGGGAAGCCATCGGGCGCGCCTTCCACCAGGGAGCCGGCATGCTGTTCGATACGCACCTCACCGAGGAATTCGACGCGCTCCGCGACACGGTGAAGCGGCTCTGCGACGCGGAGCTCGCCCCGCGCGCGGCGGCGATCGACCGCGACAACCAGTTCCCGGCGGACATGTGGCGAAAGCTGGGCGAGCTGGGCCTCCTCGGCATGACGGTCCCGGATGGCTACGGCGGCACGGGCCTGGGCTACCTCGCCCACGTGGTCGCGATGGAGGAAGTCTCCCGCGCCTCCGCCTCCGTGGGCCTCTCGTACGGCGCGCATTCGAACCTTTGCCTCAACAACCTCTTCCTCAACGGGAACGAGGCCCAGCGGCGCAAGTACCTCCCGAAGCTCTGCAGCGGCGAGTTCGTGGGGGCGCTCGCGATGAGCGAGCCGGGCGCCGGAAGCGACGTGGTGGGCTCCATGGCGTGCCGCGCCGAGAAGAAGGGCGACCGCTGGATCGCCAACGGCTCGAAGATGTGGATCACGAACGGGCCGGACGCGGACGTCCTCATCGTGTACATGCGCACGGCCCCGAAGGACCAGGGCTCGCGCGCCATGACCGCCTTCATCGTCGAGAAGGGCATGAAGGGTTTCTCGACCGCCCAGAAGCTCGACAAGCTGGGCATGCGCGGGTCCAACACCTGCGAGCTCGTCTTCCGCGATTGCGAGATCCCGGAGGAGTGCGTGCTGGGCGAGGTGAACGGCGGCTCCCGCGTGCTGATGCGCGGCCTCGATACCGAGCGCTGCGTCCTTTCCGGCGGCCCGATCGGCATCATGCAGTCCGCGATGGACCTCGTGATCCCGTACGTCCACGAGCGGAAGCAATTCGACGCCCCGATCGGCACCTTCGAGCTCATGCAGGGGAAGATCGCGGACATGTACACGAAGCTGCAGGCCTCGCGCGCCTTCAGCTACCGCGTCGCGGGCGCCCTCGACCAGGGACGCGGCCGCGTGGCGCGCAAGGACGCCGCCGCATGCCTCCTCTTCGCCTCGGAGAACGCGGTGCAGGTCGCCCTCGAGGCGATCCAGTCTCTGGGCGGCAACGGCTACATCAACGAGTTCCCCGCGGGGCGGCTCCTGCGCGACGCGAAGCTCTACGACATCGGGGCGGGCACCAACGAGATCCGCCGCATGCTGATCGGCAGGGAACTCTTCGAAGAATCGGTCTGACCGAAAGGCGGAAAACGCATCATGGAAAGCATCGTCATCGTCGGCGCCAAGCGCACTCCCATCGGCGCCCTCCAGGGGAAGTTCAATTCCGTCGCCGCGTCGGACCTCGGCGCGACCGCGATCAAGGCCGCCGTCGAGCAGGCCGGCGTGAAGGCGCAGGAAGTCGACGACCTCATCTTCGGCTGCGTGCTGCAGGCGGGCCAGGGCCAGGCGCCCGCGCGGCAGGCGGCGATCAAGGCCGGGCTCAACAACACGACCCCCGCCACCACCGTGAACAAGATGTGCGGCTCCGGGATGAAGGCCGCGATGATGGCCTTCGACGAGCTCTCGACCGGGAACGCCACGATCGTCGTCGCGGGCGGCATGGAATCGATGACCAACGCGCCGCACCTCCTTCCCAAGTCCCGCGGCGGCTATCGCTACGGCGCGCAGCAGCTCCTCGACCACATGGCGACCGACGGCCTCGAGGACGCCTACTGCGGGAAACCCATGGGCCACTTCGCGGACAAGACCGCGGAGAAATACGGCTTCACGCGCGAGCAGATGGATGCGTACGCGAAGGAATCGACCGAGCGGGCGCTGAAGGCGGAAAAATCCGGGGCCTTCGCGGACGAGATCGCGCCCGTGACCGTGAAGACGCGCGCGGGCGAGGAGATCGTGAAGGACGACGAGACGCCCTTCACCGTGAAGCTCGAGAAGATCCCGACGCTTCGCCCCGCGTTCAACAAGGACGGCCGGGTGACGGCGGCGACGTCGTCCTCGATCTCGGACGGCGCGGCGGCGCTGGTCATGATGACCGAGGCCGAGGCGAAGAAGCGCGGCGCCAAGCCGCTCGCGCGCGTCCTCGCCTACGCGAGCAACGCCCACGAGCCGGAGTGGTTCACGACGGCTCCGGTGGGCGCGATCCAGAAGGTGCTCGCCAAGACCGGCTGGAAGGCGTCGGACGTGGACCTCTTCGAGGTGAACGAGGCCTTCGCCTGCGTCTCCATGGCGGCGATGAAGGACATCGGCATCCCGCACGAGAAGCTGAACGTGAACGGCGGCGCGGTCGCCCTCGGGCACCCGATCGGCGCGACCGGCGCCCGCATCATCACGACGCTCATCTACGCTCTCAAGAAGCGCGGCCTGAAAAAGGGGGTCGCCGCCCTGTGCATCGGCGGCGGTGAAGGCACGGCAATCGCACTGGAGGTGTTTTGATGGCAATGAATCCCGCTACTCCGATCGAACTCACGCCCAATATCGGCCGCTCGCTCGCGGCCGAGCTACGCTCCATGGGCATCGATTCCCTCGAGGCGCTCATGCGCGTCGGCTTCTGGGACGCGTGGCTGCAGCTGCGGCGCGCGAACCCGGACCGCGACGGCGTCCCGGCCTGCCTCGCCCTCGCGGGGGCGGTCGCGGGCGTGCGCTGGAACCACCTGCCGCCGAAGGTGCGCGCGGACATCCGCCAGCGGGTGAAGGCTGTCCGGGCATGAGGGTTCCGCGCGCCGCGGTGCCGCTCGCCCTCGCCATCGCGCTCTCGGGCTGCGGCAAAGCGGAGGCGCCGAAGACCGAGGATCCCGCCGCGGAGCGCGCGGCCGCGACCGAGCGCGCGAGGGAAGGGCCGATGGGCACGCAGGTGAAGGCCCTCGAGGACGCGAAGAACCTCGGCGCGGACTTGAACCGGAAGGCGGAACAAGAGCAGGAGCAGGTCGACCGGGCGCAGAAATAGGCGCGCCGAGCCCTGCACACCGCGCCTTTCGACCGATGACCGGAACCGCGGCCGATCCGCGCCAGGCGCTCGTTGCCGCCTGGATCGCGCAGATGGTGGGCACGATCGTGCTCGCCCTCGTCGTGGCGATCTTCGTGAAGAAGGCCGGCGCGCCCTTCTCCGGGGCGGGGGAATTCAAGCGCTACATCTTCACCGGCATCCTCGCGGCGACGGCACCGGCGCTCTTCTACCTGCGCACGTACAAGGCACGCCTGGTCGCCGACGCCCGCGCCGCGGCCGCGCGCGGCGGCACGCCGGACGCCGCCACGCGGCAGGCGCTCCTCAAGAGCCTCGCCGTCGGCGGCGCGCTCTGCGAGCTTCCCATGGCCGTGGGCGCGCTCCATCTCTTCATGGGCGGCGAGCAGCGCTGGTTCGTGGGCGCAACGTTCATCACGCTCGCCATCCGGCTTTCCTACCGTCCCTTCATCCGGCTCGCCTGATGCCCGCCATCCGCACCCGCCTCGATCCCTCGTCTCCGGAATTCGGGGCAAACGCCGAGCACCATCGCGCGCTCGCCTCGGATCTTCGCGCCCAGGTGGCGCGCGTGGCCGCGGGCGGCGGCCCGGACGCGCAGAAGAAGCACACGGCCCGCGGGAAGCTCCTGCCGCGCGAGCGGGTGCGCGGCCTCCTCGATCCCGGCACCCCTTTCCTCGAGCTCTCGCAGCTCGCCGCCTTCGGCATGTACCAGGACGAGGCGCCCAGCGCGGGCCTCGTGACGGGCATCGGCCGCGTCGAGGGACGCGAGGTGGTGATCGTCGCGAACGACGCCACCGTGAAGGGCGGCACGTACTATCCCCTCACGGTGAAGAAGCACCTGCGCGCGCAGGAGATCGCGGCCCAGAATCGCCTTCCGTGCATCTATCTCGTGGACTCCGGCGGCGCCTTCCTCCCGCTGCAGGACGAGGTGTTCCCGGACAAGGAGCACTTCGGCCGCATCTTCTACAACCAGGCCAACCTATCGGCGGCCGGCATCCCGCAGGTCGCGGTGGTGATGGGGTCGTGCACCGCGGGGGGCGCATATGTCCCCGCGATGTGCGACGAGTCGGTCATCGTGAAGAACCAGGGCACGATCTTCCTGGGCGGCCCTCCCCTCGTGAAGGCGGCCACGGGCGAGGTGGTGACCGCCGAAGAGCTGGGCGGAGGCGACGTGCACTCGCGCACCTCGGGCGTCACGGACCACCTCGCGGACGACGACCGCCACGCGCTCGCGATCGCCAGGGAGATCGTGCGGCATTCGTCATCCCCGTGGAGACGGGGACCCAGCCAAGGCGCGGAGGCGGCCTCCTGGATTCCCGCCTCCGCGGGAATGACGGCTGGAGCCGAGCCGCTCTACCCCGCCGAAGAGCTCTACGGCATCGTCCCGAAGGACCCGCGCCAGCCGTTCGACGTGCGCGAGATCATCGCGCGCCTGGTCGACGGCAGCGACTTCCACGAGTTCAAGGCGCTCTACGGCACGACGCTCGTCACGGGCTTCGCCACGCTGAACGGGAACCCGGTGGGCATCCTCGCGAACAACGGGATCCTCTTCTCGGAGTCGGCGTTGAAGGGCGCCCACTTCATCGAGCTCTGCTGCCAGCGCGGAATCCCGCTCCTCTTCCTGCAGAACATCACGGGATTCATGGTCGGCCGGAAATACGAGGCGCAGGGCATCGCGAAGGACGGCGCGAAGATGGTGACCGCGGTCTCGTGCGCGCGCGTCCCGAAGCTGACACTCATCGTGGGCGGCTCGTTCGGCGCCGGGAACTACGGGATGTGCGGGCGCGCCTTCAACCCGCGGTTCCTCTGGAGCTGGCCCAACGCGCGGATCTCGGTGATGGGCGGCGAGCAGGCGGCGAGCGTGCTCGCGACCGTGCGCCGCGACGGCATCGAGGCGAAGGGCGGCAAGTGGTCGAAGGACGAGGAGGAGGCGTTCAAGGCGCCCATCCGCGAGCAGTACGAGCGCCAGGGCCACCCGTACTACGCGACCGCGCGGCTCTGGGACGACGGCGTGATCGATCCGGCTGACACGCGGCGCGTGCTCGCGCTGGGGCTCGCCGCGGCCCTCAACGCGCCGATCGAGGACACGCGCTTCGGCGTATTCCGGATGTGAAGCCATGAACGCGCTCGCCATCGAACGCCAGGGGCCCATCGGGCTCGTCACGATGAACCGCCCCGAGCGGCACAACGCATTCGACGACGCGCTGATCGCCGAGCTCACCGAGGCGCTGCGCTCGATGGAGGCGGAGGACGGCGTGCGGGTCGTCGTGCTCTCCGGGGCGGGAAAATCGTTCTCGGCCGGCGCGGACCTGAACTGGATGCGCCGCATGGCCGGCTTCACGATGGACGAGAACCGGCGCGATGCCATGGGCCTCGCGGCCCTCATGCGCACGCTCGCGCACCTTCGGAAGCCGACCGTCGCGCGCGTCCAGGGACCCGCCTACGGCGGCGGCGTGGGCCTCGTCGCTTGCTGCGACGTGGCGATCGCGACGCAGGCCGCCACGTTCTCGCTCACGGAGGCGAAGCTGGGCCTCATTCCCGCCGTGATCTCGCCGTACGTGATCGCCGCGATCGGCGAACGCGCCGCGCGCCGCTATTTCCTGGGCGCGGAGCGGATGACGGCGGCGGAAGCCTTCCGCCTCGGGCTCGTGCACGACCTCGCCATTTCGGACGGCGACTTGGACGAGAAGATCGGCGTCGTGGTGGATTCCATGCTCGCGTGCGGGCCGGTCGCGCAGCGCGAGGCGAAGGAGCTCATCCGCGCGGTCGCGGGGCGGCCGGTCACGAGCGAGTTGATCCAGGACACGGCCGAGCGGATCGCGAAGCTCCGCGCATCCCCCGAGGGCCGGGAGGGCGTGGCCTCGTTCCTCGAGAAGCGTCGCGCCGCGTGGGTGCCGCCGGATCCGGACCCGCTCGTTCCGCCCGAACCGCTCCCCTGACCCGCATGCCTAGCGGCCCGCGTCTCCGCTCCCGCCCTCGAAGCGGTCGCGCCGCGCGGGAAGCTCCGCCACGATCGCCGCGCGCTCCGCGCCGGTGAGGGCGCCCCAAGCCGCGATCTCGTCCATCGTGCGGAAGCAGCCGATGCACACCTGGGTCGCGGGATCGACGATGCAGACCTTGTTGCAGGGCGACGATACCGGCTTGCCGCTCACATGTTCCTGCGGTATCGCCCGCCCACCTCGAAGAGCGCGCGCGTGATCTGGCCCAGCGAGCAGACGCGCACGGCATCCATCAGCACCTCGAACACGTTCGCATCGCGGATCACGGCGTCGCGGAGCCGTTCGAGCATCGCCGGCGCCTCGCCCGCGTGCCGCGCCTGGAAGTCGCGAAGGCGCGCGAGCTGGCCCTGCTTCTCCTCCTCCGACGAGCGCGCGAGCTCGAGCTTCGCGGGAGCGGCATCGCCTTGCGGGTTCCGGAAAGTGTTCACGCCGACGATCGGATAGGACCCGTCGTGCTTGCGGCTCTCGTAGTAGAGGCTTTCCTCCTGGATCTTCCCGCGCTGGTAGCCCGTCTCCATGGCGCCCAGGACGCCGCCGCGCTCCGCGATCGCCTCGAACTCCTTCAGCACGGCCTCCTCGACCAGGTCCGTGAGCTCCTCCAGGATGAACGAGCCCTGATTCGGGTTCTCGTTCATCGCGAGGCCCCATTCGCGGTTGATGATGAGCTGGATCGCCATCGCGCGGCGCACCGACTCCTCCGTGGGCGTGGTGACCGCCTCGTCGTACGCGTTGGTGTGGAGGCTGTTCGCGTTGTCGTAGATCGCGGTCAAGGCCTGCAGCGTCGTCCGGATGTCGTTGAACGCCATCTCCTGCGCATGCAGGCTCCGGCCGGACGTCTGGGCGTGGTACTTGAGCTTTTGGCTCCGCTCGTTCGCGCCGTAGCGCTCGCGCATCGCCGCCGCCCAGATGCGGCGAGCCACGCGGCCCATCACCGCGAATTCCGGGTCCATGCCGCTCGAGAAGAAGAACGAGAGGTTCGGCGCGAAGTCGTCCACGTCCATCCCGCGGGCGAGGTACGCCTCGACGTACGTGAAGCCGTTCGCGAGCGTGAAGGCGAGCTGGCTGATGGGGTTCGCCCCGGCCTCCGCGATGTGGTAGCCGGAGATCGACACGGAGTAGAAATTGCGGATGTCGCGGCGGACGAAATAATCCTGGATGTCGCCCATCATCTTGAGGGCGAACTCGGTGGAGAAGATGCAGGTGTTCTGGCCCTGGTCCTCCTTGAGGATGTCCGCCTGCACCGTCCCGCGCACGCTGGCGAGGGTCGAGGCCGCGATCGCTTCCCGCTCCGCGCCCGTGGGCTCGCGGCCCTTCTCGGCGGCGAGCCGCGCGACCTGCTGGTCGATGGCGGTGTTGAAGAACATCGCGAGGATCGTGGGCGCGGGCCCGTTGATGGTCATCGAGACGGAGGTCGTGGGCGCGCAGAGGTCGAAGCCGTCGTAGAGCGCCTTCATGTCGGCGAGCGTCGCGATGGAGACGCCGGAGTTGCCCACCTTCCCGTAGATGTCCGGGCGCGGATCGGGGTCGAAGCCGTAGAGCGTCACCGAGTCGAAGGCGGTCGAGAGCCGCTGCGCGGGCATGCCCTCCGAGAGCCGGTGGAAACGGCGGTTCGTCCGGAAGGGGTCGCCCTCTCCCGCGAACATGCGCGTGGGATCCTCCGCTTCGCGCTTGAACTCGAAGACGCCCGCGGTGAAGGGGAAAGCGCCGGGCACGTTCTCGAGCAGCAGGAAGCTCAGGATCTCGCCCTCGTCCTCGTAGCGGGGAAGCGCCACTTTCCGCACCTGCGAGCCGGAAAGCGTTTCGCGCGTGAGCTTCGTGCGGATCTCGCGGTCGCGGACGCGAACCACGTACTCCTCGGCGCCGTAGCGTTCCACCATCCGCGGCCATTGCTCGAGGAGCTCGCGCGACGCGGGCGTGAGCTCGAGCGCCTTCGCGGCGAGGAGCGCGTCGAGGTCGGCCGTGGCCTTCCCGGCGCGGCCCACGATCGCACGGGCGGTCGCCAACGCCTGGCGCTCGCGCGCGATCCGTGCCTGCTCCGCCGCCTCGCGATGGTAGCCGCGCACCGTGGCCGCGATGTCCGCGAGGTAGCGCACCCGATCCGGCGGCACGATCGCGCGGTGCCGCGACGAGACGCGCGTGGAGACGCGGGGGAGCTTCCCGGGCTGCAGCGCGAGGCCTTCGCCCGACAAGCGCTCGACGATCGCCTGGTAGAGCGCCGTCACGCCGTCGTCGTTGAATCGGCTCGCCTGCGTGCCGAATACGGGAAGGGTCTCCGGAGAGGCGCCGAAGAGCTCGCGGTTCCTCTGGTATTGCTTGCGCACGTCGCGCAGCGCATCGTCCGCGCCCTTCCGGTCGAACTTGTTGATCGCGACGAAGTCCGCGAAGTCCAGCATGTCGATCTTCTCGAGCTGGCTCGCCGCGCCGAACTCCGGCGTCATCACGTAGAGCGAGGCGTCCACGAAAGGCACGATCGCCGCGTCGCCCTGGCCGATCCCCGAGGTCTCCACGATCACGAGGTCGAAGCCCGCGATGCGGCAGGCGGCGATCACCTCGCCCAGCGCGGCGGAGACTTCCTTGCCGGTGTCGCGCGTCGCCATCGAGCGCATGTAGATGTTCGGGTGCTCGATCGCGTTCATCCGGATGCGGTCGCCCAGGAGCGCGCCCCCGGTGCGCTTCCGGGACGGATCGATCGAGATGATGGCGACCTTGAGGCGGTCCTCCTGGTCGAGCCTCAAGCGCAGCACCAGCTCGTCCGTGAGCGAGCTCTTGCCCGCGCCGCCCGTGCCCGTGATGCCCAGCGCGGGCGCCGCGCGGGTGCGGGACTCCTCGATCAGGCGTTCGCGGAGCCCCGCGCCGTACACGCCGTTCTCCAGCGCCGTCACGATGCGCGCGAGCGAGCGCAGGTCGCCGGCGCGCAGCATGGGAAGGACCTGGTCCTCGCGCGGTGCAGCGGCCGCGAGGTCGAAGTCCGCCTGCTCGAGGACGTCGTTGATCATGCCCTGGAGGCCCATGAGCGCGCCGTCCTCGGGCGAGTACACGCGCGTGACGCCGCACGCGTGCAGCTCGCGGATCTCCTCGGGGATGATGACGCCGCCGCCCCCGCCGAAGACCTTGATGTCCGCGCCGCCGTTCGCGCGGAGGAGCTCGAGCATGTACCGGAAGTACTCGAGGTGCCCGCCCTGGTAGGAAGTGATCGCGATGCCCTGGACGTCCTCCTGGAGCGCCGCGCTCACCACCTCCGCGACCGACCGGTTGTGCCCGAGGTGGATCACCTCCGCGCCCGAAGCCTGGAGGATCCGCCGCATGATGTTGATCGATGCGTCGTGGCCGTCGAAGAGCGACGCGGCCGTGACGAAGCGCACCTTGTGGCGCACCTTGTAGGGGGCGAGCTTCTTGCGGACGGAAAGGTCGTTCATGGCGGGTCCGTGGGCTGAACCGAAATGATAGGCGCTCGCCGCGCACCCTGCAGCCGGTGGACCGGCCGCCCCGCTTCGGGCATCCTTGTCGGCTCCCAACGCCCGACATTGCCGTGTTCGCCAAGATCCTCATCGCCAACCGCGGCGAGATCGCATGCCGCGTGATCCGCACGTGCCGGCGCCTCGCGATCCGCACCGTGGCGATCCACTCCTCCATCGACGCGCACGCGCTCCACGTGGACCAGGCGGACGAGGCGTATCTCGTCGGCGGCCCGCGGCCTTCGGAGTCGTACCTGCGAGGAGACGCGATCATCGAAATCGCGAAGGCCTGCGGCGCCGAGGCGATCCATCCGGGCTACGGCTTCCTCTCCGAGAATGCGCAGTTCGCGCGGGCGGTCGAGGCCGCGGGCATCGTCTTCATCGGACCCACGCCCGAGGCGATCGAGAAGATGGGGCTCAAGGATCGCGCCAAGGCGATCATGGAGAAGGCGGGCGTGCCGGTGGTGCCCGGATATCACGGCGACAACCAGGACGCGAAGTTCCTTCGCGGCGAAGCGAAGAAGGTGGGTTTGCCGCTGCTCATCAAGGCCGTGGCCGGGGGCGGCGGC
>DATAMY010000020.1:0-25215 GCA_036266535.1 Usitatibacter sp. | reverse complement strand
ATTGCGATGCGCCGCGACGGACTTCTCCTTCAACCCGCCGATGCCGAGCACGCGTCCGCGCAGCGTGATCTCGCCCGTCATCGCCACGTCGCAGCGCACCGGGATGCCGGTGAGCACCGAGGTGATGGCGGTGGCGATCGCGATCCCGGCCGAGGGCCCGTCCTTGGGCGTGGCGCCCTCGGGCAGGTGGATGTGGAGGTCCAGGTTCTGGTAGAAGTCGTCGGCGATCCCCAGGCGCTTGGCGCGCGCACGCACCACCGAGATGGCCGCCTTGATGGACTCGTTCATCACCTCGCCGAGCTTGCCCGTGGTCACGGTGTTGCCCTTGCCGGGCAGCTTCACCGCCTCGATCGTGAGGAGCTCGCCGCCCACCTCGGTCCACGCGAGCCCGGTCACCTGGCCGATCTGGTTCTCCTTCTCGGCGATGCCGTAGGTGTACTTGCGAACGCCCAGGTACTTGTCCAGGTTCTTCGAGTTCACGGTGACGTGGGCGCCATCCTTTTTCTTCGTGAGGATGGACTTGATCACCTTGCGCGAGATCTTGGCGAGCTCGCGGTCGAGGCCGCGGACGCCCGCTTCCCGCGTGTAGTAGCGCGTGATGTCGCGCAGCGCCCCGTCGGTCACGGTGAGCTCGCCTTCCTTGATGCCGTTCGCCTTGAACTGCTTGGGCAGCAGGTACTGCTTGCCGATGTGGACCTTCTCGTCCTCGGTGTAGCCCGAGAGGCGGATCAGCTCCATGCGGTCGAGCAGCGGCGCCGGGATGTTGAGCGAGTTGGCGGTGGCGACGAACATCACGTCCGAGAGGTCGTACTCGACCTCGACGTAGTGGTCGACGAAGGTGTGGTTCTGCTCGGGATCCAGCACTTCCAGGAGCGCCGAGGACGGGTCGCCGCGGAAGTCCATGCCCATCTTGTCCACCTCGTCCAGGAGGAAAAGCGGGTTCCTCACGCCGACCTTCGTCATGTTCTGGAGGATCTTGCCGGGCATCGAGCCGATGTAGGTGCGGCGGTGGCCGCGGATCTCGGCTTCGTCCCTCACGCCGCCCAGCGACATGCGCACGAACTTGCGGTTGGTCGCGCGGGCGATCGATTGCCCGAGCGAGGTCTTGCCCACGCCGGGGGGACCCACCAGGCAGAGGATCGGCGCCTTCAGCTTGTCCACGCGCTGCTGCACCGCGAGGTACTCGACGATGCGTTCCTTCACGCGCTCGAGGCCGTAGTGGTCGGCGTCCAGGATCTTCTCGGAGTTCTTGAGGTCCGTGGAGACCTTGGTCTTCTTCTTCCACGGCAGGCCCACGATGGTGTCGATGTAGTTGCGCACGACCGTGGCTTCGGCCGACATGGGCGACATGAGCTTCAGCTTCTTCAGCTCCGCCTCGGCCTTCACGCGCGCTTCTTTAGGCATGTGGGCGGCCTTGATCTTCTTCTCGAGCTCGTCCAGGTCGGCGCCTTCCTCGGAATCGCCGAGCTCCTTCTGGATCGCCTTCACCTGCTCGTTCAGGTAGTACTCGCGCTGGCTCTTCTCCATCTGGCGCTTCACGCGCCCGCGGATGCGCTTCTCCACCTGCATGATGTCGATCTCGGTTTCCAGGAGCTGGAGGAGCTGCTCCAGGCGGCGCCCCACGTTGAACATCTCGAGGATCTGCTGCTTCTGCTCGAGCTTCAACGGCAGGTGCGCGGCGATGGTGTCCGAGAGGCGCCCGGCGCCGTCGATCCCGGAGAGCGAGGTGAGCACCTCGGGCGGGATCTTCTTGTTCAGCTTCACGTACTGGTCGAACTGCGCGAGGAGCGTGCGGCGCATGGCCTCGACTTCGTTCGAGTCGGGCTCCTCGGAGGCGATCATCTCGATCTCGGCCTCGAAGTTGGCCTTCTCGGTGAGCACGCGCTCGATGCGCGCGCGCTGCACGCCTTCCACCAGCACCTTCACGGTGCCGTCGGGGAGCTTCAGCATCTGGAGGATCGTGGAGACCGTCCCGACATCGTAGAGATCCTCGGGGTTGGGCTCATCCTTGGCCGCGCTCTTCTGCGCGACGAGGACCACGTTCTTGCCCTCCTCCATGGCGGCTTCCAGGGCCTTGATCGACTTGGGCCTGCCCACGAAGAGCGGGATCACCATGTGCGGGAAGACCACGACGTCCCGCAACGGGAGGAGCGGGAGGACGCGTTCGGCGGAAAGGGAGGCGGTCATGGGGTTTCCTGGGTTGGATGCGGTGAAACGTGGGGCCTTGGGGGGCAGAAACCAAGCCCCCGAAGGGAGCGCGACGCGGGGAAGGAGGGCCTACTGCTGGCCACTCGCGACCTTCGGCTGGTCGGAGTAGATGAGCAACGGCTTGCCATCACCCGAGATGGCACCTTCGTCCACGACCACCTTCTGCACGTTGGCGAGGGACGGCAGGTCGAACATGATGTCGAGGAGCGCGTGCTCGATGATCGAGCGCAGCCCCCGGGCGCCGGTGCGCCGCTCCAGGGCCCGCTTGGCGATGGCGCCCAGCGCATGCTCCCGGAATTCGAGTTCGACCCCCTCCATGGCGAGGAGTTTCTGGTACTGCTTCACCAGCGCGTTCTTCGGCTCCGTGAGGATCTTCACGAGCGCGCCGGAATCGAGCTCGTCCAGCACCGCCACCACCGGCAGGCGCCCCACGAACTCGGGGATGAGGCCGTACTTGATGAGGTCTTCCGGCTCCACGTCGTGCAGCAGCTCGTTCAGCTCCTGGCGGTTGTTCGTGGAACGCACGTGCGCGCCGAAGCCCATGCCGGAGCGGTCGGTGCGGTTCTGGATGACCTTCTCGAGGCCGCCGAAGGCGCCCCCGCAGATGAAGAGGATGTTCGTGGTGTCGACCTGCACGAACTCCTGGTTGGGGTGCTTGCGACCGCCCTGGGGCGGGACGGAGGCGATGGTGCCCTCGATCAGCTTCAGGAGCGCCTGCTGCACGCCCTCGCCCGAGACGTCGCGGGTGATCGACGGGTTGTCGCTCTTCCTCGAGATCTTGTCGATCTCGTCGATGTAGACGATCCCGCGCTGCGCCTTCTCGACGTCGTAGTCGCACTTCTGCAGCAGCTTCTGGATGATGTTCTCGACGTCCTCGCCGACGTAGCCCGCTTCCGTGAGCGTGGTGGCATCCGCGATCACGAAGGGGACGTTCAGGAGCCGCGCGAGCGTCTGGGCGAGCAGCGTCTTCCCCGAGCCCGTGGGCCCGATCAGCAGGATGTTGGACTTGGCGAGCTCGACGTCGTCCTGCTTGCCGCCGGTCTTCAGCCGCTTGTAGTGGTTGTAGACCGCGACCGAGAGGATCTTCTTGGCCTGGACCTGGCCGATCACGTACTGGTCGAGGATCTCGCAGATCTCGTGGGGGCTGGGAAGGTCGCTCTTCTGCGCCTTCTGGGCGGTGTCGGTGCTCGCCTCTTCACGAATGATGTCGTTGCAGAGGTCGATGCACTCGTCGCAGATGAAGACGGAGGGCCCTGCGATGAGCTAGCGTACCTCGTGCTGGCTCTTCCCGCAGAAGGAGCAATAGAGAAGCTTTTCTCCGCCGACTTTTTCTGTCATGTGTCCCTGGCTACGCGACCGCGGATTCGCTGCGGTTCTTCAGCACGCGGTCGATCAGGCCATACTTTACCGCGTCTTCGGCGCCCATGAAATTGTCGCGATCGGTATCGCGCTCGATCACTTCCAGGGGCTGGCCCGTGTGCTGCGCCATCATCTCGTTCAGCTTCCGCTTGAGGTACAGGACCTCCTTCGCGTGGATCTCGATGTCCGAGGCCTGGCCGGAGAAGCCGCCCGAGGGCTGGTGGATCATGACCCGCGAGTTGGGCAGGACGAAGCGCTTCCCCTTGGCGCCCGCGCAGAGGAGGAATGCTCCCATGCTCGCGGCGAGCCCGGTGCAGAGCGTGGAGACGTCCGGCTTGATGAACTGCATCGTGTCGTAGATCGCCATCCCGGCGGAGACGCTCCCCCCGGGCGAGTTGATGTAGAGGTGGATGTCCTTGTCCGGGTTCTCGCTCTCCAGGAAGAGGAGCTGCGCCACGATGAGGTTCGCCATCCCGTCGCTGATGGGCCCCACGAGGAAGATCACCCGTTCCTTGAGCAGGCGCGAGTAGATGTCGTAGGCGCGCTCTCCGCGCCCCGACTGCTCGATCACCATCGGGATGAGGCCCAGGCCTTCGGGCTCGTCGCGGTCCGTTTCGTGCTTGATGAACATGGCTAGCCCTTCTTTGTCCCCATGAGCTCGTCGAAGTCCGTGGGCTTGTCCTCGACCTTCATTTTCCCCATGGCCCATTCTACGACGTTGTCTTCCATCACGAGCGCCTCGACTTCCGCCAGCCGGGACGGGTCCGCGTAGTACCAACGGACCAGCTCCGCGGGCTGCTCGTAGCTTTCGGCGTGCTCCTCGATCGCCTTCCTCACCTGCTCCGGCTTCGCCGCGAGCCCGTTCTTCCTCACGAGATCCGCCACGAGGAGCCCCACCTTGATCCGGCGCTCGGCGCGCTCCGCGAAGAGGTCCGCCGGGAGCGACTTGTCCGTGATCGTCATGCCGCGCTGCTTGAGGTCCTCGAGCGCGGCGTTCTGCATGCGCTCGATCTCGCTCGCGAGGAGTGCCTTCGGCACGTCGAAGCGGGCGGCGGCGTGCAGCCGGTCGATCACCTGCTCCTTCACGCTCGCGTGCACGCGCTTGCCGACTTCCTTCTCCATGTTCTCGCGCACCTCGCGCTTCAGGCGCTCGACGTCGCCGTCCGCCACGCCCAGCGATTTCGCGAAGTCCGCGTCCAGGGGGGGGAGCTTCGGCTCCGCCACCTCGTTCACCGTGACCGTGAAATCGGCCGTCTTGCCCTTCACCGCCTCCGCGTAGTCCTGCGGGAAGGTGAGCGGGAAGGTCTTCTGCTCGCCCGCCTTCATGCCGGCGATCGCCGCCTCGAAGTCCGGGAGCATCCGGTTCTCGCCCAGCACGACCGTGAAGTTCGATGCCTTGTTACCTTCGAAGGGCTGGCCGGCGATGAGGCCCTCGAAATCGATGTTCACGAGGTCGCCCTCGGCCGCCGCGCGCTCCGTGCGCTCGTACTTCGCGCGCTGCTTGCGAAGCGTCGCGAGCGTGGCCTCCACGTCGCGGTCCTGGACCTTCGTGACGGGGCGCGAGACCTGGCTCGCCGCGACGTCGCCCATGACGACTTCCGGGTACACCTCGAACGTGGCCGTGTACTCGAGCTGCGCCTGGTCCTCCTGCTCCACCGCCTTCGGCTGGAAGCGCGGATAGCCCGCGACGCGGAAATTCTTGTCCTTCACCGCTTCGGCGAAGGTCTTCTGCACCGCGTCCGACACGACTTCCTGGCGGACCTGGAAGCCGTATTGGCGCTCGACCATCTTGAGCGGCACGTGGCCGGGCCGGAAGCCCTGCATGCGGACGGTGCGCGCGAGCTTCTTCAGGCGCGTCGCGATCTCGGCCTCGATCTGCGCGATCGGCACCGCGACGGTGATGTTGCGCTCGAGCGGGCTGGCGGTGCTTTGGACTGCTTGCTGCATTCGGTTTTCCTTGTTGGGATATTCCCCCGGCGCCTTCGCGAGGGTGGAGGCGACGCCGCGGGAAGCGACCTGGTGCGAAAGGAGGGACTCGAACCCACATGCCTTTCGGCGCTGGAACCTAAATCCAGTGCGTCTACCAATTCCGCCACTTTCGCGGTCGTCGGATTATACCCGAAAACCGGGGGTCCCGACGCCGCGGGGGAAGGGCCGCCGGGCCGATATAATCCCGAAAATTCAATCGCTTCCGACACCCCCTTGCCCGTCGACCACTACGAGAACTTCCCCGTCGCATCCTGGCTCCTGCCCGCGCGGCTGCGTGCCCCGATCGAGGCGATCTACGGCTTCGCACGCGGCGCGGACGACGTCGCGGACGAGGGCGATGCCCCGGCGGGCGAGCGCCTCTCGGGGCTCGCGCGGTATATCGAGGCGCTCGACGCGATCGAGGCGGGGCGATCGCCCGCGCCGGGCTTCGAGCGCATCGCCGCGGCGGTCGCGCGATACCACCTACCGGTCCCGCTCCTGCGCGACCTCATCGACGCCTTCCGGCAGGACGTGGTGAAGAAGCGCTATGCGACCTTCGACGAGCTCACCGACTACGCCCGGCGCTCCGCGAACCCGGTGGGCCGTTTGGTATTGCACGTGTTCGCCGAAACCGGGGACAGCAAAGGAAAACGGGGGCTGTCCCCGGTTCAGTCCGATCGCATCTGCACGGCGCTCCAGCTCATCAACTTCTGGCAGGACGTGGCGCTCGACTGGCGAATGGGCCGCGTCTACATCCCGCAGGAGGACCTCGCCCGTTTCGGCGTGGCGGAGGCGTCGATCGCGAAGGGCGTTGCGGACGAGCGCTGGGCGGCGCTCATGGCCTTCGAATGCGCCCGCGCGCGGCGCATGCTCGCGGAAGGCGCCCCGCTCGCCCGGGCGCTCCCCGGCCGCATGGGGCTCGAGATCCGCGCGACCGTGGAAGGCGGCTTCGCGATTCTCGATAGAATCGAGGCCGCACGCGGAGACGTGTTCCGCCGCAGGCCCACGCTCACCCAATTCGACTGGATGAAAATTCTGTTCCGAGCGATCGCCAAGACCGGGGTCAGACCCTGAACCAAGCAAATACAAAACCAGGGTCTGAGCCCAACCGAGCAACGACAAACCAGGGTCTGAGCCCACCGGTCTGACCCCGCCATGACCCCGGACGAGTACTGCCAGCAAAAGGCCGCGGCGAGCGGCTCGAGCTTCTACTACAGCTTCCTCTTCCTGCCGCCGGAGCGCCGCCGCGCGATCACGGCGCTCTACGCGTTCTGCCGCGAGGTCGACGACGTGGTGGACGAGGTGAGCGATGCGGGCATCGCGCGAGCCAAGCTCGCGTGGTGGCGCACCGAGGTCGCGAACCTCTTCGCGGGGCATCCCCAGCATCCGGTGACCCGGGCGCTGGCGCCGTTCGCGGCGCCGTACGGGCTCGACGCCGCGCGCATGAACGAGATCATCGACGGGATGGAGATGGACCTCACCCGGCACCGCTACGCGGACTTCGACTCGCTCGCCCTCTACTGCCATCGCGCGGCGGGCGTGGTGGGGCAGCTCTCCGCCGGCATCTTCGGCTACGCGAACCCGTCCACCCTCGAATACGCCGAGACGCTCGGGATCGCGTTCCAGCTCACCAACATCATCCGCGACGTGGGCGAGGACGCGCGGCGCGGCCGCGTGTACCTCCCGCAGGATGACCTCGCCCGCTTCGGTCTCTCGGCCGAGGACATCCTCGCGAGGCGCGACGATGCGCGCTTCCGTGAGCTGATGGCCTTCGAGGCGGACCGCGCGATCGGCTACTACGACCGCGCCTACGCGCGCCTCGCCCCCGAGGACCGCCGCAACCAGCGCGCCGGGCTCATCATGGCCGCGATCTATCGCGCGACGCTGGAAGAGATCCGGCGCGACGGCTACCGCGTGCTCGACCGGCGGATCGCGTTGACGCCGCTGCGGAAGCTCTGGATCGCGTGGAAGACGTGGGTGCGCTCGTGAGCGGGGCCGCGCGCCGCGTCGCGGTGATCGGCGCCGGCTACGCGGGCCTTTCCGCGGCGGTCGTGCTCGCGCGCGCCGGCTGCGCCGTGAGCCTCTTCGAGTCGAACCGCGTCCCCGGCGGGCGCGCGCGCCGCGTCGCGCATCGCGGCGCCTCGCTCGACAACGGGCAGCACATCCTCCTCGGCGCCTATCGCGAGACGCTGGCCCTCATGCGCGAGGTGGGCGCCTCGCGCCATACGCTGCAGCGCTACCCGCTCACGCTCCGGATCGCCGGGCGATTCGCGCTCGCGGCCCCGCGGCTTCCTCCCCCGCTCCACCTCGCGGCGGCGCTCGCCCTCGCGCGCGGCCTCTCGATGCGCGACCGCTGGGCGGCCGCGCGCTTTTCGCTGGCGCTCCGCGCGCGCGACTTCCGGCCCGCGCCGGGGGCCACCGTCGCCGAGCTCCTCGCGGCCCACGGCCAGACGCCGGCCTTGCGCGACGCGCTCTGGGGACCGCTCTGCGTCTCGGCGCTCAACACGCCCGTCGAGCGTGCCGACGCCGCCGTCTTCGCCGCCGTGCTGAAGCGCGTCCTCTTCGGCCGGCGCGAGGATTCGGACCTGCTCTTTCCCGCGCGCGACCTCTCCGCGCTGCTGCCGGAGGCCGCGGTGGAGTGGCTGGGCGAACGCGGCGCGGACATCGCGCTGGGCTCCCGCGTGACCGCCGCCCAGCCGGACGGGGCCGCGTGGCGGCTCTCCGCCGAAGGCCGGACGCAACGCTTCGACGCGGTGGTCTGCGCGGTGGCGCCATTCCACGTGGGCGGGCTCGTGGCCGGCGTCCCGGCGTTGGCGCCGCTGGCACTGCGCCTGGCCGCGATGCCGCACGAGCCGATCGCGACCGTCTACCTGCAATACGACGCGCCGGTGAAGCTCCCCTTCCCGATGATGGGTCTCGCCGGCGGGCAGGTGCAGTGGGTGTTCGACCGCGAGGCGCTCTGCGGCGCGCGCGGCATGCTCGCGGCCGTGATCTCCGCCTCGGGCCCGCACCTGGTACTCGACAACGACGTGCTGGGAACGCTCGCGCACCGCGAGATCGCCGCGGCCTTCGGGCCCCTTCCCGCGCCGTCCTGGACCAAGGCGATCGTGGAGAAGCGCGCGACCTTCGCGTGCATCCCGGGCATCTTCCGTCCGCCCGCCGTGACGGCCGCTCCCGGGTTCTTCCTCGCGGGCGACTACACCGAGGGCGACCTTCCCGCGACGCTCGAAGCCGCCGTCGCGAGCGGCCGCCTCGCCGCCGAGGCCGCGATACGCCACCTGAAGAGCCATGACGAGCGCCGGATTCCCACCCGAGCCCTATGACCCGCCGCGGGACCTGCTGGCCGGCCGGGTGATCCTGGTGACGGGCGCGGGCCAGGGGCTCGGCCGGGCGGTGGCGCTCGCGTGCGCGGCGCACGGCGCGACCGTGGCGCTCCTCGGCCGCAGGCTCGAGAAGCTGGAAGCCACCTACGACGCGATCGCGGCCGCGGGCGGACCGGAGCCGGTCCTCGCGCCGCTCGACCTCGCGAGCGCCGGGACGCCGGAGCTCGAGGCCCTCGCCGCCCTCCTTCGCCGGGACCTGGGCGGGCTCGCGGGCATCGCCCACTGCGCGAGCCATTTCGTGCCGCTGGGCCCGCTCGCGAACCAGACCCTGGAGCAATGGCTGGAGCTCCTGCGCGTGAACCTCGCCGCGCCCTTCGCCCTCACCCGCGCGTGCCTTCCGCTCCTCTGCGCGGCGCCCGACTCGTCGGTGGTCTTCACCGGCGAGACCCACGGTGCGCACCCGCGCGCCTACTGGGGCGGCTTCGCGGTCGGGAAGTCGGCGCTTGCGGCGCTCGCGGCGATCTGGGCGGACGAGCTCGAGCACGCGGGGAAGCCGCGCATGAACGTCCTCATCCCCGGACCCCTCGATTCGCCCCAGCGCGCGCGGAGCCATCCCGGGGAAGACCGGTCGAAGCTGCGCGGGCCGGGGGAAGCCGCCCGCGCCTTCCTGCACCTCCTCGGACCGGCGAGCCGGGGGACCTCGGGAAGGACCCTCGAGCTGTGACGAGACGCACAGGCTTTTTTCAGGCTGATCGGTTAAACTAGGAATTGCCCGAATTTCGCATTGTAAGTCCCTGCATTACCACAATTAATCGACAACTAACGCGAGGTCGGCTCCGCGCCGTTCCTAACCAGGCCGCACACGATGCTCGATCAGGCTAATCGCACGTTCATCTGCAGCGTCGTGTTCATCGACCTGGTCGGCTACTCCAAGAAGCCGGTGACCGAGCAGATCCGCCTGAAGACGAGCCTCACGAACAACCTTTCGGAGGCGATCAAGGACATCCCGGTGAACGACCGGATCATCCTCGACACGGGCGACGGCGCGGCGATCAGCTTCCTCGGCGATCCGGAGGATGCGCTCTTCGTGACGCTGAGCCTGCGCGAGAAGATGATCTCGGAGGGAATGACCGCGACGATGGTCGAGGCCTCCGGCGAGGACTCGGTGCGCATGGGCATCAACCTGGGTCCCGTGAAGCTCGTGAAGGACATCAACGGGCATCCGAACATCATCGGCGACGGCATCAACGTCGCCCAACGCATCATGAGCTTCGCGCGGCCGGGGCAGATCGTGGTCTCGCGCTCGTACTACGACGTGGTGTCCAACCTCGCGAGCGAGTACGCGAAGCTCTTCACCTACGAGGGCTCGCGCACGGACAAGCACGTCCGCGAGCACGAGATCTACGTGGTCGGCCACCACGAGGGGGCGCTCCAGAAGGCGAAGGACGGCATGAAGGACCGCGCGTCCTCCACCACGCCCAACGCGCGCAAGTCGCGCACGGGCACGAACGCGGCGGGCACCTCGACGGTCACGCTCACGATCCCCTCCTTCGTCCACGACAAGAAGAAGCTCACGATGGTGGCGGGGGGGCTCGCCGCGCTCGTGGTCGTGCTGGGCGTCCTCGTCGCCACCAAGAAATCCTCGCCCCCGCCGCTCGGCGACACGGAGCCCGCGAAGGTGGCGGCGAGCGCGCCCGCGAAGCCGGACACGCGCGCGGAGACGCGCGTGCTGGAGCCCGCGCCCGCCACGTCCCTCATCCCGTCGCCCGCCCCCGCGACGCCCGCTCCCGCGGCCGAAGCGAAGCCGGAGAAGGCGGCGCCGGCGAAGGCGGAGCCGCCCAAGGCCGAACCGAAGGCGGAGCCCACCCCGAAGACGGAGCCCACGAAGGCGGCGCTCCCGCCCGCGACGCTCGTCTTCGCCGTGCAGCCCTGGGGCGAGATCTACGTGAACGGCAAGGCCCGCGGCGTGACGCCCCCCATGAAGTCCCTCAAGCTCGATCCGGGCAAGTACAAGGTCGAGATCCGGAACACGACGTTCCCGCCGCACACCGAGAACCTCGACCTCAAGGCCCGTGACGAAGTCACCGTGAGGCACAAATTCCAATGACACGCACACTCCTCCGCCCGGCCGTGGTCGCCGCGGCGCTCCTCGCGCTCGCCGGCTGCGCGGAGCTCGGCAACAAGGAAAAACCCCAGGCGGTGACGCCCCAGATCACGGAGGACGTGCTGCGCACCCGCGCGCAGGAGTCGCTCGCCACGGGCGTGAAGCAGTACGACGCCGGGGACTACGAGAACGCGGAGAAGAGCCTGCAGAACTCGCTCGACCACGGCCTCCTCTCCAAGGCGGACCAGTCGCGCGCGCGGAAGATCCTCGCCTTCATCTACTGCACGTCCAACCGCGAGCCGCAGTGCCGCTCGGAGTTCCGGAAGGCCTTCGAGATCAACTCGGACTTCGCGCTCACGCCCGCGGAGGACGGCCATCCCATCTGGGGCCCCGTGTACCGGGACGTGCGCACGCAGCTCATCGCCGAGCGCGAGGCCGCGGCGACCGTGGCCAAGCCCACGACGTCGCTCGGCAAGGCCGAGCAGCTCCTCGCCGACGGCATGGTGAAGTACGACGCGGGCGAGTATCCCGCCGCGCGGAAGCTCCTCGACGCCGCGTTGACGGAGGGGCTCAAGGACACCGCCAACCGCGTGAAGGCGATGAAGTTCATCGCGTTCACCGATTGCCTCGAGAAGCGCTACCGCGATTGCCGCACGGAGTTCATCAGGATCTACGACGTGGATCCCAACTTCGACCTCTCCCCCGCCGAGGCCGGGCATCCCTCGTGGACGAAGACCTTCGCGTCCGCGAAGGCGGCCGCCAAGCGGACGCAGGCGTCGAGGGGCAAGGACGCGAAGGCGCCGGTCACCGACAAGAAGTGAGACGATGATCTCGATGCTCGGCCGCTACAAGATCGTCTCCGAGATCGGGCAGGGGGCGATGGGCGTCGTCTACAAGGCGGTCGACCCCATCATCGACCGCACGGTCGCGATCAAGACGATCAACCTGAACCTCTCGCGGCAGGAGCTCGAGGAGTACGAGGCGCGCTTCCAGCAGGAGATCAAGGCGGCCGGGCGGCTCAACCACCCGAACATCGTCACGATCTACGACGTGGGGAAGACCGAGGCCGTCGCCTACATGGCGATGGAGTTCCTGGAAGGCCAGGAGCTGAAGGACATGATCGCCTCGGGGAAGCTTCCGCCCGCGGACAGCATCGTGGACATCATCGCGCAGGTGGCGGACGGCCTGTGGTTCGCCCACCAGCAGGACATCGTCCACCGCGACGTGAAGCCCTCGAACATCATGGTGATGAAGGGGGGCATCGCGAAGATCACCGACTTCGGCATCGCGCGGCTCCCGAACTCCGCCGTGAAGACGATGACGGGCTTGATCCTCGGGAGCCCGCGCTACATGTCGCCGGAGCAGGTGATCGG
Source organism: Usitatibacter sp. (assembly GCA_036266535.1). Classification (GTDB taxonomy): domain Bacteria; phylum Pseudomonadota; class Gammaproteobacteria; order Burkholderiales; family Usitatibacteraceae; genus Usitatibacter. The sequence goes on along the minus strand of DATAMY010000020.1, from coordinate 12,880 downwards.
GAAGGCGATCGACGCGCGGAGCGACATCTTCTCGCTGGGCGTGGTGCTCTACGAGGCGCTCACGGGCGTAGCGCCGTTCGACGGCGACAACGTGAACGCGATCATGTACGCGACGGTGAACACGACGCCGCCCGCGCCCTCCTCGCACAACAAGCTGCTCCCGCCGATGCTGGACCTCATCGCCGCGAAGGCGATGGCGAAGCTCCTCGAGGACCGCTACCAGACGATCAAGGAGTTCGCGGACGATCTGCGCGAGGTGCGCCGGCAGATGGACGCCTCGCGTCCCGCCGCGGCGCTGAAGGCCACGACCTCGCCGCCCAGCCCGCCGCGCCAATCGGCCCCGATCATCCCGCCGGAGCGCATGGTCGACACCGCGACCATCCCGCTCTCGCCGGACGCGAGCGTGAAGGAGGACGACACGGGGAAGGCGCTCGCGCTCTCCAAGACCTTCGACTCTTTCGACGCGACGCTCCGGCTCGCGGCCATGACCGACCAGACCGAGGATTTCCGCGACTACATCAGCGCCACGCAGAAGATGCGGGCGTACAAGGGAAAGATCGAGGCCGGCTCGCCGCTCGTGCCGAAGCCCGCGCCCGCGCCAGCGCCGGCTCCTCCTCCGCCGCCCCCCGCGCCGGAGCCACCGAAGCCCAAGCCCGTCGCCCGCCCGGCGCCCGCCCCCGCCCCCCCCGCGCCGCGAAGTGAGCCGCGGTCCTCCGGCTCCTCCACGGCATCGAACCTCGTCGCCGTCGCCGCGATCGTGGTCCTCTCGGTCGCGGCGCTCGCCCTTACCGTCGCACTGCTTATCAAATAAAAAGGCAAGGTCGCGAGGACGTCCCTCGGGAACGGCGTTGGAGCGGACTTCAGCCGCTCAACGCCACCAAGCGCCTGGGTTTCATTTCACGTAGTCGACCGCATCCACGACGCGGTCCACGGCCAGCACTTCGAGCCCCTCGATCGGCGCGCGCGGCCGGTTGGCGGTCGGCACGATCGCATGGGTGAACCCGAGCTTCGCCGCCTCGCGCAGCCGCTCCTGCCCGCGCTGCACCGGGCGGACCTCGCCCGCGAGCCCGATCTCGCCGAAGACCACGTGCTTCGCGGGGAGCGCCCGGTTCCTGAGGCTCGACACCACCGCGAGCGTCACCGCGAGGTCCGCGCCCGGCTCCGCGATCCGCACGCCGCCCACCGCGTTCACGAAGATGTCCTGGTCGAAGCACGCGATGCCCGCGTGGCGATGCAGCACCGCGAGGAGCATCGCGAGCCGGTTGAGATCGAGGCCCACGGTGAGCCGCTTCGGGCCCGCGCCGTGCGCCTCGTCGACCAGCGCCTGGAGCTCCACCAGCAGCGGCCGCGTCCCCTCCTGGGTCACCATGACGCACGAGCCCGCGACGCCCGCATGGTGCTGCGAGAGGAAGAGCGCCGAGGGGTTCGCCACCTCGCGCAAGCCCTTCTCCGTCATCGCGAAGACGCCGATCTCGTTCACCGCGCCGAAGCGGTTCTTGAACGCGCGGATGAGGCGGAAGCTCGTGTGCGTCTCGCCCTCGAAGTAGAGGACCGTGTCGACCATGTGCTCGAGGACGCGCGGGCCGGCGAGCGCGCCCTCCTTGGTGACATGGCCCACGAAGATGATGGTGGTGCCCGTCTGCTTGGCGATGCGCGTGAGCTGCGCCGCGCACTCGCGCACCTGCGCCACGGAGCCGGGCGCGGAGGTGAGCGCGCTCGAGTAGAGCGTCTGGATGGAGTCCAGCACGGCGATGCGCGGCTTCGTCGCCGCGAGCGTCGCCTGGATCTTCTCCAGCTCGATCTCCGGCAGGAGCTGGACCTTGGAGGCGTTCACCCCGAGCCTTCGCGCGCGAAGCGCCACCTGCTGCGCCGACTCCTCGCCGGTCACGTAGAGGACGGGCACCTGCTCCGAGAGCCGCGCCGCGGCCTGGAGGAGGAGCGTCGACTTGCCGATGCCCGGATCGCCGCCGATCAGCACGACGCCCCCCTCGACCAGCCCGCCGCCCAGGACGCGGTCGAACTCGCCGATGAGGGTGGGAAGCCGCGGGAAGTCGCGCGCCTCGACCTCGCCCAGGGATACCACCTCGCCCGCGCCGGCGAGCGACGCGAAGCGGTGCGCGCCCGGGGCGCGCGCGCCCTCGAGCACCGTCTCCACGAGCGTATTCCACGCGTTGCAGTGCGGGCACTGGCCCTGCCACTTCGGCGCCTGGCCGCCGCATTCCGTGCACGTATAGACGGTCTTCGGCTTGGCCATCAGGCGGGCGCCGCGCGCGTCATTCTTCCGCCTCGCGCACGGCGACCCGGGGCGCCACGGCGCAGAGGAGCTCGTAGCCCACGGTGCCCGCGGCCATCGCGACCTCGTCGACCGGGATGCCTTCGCCCCAGAGGACCGCGGGCGAGCCCACGCGCGCCGAGGGGACCGGGGTGAGGTCCACCGCCAGCATGTCCATCGAGACCCGGCCCACGGTGCGCGTGCGCGCGCCGTCCACGAGGATCGGCGTGCCGGTGGGCGCGTGCCGGGGGTAGCCGTCCGCGTAGCCGCACGCGACGATCCCGATCCGCATCGGATGCTGCGCGCGGAACTGCGAGCCGTAGCCCACCGATTCGCCGGGTGCCAGGTCCTGCACGGCGATGAGGGAAGAGGCGAGCGTCATGGCGGGCTTCATTCCCAGCGACTTCGCCGGCCGGTCCGCGAAGGGCGTGGCGCCATAGAGGCCGATGCCGAGCCGCACGAGGTCAGCGTGCGACTCCGGATGGCCGAAGATGCCGGCCGTGTTCGCGAGGCTCCTGGGAAGGCTCGATCCGCGCGTGGCTTCCTCGAAGCGCCGCAGCGCCTCGTCGATGCCCGTGGGGAGATCCGAGTTGCCGAAATGGGTCATGAGGGTGACGGAGCGGGCCATGCCCACCCGGCGCATGCGCTCGAGGGCCCCGCGCGCCTCCCCGGGAGGAAAGCCCAGCCGGTTCATGCCCGTGTTCACCTTCAGCCAGAGGTCGAGCGGACGGCCTGGCCGGTCCTTCTCGAGCATGCGCAGCTGCTCCTCGCAGTGGATCACGGCCCCGAGGTTCGCCGCGGCGATGGCCTGCAGCTCCGCGGGCGCGAAGAAGCCTTCGAGGAGGACGATCGGCGCCGCGGGATGGCGCTCGCGGAGCGCCATCGCGCCGTCGATCTCGAGCGTGGCGAACCCGTCCGCGCGGTCGAGCGCCCGCGCCGCGCGCTCGATGCCGTGCCCGTACGCGTTCGCCTTCAGCACCGCGAGCACCTTCGACCGCGGCGCCGTCCGCTTGGCGAGCCAGTAGTTGTGCCGCAGCGCGGCGAGCGAGACGATGGCGCGGATGGGGCGTGACATGGCGGGCTCTAGGGCGCGCCCATTCTACCCGCCGGCCGGTCAGTACCCCGACGCCCCCGAATAATTCTCGAAGCGCGTGTGCTTTCCGAGGAACGTGAGCTTGATCGTGCCGATGGGGCCGTTCCGCTGCTTGCCGATGATGATCTCCGCCATGCCCTTGTCCGGGGACTCCTCGTTGTAGACCTCGTCCCGGTAGATGAAGAAGATCATGTCCGCGTCCTGCTCCAGGGCGCCGGACTCGCGCAGATCCGACATCACCGGGCGCTTGTTCGGGCGCTGCTCGAGCGAGCGGTTCAGCTGCGAGAGCGCGATCACCGGCACCGAGAGCTCCTTCGCCATCTGCTTCAATCCCCGCGAGATCTCCGAGAGCTCCGTCGCGCGGTTCTCCGTGCCGGACTCCGCCGCCTGCATGAGCTGGATGTAGTCGATCACGATGAGGCCGAGGCCCCCGTACTCGCGCCACTTGCGCCGCGCGCGCGCCCGGAGCTCGAGCGGGTTCAGCGCCGCGGACTCGTCGATGAGGAGCGGCGCCTCGTTCAGCTTCCCGAGCGCCACGCCCAGCCGGTCCCAATCGCCCGCCTCCAGCCGCCCCGTGCGCAGCCGCTGCGCGTCCACCTTCCCGACCGAGCCCAGGAGGCGCGTGGCGAGCTGCGTTCCGCCCATCTCCATGGAGAAGACGAGCACCGGGAGCTTCAGCTCCAGCGCCACGTGCTCCGCGATGTTGAGGGCGAAGCTGGTCTTCCCCATCGCGGGCCTTCCCGCGACGATGATGAGGTCGCCGTCCTGCAGCCCCGTCGTCAACTCGTCCAGGTCCACGAACCCGGTCGCCTTCCCGGTGACCGAGTTGGGATTGCGGTGGAGCTCGTCCAGCCGGCTCATCACTTCCGCGAGCACGGTCGACATCTTCGCGAAGCTCTCCGAGGAGCGCCCGCCCGACTCGCCGATCTCGAGGATGCGGGTCTCCGCCTCGTCCAGGAGCTGGCGCGCCTCGCGGCCCTGCGGCGAATAGGCCGAATCCGCGATGGAGGTGCCCACCTCCGCGAGCTGCCGCATGATCGCGCGCTCCCGCACGATCTCGCCGTAGCGGCGGATGTTGGCCGCGCTGGGCGTGCCCGAGGCGAGCTGGTGCAGGTAGCCCATCCCACCCACGTCCTGGAGCTCGCCCGTGGTCTTGAGCGCCTCGCTCACGGTGAGCGCGTCCGCCGGACGGTTCTCCTCGACCAGCTTCGTGATCGTCCGCCAGAGCACGCGATGGTCGGCGCGGTAGAAGTCCGACTCCGAGAGGATGTCGCCCACCCGGTCCCACGACGGATTGCTCAGGAGGAGCCCGCCCAGCACCGCCTGCTCCGCCTCCACCGAGTGGGGCGGCAGCCTCAGCGATTCGATCTGGGCGTCGCCGGGAACGGGGCGCGTGAAACGGTCGGAACCAGCGGGTGCCGAGGGCATATAAGAGTTGTCTCCGTTGGGCCGATGCGGTGTCTCCCACACCGCGAGCGGCGAGTGTGTCACGCGACTCCTGTGTGCACAATTGGATAAGCCTGTAGATAAGTTGTGGACGGACGGTGCGTTTCGCGGGAATGCCTGTGCGGGAAAATAACGCGCCAGAAGCTCACCCGGTGCGCCACCACCCGCGAAAAAAAAGCCGCCCGGAGGCGGCTTTTTTCGCAAGCGGCTGGACGCCTGGCGGCAGCTCAGGCCTCCGCGGCCACGTGCACCGTGATGTTGGCGAGCACGTCCGAGTGCAGCGCCACCACGATCGGGAACTCGCCCACGTGCTTGAGCGGGCCCTGCGGCATGCGGATGTCCGCCTTCTTCACCGCGACGCCCGTGGTCTTCGTGAGCGACTCCGCGATGTCGGCGTTGGTGACCGAGCCGAAGAGCCGGCCGTCGACGCCCGCCTTCTGGGCGATGTCGACCTTCAGGCCCTCGAGCTTCGCCGCGCGCTCCTGGGCGCCCGTGAGGAGCTCGTTCGCCTTCTTCTCCAGGTCGGCGCGGCGGCCCTCGAACTCCTTCAGGTTCGCCTGGGTCGCGCGCTTGGCCTTGCCTTGCGGGATGAGGAAGTTCCGCGCGAAGCCGTCCTTCACCTTCACCACGTCGCCCAGCCCGCCCAGGTTCACCACCTTTTCCATCAGGATCACTTGCATGGGGGCCTCAGTGCAGGTCGGTGAAGTGGAGGAGCGCGAGGAAGCGCGCGCGCTTGATGGCCACACCCAGCTGCCGCTGGTAGCGGGCCTTCGTGCCGGTGATGCGCGCCGGGATGATCTTCCCGTTCTCGTTCACGAAGTCCTTCAGCACGGCGATGTCCTTGTAGTCGACTTCCTTCACCTTCTCGGCGGTGAAGCGGCAGAACTTGCGGCGGCGGAAGAGTCCCCGGTTCTGGGCGCGGCCGTCCTTCTTGGCGAACTTGCCGCCTTTTCCTTTACCGCGTCCGCGGGGGGCGGGTCTGGGCATGGTGTGTGTCTCCTGTGGGTCTTCAGGCCGCCGCGGGCTGCGCGGGGGCGGCGCCTTCGGCCGGCTTCGCATCGCCCGCAGGGGCGCCGGCCGGGCCATCCGTTACGTTGCGCGATTTCTCCTCCTTCATCATTGGGGAGGGGCCGGTTTCGGCCTCGCGCTTGCTCACGGTGAGGTGCCGCAGGACCGCGTCGTTGAACTTGAACGCGTTCTCGAGCTCGGCGAGCGTCTCGTTGCCCACCTCGATGTTCATGAGCACGTAGTGCGCCTTGAACACCTTCTGGATCGGGTAGGCGAGCTGGCGCCGGCCCCAGTCCTCGATGCGGTGGATCTTGCCCCCGCCTTGCGTGATCGTGTTGCGGTAGCGCTCGATCATGCCCGGGACCTGCTCGCTCTGGTCCGGATGCACGATGAAGACCATCTCGTAATGGCGCATGGAAAAGTCCTCTCCTTATGGATGTAGCCCCCGGGCATGCGCTTGGAAGCGGGGCGGCCTTGGGCCGCGGAGCCCGTGGAGCAAGGGAAGAAAGCCGCACATTATAGCCCGGAAATCCCGCTCGATCAACGCTCCCCAGCCGGCGGAACGGAATGCGGGTGTCTCCTTCCGGGGACGTCGCTCGGCTTCCTACAAGCCGATCCAAAGGGGACCGACAAGCCTGCGCGACGCCTCCGACAGAAACCTCGCGCGCGCATGACGAAGATGTCGTCATCCCTTCACGGCCGTGTGCGACTGCCGGAGGGACCCGACGACATCGTCCTACAGCCGGAGCTTTCCATGCGCCTGTCCGTTTCGATCCCCGCCGCTCGTATCCTTGCGAAGTCGGCAATCGCCGCCCTCGCGTTCGTCTCTTCCTCCATGGCGGCCGCGGCCGGCCCGGGCACGCTCGAGCAGGTCAACTTCGGCCGCATCCCGGGCGGCGACAACAAGGCGCTCGCGGCCACCACGCAGGCGGACGGCAAGATCGTCACGGCCGGCTATGCGTTCCTGGGCACGAAGCAGTTCTCCCTCACCCGCTACAACGCGAACGGCAGCGTGGACACGGCGTTCGCGGACGGCGGGACGAGGCTGGAACGGCTGGCCGCCGGCGACGCGGAGGCGCACGGCGTCGCGGTGAGGTCGGATGGGAAGATCGTGGTCGGCGGGTTCGCGGTGAGCGACTTGAGCCGCTTCGGCATCGCGCGCTTCAACGCCGACGGATCGCTCGACACGACCTACGGCGGCGGCGGCGCGGTGACGACGATCGGCAGCGGGGCGGCGGCCTTCGCGATGGCCGTGCAGCCGGACGGCAAGGTGCTGCTGGGCGGCTGGGCGATCTCGGGCAGCAAGAAGGTGTTCGCCGTCGCCCGCTACCTCGCCGAGAGCCCGCAGCTCGACACCTCGTTCGGCACGAACGGCGTCGTGATCGACGACGTGGACTCCTCCACGACCCAGCAGGTGAACGCGATCGCGGTACAGGCCGACGGCAGCATCGTCGTCTCCGGCGACGACGGGAGCGCGCTCGTCCTCCGCCGCTACAGCGCGACCGGCACGCTCGACACCTCCTTCGGCGCCTCGGGACTGGCGATCTTCAGCGGGATGAAAGGCGGGCGCGAGCTCGCGATCCAGGCGGACGGCAAGATCCTCGCCGTGGGCGACCTCACGAGCGCCACGGGCTTCGGCGTGATCCGCATCACCTCCGCCGGCGCGCTCGACACGACCTTCGGCGTGAACGGCATCGCGCAGCAGGGCGCCGGCTCCTCCGTCCGCGGCAACGCCCTGAAAGTCCAGTCCGACGGCAAGATCGTCGCGGCGGGCACCGGCGCCACCACGCGGCCGGCCGTGGCCGTCGCGCGCTTCACCGCGGACGGCGCCAACGACACGGGCTTCGGCTCGAGCGGCGTGACCGTCCACCAGTTCACCATCTCGGGCGACGAAGGCAACGCGCTCGTGATCCTCGCGGGCGGCGACCTCGTGGTGGCCGGCGGCGGGAACGATCCGGCCGACTGCGCCTGCTCGGGCTCGACCGCGGACAACGAGCTCCTCGCGGCCTTCACCGCGTCCGGCACGCTCGACACCACGTTCAGCGGCGGCGGCAGCATCGAAGTGGACGCCGGCAGCAAGCAGGGAGCGGCGCTCGCGAGCGCGCTGCAGTCCGACGGCAAGCTCGTCGTCGCGGGCTACCAGCGTCCCGTGCCTTCCGTGAGCTCGCTCCTCTCCGGGACCCTCGCGCGCTTCAATGCGGATGGATCCCTCGACACTACCTTCGGCACCGGCGGATTCGTCACGAACGGCGCGGACAAGATGCAAGCCGTGGCGATCCAGTCCGACGGGAAGATCGTCGCGGCGGGCTATGGCGACGGCAACTTCGGCGGCAATCCCGCGACCCGCCTCACGGTCCAGCGGCTGAACGCCAACGGCACCCCGGACACCACGTTCGGCACCGGCGGCACGACCATCGCCACGCTCGACGGCCCGACGGAAGAGGCGAACGCGGTGGCGATCCAGCCCGACGGGAAGATCGTGGTGGGCGGCATCGGCCAGCTCGGCGGGAGCAGTTTTTCCGATTCGCTCTTCATGCGCTTCAACGCCGACGGCAGCATCGACACCACGTTCGGCACGAACGGCAAGGCGCGCGTCGCGATGAGCACGGGCAACGACCTCGTGAAGGCGATCGCGCTCCAGCCCGACGGCAAGATCGTGGGCGCGGGATACGGCGACGTGTCCAGCTCGCAGGTGAGCATCATGGTGACGCGCCTCAACGCCAACGGGGCCGTGGACACCACGTTCGGCACGAGCGGCGTCGCGACCACGTCGATCGGCGCGACGATCTCGAATGGCAACGCGCTCGCCCTGCAGATCGACGGCAAGATCGTCGTGGGCGGCAAGTGGTTCAACCCGGGCAACGGCACCGACGACTTCGCGCTCGTCCGCTACAACACCGACGGCACGCTCGACAGCTCGTTCGGGACGGGCGGCGTGGTGACGACGGACATGGGCAACCACAACCGAATCTTCGCCCTCACGCTCCTCCCGAGCGGGAAGATCGCGGTCGCCGGCGAATGGGGCGGTGCCTTCACCGTGGGCCAGTACCTGCCGTCCGGCACGCTCGACACCTCCTTCGGCACCAACGGGACGGTGTTCGCGCCGGTGAACGCCGAGGCGGATGTCGCCTACTCCATCGTCCGCCGCTCCGACGGCAAGCTGTGGGTGGCAGGCGACGGCTCCGAGATGATCACCCTGGCGCTCTTCACGGGCGACGGGGCCATCCTCGCCACGCCGACGGTTTCACTCGCCTCTTCCGCGAACCCGTCGAACGCCGGGCAGAGCGTGACCTTCACCGCGACGGTGAGCGGGTCGGCCGGCACGCCCACCGGATCGGCCACCTTCCTCGACGGCTCGACCGCGATCTGCTCCTCGATTGCCCTCTCCGCGGGCACCGCGACCTGCGCCACGAGCTCGCTCACCGGCGGCAGCCATTCGATCACCGCGCAGTACTCGGGCGATGGGACATACAACGCCACCACCTCGAGCCCGCTCACCCAGACGGTGAACGCCACCAAGGCGAACCCCTCCGTTTCGCTCGCCTCTTCGGCCAATCCGTCGAACGCGGGCCAGAGCGTGACCTTCAGCGCGACCGTGAGCGGCAGCGCCGGCACGCCCACCGGATCGGCGACCTTCCTCGACGGCTCGACCACGATCTGCTCCTCGGTCGCGCTCTCGGCCGGGACGGCCACCTGCGCCACGAGCTCTCTCACCGCCGGCTCCCACAGCATCACCGCCCGGTACTCAGGCGACGCGAGCTACAACGCCGCCACCTCGGGGGCCGTCAGCCAGACCGTCCAGGGATCGACCTCCAGCTCGGTCAACGTCGCGCTGGCTAGCAACGGCGCCACGGTCTCGGCCTCGAGCACCAACGCCGCCTACAACTTGGCGGCGGTCATCAACGGCGATCGCACGGGCGCCAACATCACCGCCAATGCCTGGGTCGACGACACCCGCGACGTCTTCCCCGACTGGGTGCGCATCGACTTCTCCGGCGCGCAGACCATCGACCACGTCGCCGTCTACAGCGTCCAGGACAACTACACCTCGCCCGTGGAGCCCACCGACACCATGACCTTCACGAGCTTTGGCCTGACCGACTTCGACGTCCAGGGCTGGAACGGCTCGGCCTGGGTCACCCTGGGCTCGGTCACCGGCAACAACCTGGTCAAGCGCACCGTGAGCTTCCCGGCCGCGACGGTGAGCGCCATCCGCGTGATGGTCAACAATGCGCTCCTGCACTACTCGCGCATCGTCGAGATCGAGGCCTGGACGGCGACCTCCACCCCGCCGCCCTCCTCCATCAACGCGGCCCTCGCCTCCAACGGCGGCGTAGCCTCGGCCTCCAGCACCAACGCGAGCTACACGGTCGCGGCGGTCAACAACGGCGATCGCACCGGCGCCAATATCACCGCCAACGCCTGGGTGGACGACACCCGCGACATGTTCCCCGACACGGTCGAGATCGCATTCGCCGGCATGCACACGATCGACCACGTCGTGCTCTACAGCGTCCAGGACAACTACACCTCGCCCGTGGAGCCCACCGACACCATGACCTTCACGAGCTTTGGGGTGACCGACTTCGACGTCCAGGGCTGGAACGGCTCGGCCTGGGTCACCCTGGGCTCGGTCACCGGCAACAACCTGGTCAAGCGCACGGTGAGCTTCCCGGCCGCGAGCGTGAGCGCCATCCGCGTGAACGTGAACAACGCGCTCCTGCACTACTCGCGCATCGTCGAGATCGAGGCCTGGACCACGAGCGCCACCCCGCCGCCGCCCTCCGGGACCAACTTCGCCCTCGCCTCCAACGGCGCCGTGGCCTCGGCCTCCAGCACCAACGCGGCGTACAACGTCGCGGCGGTGAACAACGGCGATCGCACCGGCGCCAACATCACCGCAAACGCCTGGGTCGACGACACCCGAGACATGTTCCCCGACACGGTGGAGATCGACTTCCCGGCCGCCCACATGATCGACCACGTGGTGCTCTACAGCGTCCAGGACAACTACACCGCGCCCGCGGAGCCCACCGACACCATGACCTTCACGAGCTTCGGGGTGACCGACTTCGACGTCCAGGGCTGGAACGGCTCGATGTGGGTCACGCTGGGAACGGTCACCGGCAACAACCTGGTCAAGCGCACCGTGAGCTTCCCGCCAACGAGCATCAGCCGCGTGCGGGTCGTCGTGAACAGCGCGCTCCTCCACTACTCGCGCATCGTCGAAATCGAGGCCTGGGGGAACTGACTCCCGCCCATTGCGGCCGCCCACGCGCTTCCAGGCGCGGGCGGCCGCGCTCGATGCGATCTTCGCAATCCCTCCGCCACGTCCAATGCCATACCGCTCGCGCCCCATCTTCTCTTTGCTGCTTTCGGTCCTCGCATCCGCCGCGCTGGCGCTCGCCAGTCCCGCGCGCGCGCAGTCGGTCCAGAGCCCGATCCCGGCCGGATCGAGCCCCCGCGCGATCGCCGTCAATCCGATCACGAACAAGATCTACATCGCGAGCGAGCTCTCCAACAGCGTGGTCGTGGTGGATGGCGCGACCAATGGGACGAGCAGCATCCCGGTCGGAACGCGGCCCCAGTACATCGCGGTCAATCCGGCGACGGACAAGGTGTACGTGACGAGCGGCTCCGACTCGACGCTCACGGTGATCGACGGCGCCACGGACACCGTCTCGGCGACCCTTCCGCTGGGCTCGAACGGGCCCATCGCGATAAATCCCGTCACCAACCGGATCTTCGTCGTCCGGTTGAGCACCGCCGCGACGGACGAGGTGACGATCGTCGACGGCAACACCAATACGTGGTTCACGATCGCGGTGGACTCGTTCCAGCCGGACGCCATCGCGATCAACCCGGTCACGAACAAGGTGTACGTGGCGACCTACGCGACGGGCGACGTGCGGGTCGTGGACGGATCGACGACCGCCGACTTCCCGCACCCTCCCGCGGTCCCGGTCTGGAGCACTCCGGTCGCGCTCGCGGTGAACGCAGCGACGAACCGGACATACGTGGTGACGCAGGATAGCCGCGGGCCTTTCGGCTACATCGACGGCGCGACCCTCGCATACAAGTTCTTCACCGCTCCCGGCCACGCCTCCTCGCCCAGCGCGGTCGCCGTGAATCCCGTCACCAACAAGGTCTACGCCGCGTTCGCGGGCGAGGTCATGGTGATGGACGGAGGGACGGACGCGTTCTCGTTCATCCCTTCCGGCACTTCGGCCGCGGGGCCGGTCGCGATCGGGGTGAACCCTTCCACCAACAAGATCTACGTCCCGAATGCCGACGGAACGCTTACGGTGATCGACGGCGCGACGAACGCCGTCACCACGCTCGCGATCCCGGCCGGGGCGACGGCGGTCGGCGTGGATCCGGTCACCAACCGCATGTACGTGACGGCGCCGGATTCGGTGAGCGTCGTCCAGGGAGCCTCGAGCGACACCCCCCAGAACGTTCCCCTCACGACCACGATCACGCCGCTTCCGGGGGACACGAGCGGTCCGAACCCGAGCTTCACCCTGAACGCGGCGAGCGGGTTCTCCCCCACGGCTCCCCCGGTCCGAGCCGTCTACTTCCAGCTCGACGCGACGACGGGGCGCTGGAGCGCCGCGTCCGGCTCCGGACCCTACACGGCGAGCTTCAGCGGACTGCCCCCGGGGCCCCATACGCTTTACGCCTTGGCCACGGACACCGAGGAGGCCACGTCGGTGAACGCCGGCCCGCAAAGCGTGCCGCTGGTGGGCGCCATCTCGTCCTACGCATTCACGGTGGGCCTCGCGACCGCTTCCGTTTCGCTCGCCTCTTCGGCCAATCCGTCGAACGCGGGCCAGAGCGTGACCTTCAGCGCGACCGTGAGCGGGTCGGCCGGCACGCCGACGGGATCGGTGACCTTCCTCGACGGCTCCACCGCCATCTGCTCCGCGGTCGCGCTCTCCGCCGGGACGGCGGCCTGCGCCACGAGCTCTCTCACCGCCGGCTCCCACAGCATCACCGCCCGGTACTCAGGCGACGCGAGCTACAACGCCGCCACCTCGGGGGCCGTCAGCCAGACCGTC
>DATAMY010000019.1:0-2712 GCA_036266535.1 Usitatibacter sp. | reverse complement strand
GCTGGGAGGGCGAGATCGTGGTCCCTCCCGCCGAGATCGAGCGGCGGGCGAAGCTCGTGCCCGGCACCGTGAAGGCCGACATCGAGTTCGCGACGGCCCAGGTGAGGCGCTTCGCGCGTGCGCAGCGTGAATCCATCGGGGAGTTCGAGGTCGAGGTGCACCCGGGGCTCGTCGCCGGGCAGCGCCTCGTCCCCGTGAGCACCGCGGGCTGCTACGTGCCCACGGGCCGCTACGCGCACATCGCCTCGGCGTACATGAGCATCGCGACCGCGAAGGAAGCGGGCGTGCCCACGGTGGTCGCCTGCTCGACGCCCTACAAGGGCGAAGGCATCCATCCCTACGTGCTCTACGCCATGAAGGTCGCCGGGGCCGACCGGGTGATGACCCTGGGCGGCGTGCAGGCGATCGCCGCGATGGCCTTCGGCCTCTTCGGCGCGCCGCCGGCCGACATCATCGTGGGTCCGGGCAACAAGTTCGTGGCCGAGGCGAAGCGGCTCCTCTTCGGGCGCGTGGGGATCGACGTGTTCGCGGGCCCGTCGGAAGTCGCGGTGATCGCCGACGATTCCGCCGATGCGCAGATGGTGGCCACCGACCTGGTGGGGCAGGCCGAGCACGGTCACGAGTCGCCCGCCTGGCTCTTCACCGACTCGCGGCGCCTCGCCGATGCCGTGATGAAGCGGGTTCCGGAGCTGATCGCGGCGCTGCCCCCCACGGCGCAAGACGCGGCCGGCGCGGCATGGCGCGACTATGGCGAGGTCGTGCTGTGCGACACGCGCGAGGAAGTGGCCGCCACCTCGGATCTCCATGCGAGCGAGCACCTCGAGGTGCACGCGCGCGACCTCGACTGGTGGCTCGCGCGCCTCACCAACTACGGATCGCTCTTCCTGGGCGAGGAGACCACGGTCGCCTTCGGCGACAAGGCGTCGGGACCCAACCACATCCTGCCCACCAAGGGCGCCGCGCGCTACTCGGGCGGGCTCTCGGTGCACAAGTTCGTGAAGACGCTCACCTGGCAGCGCATGACGCGCGAAGCGAACCGGGACATCGCTCCCGTGACCGCGCGCATCTCCCGGCTGGAGGGGATGGAGGCCCATGCGCGCACCGCCGACGATCGCCTCGGCAAGTACTTTCCCCGGGACACATTCCCCCTGGGCGAGCCGGTGAAAGCCTGAGCGCGATGGCGGGCGTCCTCGACCGATTCCGTCTCGAGGGGCGCGTGGCGCTCGTGACCGGCGCGGGATCGGGCATCGGGCGCGCCATCGCCGAAGCGCTCGGCCAGGCGGGCGCCGCCGTGGTCCTCTGCGCGCGCCGCGCGGCGCCGCTTCGCGAGGCCGCGTCCGCGATCGAGCGATCGGGCGCAAGGGCCCACGTGGTGCCCGGCGACGTGGGAAACCGCGAGAGCCTCGCATCCATCGCGCAAGCCGCCGCGACGCCGTTCGGCGCCGTGGACATCGTCGTGCACGCCGCGGGCCTCAATCACCGCCAGCACGCGGACGATGTCACGGATGCCGCCTGGGACGAGCAGATCGAGGTGATGCTCTCGGCGCCGTTCTTCCTCTCGCGCCACCTCGTGGAGGGCATGAAGGCGAAGGGCTGGGGCCGCATCCTGAACATCGCTTCGCTGCAGAGCTATCGCGCGCTGCCGAACGGCGCCGCGTACGGCGCGGCCAAGGCGGGCATCGTGCAGCTCACGCGCCACATGGCGGAGGCATGGTCGCCCCACGGCGTGAACTGCAACGCGATCGCCCCCGGCTTCTTCGCGACCCCGCTCACGGCCCCGGTGTACGCGGACAAGGCGCGCGTCGAGGCCCTGGCCCGCCAGACCGCGATCGGCCGCAACGGCGAGCTCGCCGACCTGCAGGGCGCGGCCGTCTTCCTCTGCAGCCCCGCTTCCGACTACGTGACGGGCCAGACGCTCGCCGTGGACGGCGGCTTCACCGCGAAATAGGCATGAAAGCGCTCGTCTACACCCAGCCGCTCGAGGTCACCTACCGCGAAGAGCCCGAGCCCGCGCTTGCACCCGGCGAGGTCGTGCTCGCCATCGACGCGGTCGGCATCTGCGGCTCCGACATGCACGCCTACCACGGGCACGATCCGCGAAGGAATCCCCCGCTCATCCTGGGCCACGAGCTCGCCGGCACCGTGGTCGCGGGGCCCTTCACCGGCAAGCGCTTCACCGCCAATCCGCTCATCACCTGCGGAACATGCGAATTCTGCGTGCAGGGCCGCAACAACCTCTGCGCCAACCGGACGATGGTGGGCATGACGCGGCCCGGCGCCTTCGCCGAGCGCATGTCGATCCCGGTGGGGAGCCTCATCGAGCTGCCCGCCCGAATGGACGCGCGCACCGCGGCCCTCACCGAGCCCGCCGCCACCGCCCTCCATGCGCTCAACCTCTCCATGCGCGCGATGCAAAGACCCCTCCAGGAAGGGCGCCTGCTCGTGATCGGCGGGGGCGCCATCGGCATCCTCACGGCCCTGCTCTCGCGGCACTACGGCTGCCGCGACGTGCGCGTGGCCGAGACCAACGCGTTGCGGCGCGCTTCCGTGGCGAAGCACGCGGACGCGGCGGCGCTCGATCCGGCGAAGGGCGAGGCGGCCGAATCCGGCGTCATGGACCTCGTGGTGGACGCCGTGGGGGCGAAGGCCACGCGCGCTGCGGCCTTCGCCGCAGTGAAGCCCGGCGGGGTGATCATGCACGTGGGCCTCCAG
>DATAMY010000018.1:0-3506 GCA_036266535.1 Usitatibacter sp. | reverse complement strand
GTTGTTTGTTATGCCCGTTGCCTGCCGTCCGCGCGATCCTATATCGACCCGGCCCCTACCCGCAGGGCGAAATATCATCGGGGCGATGGAATAAAATCGCAACAACGGCCTGAATTTCCTTTCGTGAAGCTGTCGTCCGGCCGCCTGTAGAATCCCGGCGATGACCTGGTCCCTCGTCGCACGGCATCCCTCCGGCGTCCTCGGCGTCGCGGTGGCGAGCCGATTCTTCGCGGTGGGCGCGCTCTGTCCGGCCGTGCGGGCCGGCCGCGGCGCGCTCTCCACCCAGGCGCTTATCAATCCCCTCTACGCGTCGGAAGGCTTGCGGGCGCTCGAGGCCGGGACGGGAGCTCCCGAAGTGGTGCGCCGGCTCATCGACGCGGACGCGGGGCGGGACGTGCGGCAATTCCACGTGGTGGACCGCGAGGGCCGCACCGGTGCGCATACGGGCAAGGGCTGCATCGATTGGTGCGGGCATCTCGCCGGGGACGGTTTCTCGGTCGCGGGCAACATGCTCGCGGGGCCGCAGGTGATCGAAGCCACGGCGCGCGCATACGTGGAGGCAGCCGACCGGCCTTTCCCCGAGCGCCTCATCCGCGCGCTCGCGGCGGGGGAGGCCGCGGGCGGCGACAAGCGCGGGAAGCAGGCCGCCGCGGTGCTCGTCCATACGACCGAGGAGTATCCGGCGCTGAGCCTGCGCGTAGACGACCATGCCGAGCCGATCGCCGAGCTCGAGCGCCTCTACCAGGTGAGCCTCGAGCGCTTCCAGCCGTTCCTTTCCTGCCTCGCCACGCACGCGAATCCGGTCGGCACCACGGACCGCACGGTGATCGAGGAGACAATCGCCCGGTTCCACGCGGCGCCTCCCCGGTAGGCACGGTGGCGGCGCTCCTCGAGGTGCGGGACCTCCGGACGGCGTTCACGAACGACGCGGGCACGTTCAACGCGGTGGACGGCGTGAGCCTGGTGCTCGAGGAGGGCCGGACGCTCGGCCTCGTCGGCGAATCCGGCTGCGGGAAGAGCGTGACCGCGCTTTCGATCATGGGCCTCGTCGCGAGCCCCCCGGGCCGCATCGTGGGCGGCGAGATCCTCTTCGAGGGCCAGGACCTCCTCAAGCTTCCGCCCGCGCGCATGCGCGGGATCCGCGGCGACCGGATCGCGATGATCTTCCAGGAGCCGATGACGTCGCTCAATCCCGCGTTCACCATCGGCGACCAGATCGTGGAGGGAATCGTCCGCCATCGGTCGATCGGCCGCGAGGCCGCGCGCCGCCAGGCGATCGAGATGCTCGAGCGCGTGCGCATGCCCTCGCCCGAGCGCCGCTTCGGCGAGCATCCGCACAAGCTCTCGGGCGGCATGCGCCAGCGCGCGATGATCGCCATGGCGCTCGCGTGCCGTCCGCGCCTGCTCATCGCCGACGAGCCCACGACGGCGCTCGACGTCACGATCCAGGCGCAGATCCTCGAGCTCATGCGGGAGCTGCGCGAGGAGACGGGCACCGCGATCATCCTCATCACGCACGACCTGGGCGTGGTGGCGGAGCTGGCGCAGGACGTGGCCGTGATGTATTCCGGGCGCATCGTCGAGAAGTCCGGCGTGCGCGAGCTCTTCGCCCGGCCGCAGCATCCGTACACGATCGGCCTCCTGGGCTCGATCCCCAAGCTCCACGTCGAGCAGGCGCGGCTTCCGGCGATCGACGGGCAGGTGCCGGATCCGCTCACCGCGCCGGGCGGCTGCCGGTTCGAGCCCCGCTGCCCGTTCGCGACCGAGCGCTGCCGCGCGGAGGAGCCGCCGCTCGCCGAGGTCGCGCCGGGTCAGCTCGCGCGCTGCTGGTACGCGCCGCTCGAGGAGAAGGCGGTGCGGGCGGCATGACGGAGCTCCTGCGCGTCGAGCGGCTGGTGAAGCACTTCCCCGTGGGCGGGCGATGGTTCGGCCGCTCGGCGGGCGTCGTGCATGCGGTGGACGACGTGAGCTTCGAGGTCGCGGCGGGCGAGACGCTGGCACTCGTGGGCGAATCCGGCTGCGGGAAATCCACGACCGGCCGCCTCGTGCTGCGGCTCCTCGAGCCCACGTCCGGCAAGGTCTGGTTCGAGGGCCGCGACCTCTTCGCGCTGGACGACCGCGCCGTGCGCCGCGAGCGCCGGGCGCTCCAGATCATCTTCCAGGACCCGTACGCATCGTTGAACCCGCGCATGACGGTGGGCCAGACGCTGGAGGAGCCGCTCATGCTGCACGGGCTGGCGCCCGGGCGGCGGCGCGAGCGCGTGGCGGAGATCCTCCAGCTCGTGGGTCTTTCCTCCCGGCACTCGCAGCGCTATCCGCACGAGTTCTCCGGCGGCCAGCGCCAGCGGATCGGGATCGCGCGGGCGATCGCGGTGGAGCCCCGGCTCATCGTCTGCGACGAGCCGGTCTCCGCGCTCGACGTCTCGATCCAGGCGCAGGTGGTGAACCTGCTCCAGGACCTGCAGCGCACGTTGGGTCTCTCCTACCTTTTCATCGCGCACGACCTGGCGGTGGTGAAGCACATCTCCACCCGCGTGGCCGTCATGTACCTCGGGCGCATCGTCGAGATCGCGGAGAAGCGCGCGCTCTTCGCGCGGCCGCGGCATCCCTACACGCAGGCGCTCCTTTCCGCGATCCCGGTGCCGGATCCGACGCTTCGACGCGAGCGGATCGTGCTGCAGGGCGACGTGCCCAGCCCGATCCATCCGCCCTCCGGCTGCCGCTTCCGCACCCGCTGCCCGTACGCGCGCGAGCGCTGCGCGGCCGAGGACCCGCCGCTCGTGGTCGAGGACGGGCGTGGGACCGCGTGCCATTTCTGGAAGGAGATCGCGCCGCCCGCCGGGATCTCCGCGGACCCGGCGAGCGTCCCCGCGAACCCGCGCCTCGAGCGCCTGCAGGCTGCGTTCGCCGTCCGCCCTTGATAGACTCACCCGCACTACAGAGGAGCTTCCCGCCATGACGACCTTCACCCGTTCCGCGCGCATCGCGGTCTTCGCGCTCGCGGCCCTCATCTGCACGCCCGCCGTCTTCGCGCAGGCGCTGCGCATCGGCCTGGCCGAGGATCCGGACGTGCTCGATCCGACGCTCGCCCGGACCTTCGTGGGCCGCATCGTCTTCGCGGGACTCTGCGACAAGCTGGTCGACGTGGACGAGAAGCTCAACATCGTCCCGCAGCTCGCGACCTCGTGGCAGTGGGGCCCGGACCAGAAGTCGCTCACCATGAAGATCCGCCAGGGCGTCACGTTCCACGACGGGGAGAAGCTCGACGCCGCGGCGGTCAAGTTCAACATCGAGCGGCACAAGACGATGCCCGGCTCCAACCGCCGCGGGGAGCTGGCACCCGTCACCAGCGTGGACGTGGTCGATCCGTACACCGTGCGCTTCAACCTTTCCGCGCCGTTCGCGCCGCTCCTCGCGCAGCTCGCGGACCGCGCCGGCATGATGGTCTCGCCCAAGGCCGCGAAGGCCGAAGGCGACAAGTTCGGCGCGCACCCCGTGTGCTCCGG
>DATAMY010000017.1:0-18472 GCA_036266535.1 Usitatibacter sp. | reverse complement strand
GCTGTCCCGCGTCCTTCGCGTGGATGAAGCGCTCGATGTCCGGATGGTCGCAACGGAGCACCCCCATCTGGGCACCCCGCCGGCTTCCCGCCGATTCGACCGTCTCGCACGACTGGTCGAAGACCCGCATGTAGGACACCGGGCCGCTCGCGCGCGAGAGCGTGCCGCGGACGAAGGCGCCTTCCGGGCGGATCGACGAGAAGTCGTAGCCCACGCCGCCGCCACGGCGCATCGTCTCGGCCGCCTCCGCGAGCGCGCTGTAGATGCCGGGCTTGCCTTCGACGACCTCCGTGATCGAGTCGCCCACCGGCTGCACGAAGCAATTGATCAGGGTGGCCGTGAGCGAGGTGCCCGCGGCCGAATTGATGCGGCCCGCCGGAACGAACCCCCGCTCCTGGGCGTCCATGAAACGGGCCTCCCAATGCGCCCGGCGCGGCTCCGGCTCGACGGATGCGAGCGCCCGCGCGACGCGGGCCCGGACCTCGCCGACGCTCGTCTCGCCGCCCTTGGCGTACTTCTCGAGCAGGACCTCGCGCGAGATCTCCTGCTCGGGCAGGGTCTCGAGGGCGGTGGGCTGCCCGGGGGGCTGGAAGGTTTGTGCCATGATCGAAGGTCGGGTTGCGGTCAACGACTTATAACCGGAACTCCACAAGTTCTAGTTTGATCCTGATTAAGAGACACCGCCAGTAGGGGTTCGTCCCACCATGAAAAAGGAAATCGCAACGCTCGCCGGAGGCTGCTTCTGGTGCCTGGAGGCCGTCTTCGGCCGGCTGCAGGGCGTCGAGTCCGTGGAGTCCGGCTATACGGGCGGCGCCACCGCGGATCCGACCTACGAGGACGTCTGCGGGGGCGACACCGGCCACGCCGAGGTCGTGAAAGTGGTCTTCGACCCGGACCGGATCTCCTACGCGGATCTCCTCGAGGTCTTCTTCGCGACCCACGATCCCACGACCCGGGACCGGCAGGGGAACGACGTGGGCACCCAGTACCGGTCCGCGATCTTCTTCCATTCGCCGGAGCAGAAGCGCGTCGCGGAGGAGACGGCCGAGCGGCTGGGGCGTGAGGCGTTCTCGAAGCCGATCGTCACGCAGATCGTGCCGGCCGAGACCTTCTACCCGGCCGAGCAGTACCACGCGCAGTACTACGACCGGGTGGGGCGCCGCAATCCCTATTGCACCGCGGTGATCGACCCGAAGGTCGCGAAGCTGCGGCAGAAGTTCGCCGCGCGCCTGAAGGAAGGGGCCTAGGGGCCGCTCCCCGCCTCACTTCTCCGTGGCGACGACGTCCTTGGGGACGATCAGCTCGGCGTAGTTGAACATCGGCAGCGGCGGCGGCATGCGCAGCTGCTCGGCGACGTCCATGCGCACCTGCAGCGTGAAGCGCGTGAGGGTCTCGATGGGGATCCGCGACGGCGGCACCTTGTTCACCAGGATCTGCTCGGCCTTGTACGCGGTGAACTGGCCGATCGCGTAGTAGTGGCAGATGAGGCCGGTGAGCGCGCCGGTTTCCATCAATTGCTCGGTCGAGGCGAAGGTCGGCAAACCCACGGCCATCGCCGCCGGGATGATGATCTTCTGCGTCTGCGTGCCGAGGTAGGAGTCTGGCGGCAGGTACAGCCAGTCGACCTTCTGCTCCTTCATCTCGCGGATCATCTCCGGGGCGCCCTCCGCGGTCACCTGGTTGCCCACCATGCGGAACGGCCTCGCGACCACGGTGAAGCCCAGCCGCTTGGCGACCTCGCGCACCTCGTTCACCACGACCACCGAGTTCTGCTCCGTCGGCGTGTAGAGGATGCCGATCGACTTGAACGGCCGGTACGAGGCCATGGCGCGGATCTGCGCCTCGGTGGGCGCCACGTGGAAGACGCCGGTCACGTTGCGGCGCGACGACTTGAGGTCCGGGACGATCTTCGCGAGGACCGGCGCCGCGACGAGCGTGAACACCACGGGAATGTCGGCGATGTGGCTCTGGGGCTCGGGGTTGTCGAAGGGGCCCACCACGCCCAGCGTGACGGACGTGCCCCACGTGTAGACCAGGTCCGGCCGCGTGCGGCGGATCTCGTCCAGGAAGACGGGCATGCGGGCGGCATCGCGGTTCAGGTCCCGCCACGTGATCTGCACCGGGATGCGGCGCGCGGCGAAAT
The DNA here is from genome assembly GCA_036266535.1 of Usitatibacter sp. GTDB lineage: Bacteria > Pseudomonadota > Gammaproteobacteria > Burkholderiales > Usitatibacteraceae > Usitatibacter. The sequence goes on along the minus strand of DATAMY010000017.1, from coordinate 16,329 downwards.
AGTCCTGGAACCCGCGCTCGACGTCCGTCATGCCGCGGAACGTGATCGCGTAGATGCGAAGCGGCCGCGAGCTCGAGTACTGGGCGAGCGCGTCCCGGTCCCCGCCCAGGAGGAGCGTGGCGAGCAGCGCGAAGACGACGAGGAGGCGAGTGGCCATGGCGTCAGGGATGAACGGGCTCGCCCTGCCACTGCTCGCCGCGCGTCGAGATCGTGAACGCGATGCCGCAGAAGAGGACGAGGGCGGAGAGGGAGACGAAGGCGCCCTGGTAGCCCCAGAAGACCACGAGGAGGCTCGCCATGAGCGGGCCCAGCGCGTTCCCCAGGCGCTCGAGCAGCCGGTAGACGCCGTAGACCGCGTCGTTGCCGTAGACGCGGATCTCTTCCTGGCAATGCTCGGCCACGAGCGCGCTCTGGGCGGCGATCGAGAGCGCCTGGCCCAGGCCCAGCAGGAAGACCACGCCGAAGAGGACGAGGATGCTGTCCGAGAGGAGGAGCAGCAGCCCGGAGAGGCCGGAGATGATGAGGCCCACGGAGACGTAGCGGTCGCGGCGCAGGCTCGCGTCCGAGAGCCGCGCGGAGAGCGGCACGATCATCACCATCATCACCGCATAGACCATGAGCATCCGTCCCGCCATCGCGGAGGTGTTCCCGAGCGAGACGATGTAGAGCGGGACGAGGTAGAAGCAGACGCCCGTGAGGATGATCTTCGCGGGCATGGCGGCCAGGCCCGTGAGCGTCATGAAGCGGCGGTTCACGATGAGGGCCATCACTTCCCGCAGGCGCGGCGGGCGCGACGGGCGCACCGACGGCGGGCGGGCGTCGTTCACGGGCAGGCGCAGGATCGCGAGGATCGAGAGGAACGACATGATCGCGGAGACGCCGAACGCCATCCGGAAGCCCAGGTTGTCCGCGAGGATGCCGCCGATCGAGGGGCCGCACACCGTCGCCACCATGATGGCGCCGATGAAGAGCGCGAATCCCTGCGCGCGGTTGGTCTGCCCGGTACGGTCGAGCACGTAGCCCTGCGCCGCGACGAAGACCATCGCGTAGCCCAGCGCGCAGAGCGAGCGCCAGACGAGGAGGTCGTAGAGGTTGTAGGCGAGGGCGGTCGCGAGGAAGCCCACGGTCGCGATGGCCGCGCCGATCAGCATCGCCTTCCGTCGTCCCACGCGCTCGCTCCAGGCGCCGAGATACGGCTGGCCGAGCGCCACGATGAGCATGAAGAGCATGATCGGGAGCCCGATCACGACCTGCGGCGACACCCCGGGGACGTTCACGAGGAGCTGGTTCACGTAGGTCGGGAGGTACGAGCGCGTGAGCTCCTCGGCGATGATGAACGCGAAGAGGGGAGCGCGGATCCGGTTCAGGTTCATCTCGTCCGAGACGGCCGCCGCTTGCTGGGCGGAGCCGAACTTGAAGCGCTTGCCGATGGCTTCGAGCGCAGCAACGGCGGGCCGGAGCGCATCGCGCCCGGCGGCGTTGCCCGCGCGCATCTTGTCCTGCACCTCGCCCGCCAGGAACTCGTAGCGGACGTTGAGGTGGTCCACCGCCGCGTCGATCCGGCGGAGCAGCCTCCCGATCTCGTCGTTCGCGCGCAGGCGCGCCGTGGCCGTGAAGTCGCCGTTCCTCATGCGCTCGACCTGCTGGCCGAATTCGCCCAGGCCCGAGGCGAGCCGCGCGCCCGCCATGAAGTTCAGGAGCTCGAGCGTGAAGAAGAGGGACACCACGAGCACCACGAGGACGTCCAGCATCACCTCGAGGAGCACCCGGTCCACGAAGACGGAATCGATGCCGATGTGCAGGACGCCCAGCGGCGTGCCCTGCGAGATGATCGGCATGGAGACGATGTACTGCGTTCCCACGAGCGCCACCTGCCACGGCACCGTCGAGTCGCGCATCGCGGCGAGGAGGGCCGGGCTGTGGAAGTGCACGAGCGCGCCCTGGGGCTCGCGCCCGTACTGGTAGAGGAGCGTGCCTTCGGTGTTAGTGATGCCCGCGTAGGAGAACTCGGGGTTCTCGCCGAACATCTCCTCGAAGGTCTTGTCGACGCCGTAGAGGTTCGCGAAGGGGATGCCGTAGCTCGTGGCCTTCAGCACGAGCGCGCGGAGCGACGAGCCTTCCGTCGCGGCCTTCGCTTCGGTCTCGGGCACCAGCTCCTGGTCGAACACGCGGTGCGAGAAGTACGAGACCACGGCGAGCGCGATCACCACGCAGACCATGATCACGCCCGCGAGCTGCCAGTAGATGCGCCAGAGATAATTCTTCTCGAGCATGGGCGGCTAGGCGGAGGAGTCGAGCTTCGCGCGGAGGTCGTCCAGCGCGGCGTTGGCGTCGCGCAGCGACGCCCGCAGGTGGTCGATGATCGAGTCGAACGCGGAGCCCGTGAGCGCCGGCTGCTCGCCCTTGTCCTCGAGGTGCACGGCCGCGGTCTCGAGCGTCTGCAGGTCGCGCTCGAAGCGGCGGATCACGACGATCAACGCGAGCGGCGCGATGAGTGCGATGCCGGCGAAGGCGGCGAGCGCCGCGAGCGTGATCTGCCGTGCGGCCGCGGTCGCGGCGCGATCCACGTAGTCGCGCGAGTAGCGCAGCGCGAGGTAGCCCACCGTGAGGTCGAAGTTGTTCTTGAGCGAGATGCCGGCGACATAATCCTCGACGCCCTCGCCCGTCCACTCCGTCGTCTTCGAGCGCGCGGCCGCCTCGGTCCACGAGCGCTGCACGCGCTGGCCCACGCGCGCGGAATCGGTGCTGTAGATGACCTGGCCGGTGTCGTCGAAGACGTCGATGCCCTGGATCAGCTTGTCCGAGGCTTTCTCGCGCTCCATCTGCGAGGGAAGCGTGGCCAGTTCCGTGAACTGCAAGCCCAGCGCAAGGGAAGCCTGGATGCTGTTCTCGATGCTGCGGCCCACGACCAGCACGCGCGACTTCACGATGCCGCCGATGGTGCTCTTGTATTTGAAGTAATTCAGGAACGCCGCCATGCCGACGGCGAAGAAGCTCACCACCAGCGCGACGGTAATGAATCGGACGCGAATCGTCCCCATCCCGAACTCTCCCTTTTTGCCCCCTGAATGGTATCACGGCCCTTGCGAAAAGGTTAAAGTTACCGTTGTAAGTATCTGTCCCCTCTGGCTTTTCCGGCGCCGGAACGTCCCCTGTGATAGGGTACCCGGACCCGGTGCCGAAGCGAGGCGCGCATGGCCGAAGAACCCGGCCAGGACATCACCACCGTCGATGTGACCCGGCCCCTGGCTCCCCTCGAGCCGCGGGCGGCTCCCGCACGCCGGTCGTCCGGCCCGACCGTGGCGCTGCCGTCCGGGTATCGCCTGATGGAATACCGGATCGACGCGGTGCTGGGCCAGGGCGGCTTCGGGATCGTCTACGCGGCGACGGACACCCATCTCGACGCGCGGGTGGTCATCAAGGAGTACCTGCCGGAGGACCTCGCGTACCGGGCGGCGGACGATTCCGTCTCGCCCCGCGCGGACCGCGACCTCGGCCATTACCACGAGGGGCTGGACGACTTCCTCGTGGAGGCGCGCACCCTCGCCACCTTCCGCCATCCGAACATCGTGCGGGTCTCGCGGTTCTTCGAGGCCAACCGGACCGCCTACATAGTCCTCGAGTACGAGCGGGGCCAGTCCCTCAAGCAGTGGCGGCGGGGGCAGGGCGACCTCACGGAGGAGGCGATCGTCTCGCTCATCGCGCCCCTCCTGGACGGGCTCGCGGCGGTCCACCGCGCCGGCTACCTGCACCGCGACATCAAGCCGGACAACATCTACGTGCGGGACGTGGACGGGAGCGTCGTGCTCCTCGACTTCGGCGCGGCGCGGCAGGCGGCGGCCGAGAAGGCCCATCCGGCGGCGGGCGTGGTCACCCCCGGCTATGCGGCGATCGAGCAGTACGCGGGCGGCGGGGCCCAGGGTCCCTGGACGGACATCTACTCCATGGGGGCCACCCTCTACTGGCTGGTGACCGGCAACAGGCCGCTCGATTCACCCGCGCGGACGGTCGAACGCGACCCGCTTCCGCGGGCGCAGGACGTCGCGCGCGACCGCTACTCGCCCCAGTTCCTGGCGGCGATCGACTGGGCGCTCCGGCTGCCTCCCACCGAGCGCCCGCAGGACATCGGCCAGTGGCGGACCCTCCTCTTCGCCACCCATCCCGCGGCGCTGGGGCTCCAGCAGGCGCTGCTCGCGGGCGACGAGGACGGGCTGCGTGGTGGCGAGGCCTGGCTGCGGACGCTCGCCTCCCCCCGGGCGCTTCGCGCGCGGCTGGCGGGCCTTGCCGCTCGGGTGCGCCGTCCCGCCTCCTGGCCGCTCTCGGTGAAGCTCACCCTCGCGATGGTGTGCACGGCGCTGGCGCCGATGATCATCACGGCGAAGCACAACCTCGACTCGGCGCTCGCCAACGTGAGCGGCGTGGAGCTCCGGAACCTCGAGCACCTCGCGCAGAGCATCGCGGGGCGCGTCTCGCAGCTCCTGGACGACAGCCGCAACCTCGCCAACTACCTGGGCACCGACGAGGATTTCGTCGCCTACCTCGCGCGGCCCGATCCGGCGGGGACGACGGCGATCCTCGCCAAGCTCCAGGGGCTCGTGAACGCGGACCCGGACGTCCAGTTCGCGATGGTGATGGACACGTCGGGCAAAGCGGTCGTCGCGAGCGACCCGGACGTGATGGGCAAGAACTTCAAGTTCCGCGAGTACTTCAAGCACGCGATGGAGGGCCGGCCGCACATGACCGGCATCACCGTGGGCTCCGTCGCGGGAAAGTCCGGCGTGTTCTACTCGCGCCCCGTGCTCGCCGCGGACGGAAAGACCGTCATCGGCGCCGTGGTGCTGCGCATCCTCGCCGAGCCCATCGGCCGCATCCTCCAGAGCGCGGAAGTGGCCGGGGAGCGCACCCCCTTCCTCATCGACGCGGACGGCGTGATCGTTTGGCATCCGGACCCGCGGTTCATGTACAGAAGCCTCGTGCCGCTGCGCCCCGAGGTGGTGGACGAGATCGTGGCGGACCAGCGCTTCCGCCGGACCTCCATCGAAAGCGTCGACCAGCCGCGCCTCGCGACCGCCATGATCGGCGCGCGCGAGCAGGGGAACGTCTCCTACTATTCGAACGTGTCGGGGCGCGAGGAGATCGCGGGCTTCGCCCCGGTGCCGGGCCACGAGTGGGTGGTGGGCGTCTCGGAGTCGCGCGACCGCTTCACGCGCCCGCTCGACCGGCTCTTCCGCCAGGTGCTCTACAGCGTGGCGCTCGCCGGCGCCGTGTTCGTGCTGGTCGCCATGCTCTTCGCGCGCTCGATCGTCCGCCCGATCGGCCGCCTCACCGCGGCGGCGGACGCGTTGAAGCGCGGCGACTACGCGAACGCGAACGTGCCCGTGAAGACGCAGGACGAGATCGGCCAGCTCGCGCGGACGTTCAACGTGATGATCGACGTGCTCCGCCAGAGGGAGCGCGAGCGCGGGCGGCGCGACTCGGAGCCGCCGGGGAAAGACCCGGAGTAAAAATTCAGGCGGTGAGCGCTGCGCTGCGCTTGCGCGCGCCCGCCTTCTGCGGATAGTCGCGCGGCTTCGCGTGGAGCACCGTCCACTCGTCCGCCCGCTGGCGATCCATGAGCCACTCGTGGATGAACCAGTTCTGGTTCCGGTCCGAGAGCACCGGCGTGTGGCCCGTGTCCGGCACGTGCATCACGCAGACGTTCCCGGAGCGCTTCATGCGCCGGATCGTGGGCGCGAGGAGCGCGTCCGAAAGGAGCCCGTGGATGAGGAGCACCGGACAGCGCACGCGCTTCCAGAGCGACCACTGGTCGAGGCTCACGCGCGCGTCGTGCCGGAAGGCCTGCAGCGCGCGCACGTCGTGCCGGTAGACGCGCCCGCCCTCCTCGTCCGACCAGCGCGTCTGGTGGAAGGTCACGTTGAAGCGGATGTCGTCGCTCACCGGCCCGTCGTTCTTCTGCGAGGCGCCGATCTTGCGCAGGAGATCCGCCGGATCGCGGAACACGTAATGGCGCGCGAGCGTCTGCGAGCGGCGCAGGCGCCGCCCGCGCGGGATGTACGGCCCGATGTCGTTCAGCACCAGGCGCTGCACCATCTGCGGCTGGCGCGCGGCGAGCTCGATCGCGGCGCTTCCGCCCATGGACGAGCCCAGGATCACGACGGGCCCCACGCCCAGGTGGTCGATCATCTGGCGCAGCTGCTCCTCGTAGGTGCCGAGCGAGTAGTCGCGCTCGTCCGCCATCCAGCCGCTGCGGCCGCGCCCCACCCAGTCCATGCACACGACGTGGAAGTGGCTCGCGAGGTCCGAGGCGAGGTAGTTGAAGCGCATCGCGGTGTTCGCGACGCCGCCGCAGCAGACCACCGTCGGGTTGCCGGGATCGCCCCACTCGGTGTACGCGATCTTCACCGCGTAGGGCTTCCGGAAGCGGCGCGCGCATTTCTGCAGGCGTACCGGATGCTGGTAGTCGAAATGCTTGAGGTCGAACTGGTGGTCGAAGCGCTCGATCACGCGCTTTGCGAGCGCCATGTACTCGTCCCAGTTGTGCAGGACGCGGCGCCTCCCCGGGATCGCCGGCTCCCAGTCCGGATCGAACCGGTGGAGATGCGCGTCGCCCGAGTGGGGATCGGCCATGGCGGTCGGGTGTCCGGATTCAGCCCTGGTGCGGCCGGCTCACGCGCAGGGCAGGCTCGCCGGCAGCCGGCGCCACCGCGAACTCGACGATCTCGCCGTTGCCGACCTGCATCCGCTCGTTGCCGCCCAGGAGCGAATGGAGGACGCGACCCACCCCCTTGCTGCTCACGAGGAGGGGACGGCGCTCGAGCTGGGGCCGCAGGTGCTCGAGGGCCAAGGCCACGCGCGCGGTGAAGTCCTGCTCGGACTCGCCGCCCGGGGGCGTCGCCTTCGCCGCGAGGAGGTGCTCGGTCTCGGCGATCGGACGGTTGTTCCATTCGCCCAGGCGGCGCTCGTTGAGGAGCGGCTCGGTCATGACCGGGACGTCGCCCAGGACGCCCGCGATGATGGAGGCGGTCTGGCGCGTGCGCAGGAGCGTGCCGGCGATGATCACGCCGATCCGCAGGTTCATCTTGTCGATCTGCTTCGCGAGGAGGTAGGCCTGGTCGCAGCCGATGTCCATCATCGGGAGATCGAGGTCGCCGCCGCAGCGGAAGCCGCGGAAGTTCGGCTCCGTGATGCCGTGGCGCACGAAGTAGAGCGTGAAAGGACGATCCGCCTGATACGTCATCGCCAGGTTCCTTTGTTTTTCTCCCGTTGCCCGGGGTTCCCTGCCGCGGGCGAGGCCAGATTAGCACCCGCCCGGCGCGCGACAAAGGGCACCCCCGCTACAGCCGTAACCCTTGGCGCGTAAAATGCGCGGTTCCATGTTGCGAGCCCTGCGCCTCGCGCGCATCGTCCACGCCATCGGCCGTTACGGCCTGGACGAATTCCTCACCGGACGCGGCAGCCGCGCGATCCGCCTCGGCTTCTCGATCGCCTACTTCTGGCGCGATCGCTCGCGCCCGCGCGCCGAGCGGCTGCGCCTGGCGCTCGAGTCCCTGGGGCCGATCTTCGTGAAGTTCGGCCAGCTCCTTTCGGTCCGCCCGGACCTGATCCCCGAGGACGTGGCCGAGGAGCTCTCGAAGCTCCAGGACAACGTGCCCCCCTTCCCGTGGGAACAGGTCGCCGCGACGCTCGATCGCGCCTACGGCCGGCCGCACGGGGAGGTGTTCCCGAGCTTCAATACCGTGCCCATCGCGAGCGCGTCCGTGGCGCAGGTGCATTTCGCGACCCTCCCGGACGGGCGCGAGGTGGCGGTGAAGATCCTGCGCCCCGGAATTCCCGCCGTCATCGCGGACGACGTGGGCCTCCTCCACACGGTCGCGGCCCTCGTGGAGGCGGTCTTCGCGGAGGGCCGGCGGCTGCGGCCGCGCGAGGTCGTGATGGAGTTCGAGCACACGATCACGGACGAGCTGGACCTCCTGCGCGAGGCGGCGAACGCGAGCCAGCTTCGCCGCAACTTCGCGGACGGGCGCCTCCTCGTGGTCCCGGAGGTGTACTGGGACTGGTGCAACCGCGAGGTCATGGTGATGCAGCGCATCGACGGGATCCCCGTGAATGCCGTGGCGCAGCTGCGCGAGCGGGGGATCGACATCCGGCGCCTCGCGCAGGACGGCGTGGAGATCTTCTTCACGCAGGTCTTCCGCGACGGCTTCTTCCACGCCGACATGCACCCGGGCAACATCTTCGTGCGCTCGGACGGGCGCTACTGCGGCGTGGACTTCGGGATCATGGGCACGCTCTCGGACGCGGACAAGAGCTACCTCGCCACCAACTTCATGGCGTTCTTCCACCGCGACTACCACCGCGTGGCCGTGGCGCACCTCGACGCGGGATGGGTCCCGCCGGACACGCGGGTCGACGAGTTCGAGGGCGCGATCCGGTCCGTGTGCGAGCCGATCTTCGACCGGCCGCTGAAGGAGATTTACTTCGGGAAGCTCCTCCTGCGGCTCTTCGAGGTCTCGCGCCGCTTCCGCATGCAGATCCAGCCGCAGCTGGTCCTCCTGCAGAAGACGCTCCTGCAGGTCGAGGGCCTCGGCCGGCAGCTCGACCCGGACCTGGATCTGCGCCGCACCGCGCAGCCGATCCTCGAGCGCTGGATGCGGGAGCAGGTCGGCCCGCGCGCCTTCATCCGGCAGCTGCGCGACGAGGCGCCTCTCTGGGCGAAGACGATCCCGCAGCTCCCGCGGCTCGTGCATCGCGCGCTCTCGAGCGACCGGACGGAGCGCCTGGAAGAGGCGATCGCGCGGCTCGAGCGCGCGCAGCAGCGCCAGGTGCGCATGCTCTTCGGCATCGCGGCGGTGCTGGCGCTCCTCGTGGCGGTCCTCGTCCTGCATTGAGCCGGGAAAAGGTGCGGAATATTCCGCATTGACGGCCGGTGAGGGCCCGCGCAGACTCCGCTCCCGATCCGAGCCCCCCGGAGAACCCCATGAAGCTCCCGAATTCCATTCGGCTGCGCGTTTTCCCGCTCCTCCTCGCCCTCGCCTCCGCCACCCCGGCCTTCGCGACGTACGTCACCGGCACGCAGAAGCCGCGCAAGCGCGACGCCTCCGCGCACGACGGGGCGAGCTGCAACCTCGACGATTGACCCGCCCCGGCGGACGCGGCCTCTAGCGCTTCATCGCGAGCGTGAGGCCGTCGCCGACGGTCAGCATCGCGAGGTCCACGCGCGAATCGCCCGCGAGCGATTCGTTGAAGGCGCGGAGCGACGCGGTATCGGCGGACGTGTCCTTCGGGTCGATCACCGCGCCGCTCCAGAGCGTGTTGTCGACCGCGATGAGCCCGCCCCGGCGAAGGAGCACGAGGCAGCGCTCGTAGTAGGCGGCGTAGCCCTGCTTGTCCGCGTCGATGAACGCGAAGTCGAACGTTCCGGCGGCGCCATCGGCCACGAGCGCGTCGAGCGTCGTGAGCGCGCGGCCGAGGCGCAGATCGATCTTCCCCGCGACGCCCGCTTTTTCCCAGTGCCTTCGCCCGATCGCCGTCCATTCCTCGCTCACGTCGCAGGCGACCACCTTCCCGTCGGCGGGAAGCGCGAGCGCCACGGCGAGCGCGCTGTAGCCGGTGAAGACGCCGATCTCGAGCGTGCGGCGGGCGGCGAGGAGCTTCACGAGGAGCGCCATGAGCGCCCCCTGGTCCGGGCCGATCTGCATCTGCGCATGCGGCATCGAGGCCGTCACGGCGCGCAGCTCGGCGAGGACGGGATGCTCGCGCGCGGCGCTTCGCGCCACGTAGGCGAGGAGCGCATCCGAAAGGGGGAGGGCTCGGCTGGACATGCGGGGCTCCTAGCGGTCGTCGATCTGGATCACGATGGGCTGGTGGTCGGATGCTTCGGTCGCGAGATCCACCTCGATTCCCCGCACGCGAGGGGCGAGCGGTTCCGTGACGAACGCGAAATCGCAGCAGTACGGCGTCTTCGCGTACTTCTCCGCATGGACGCAGAAGGTGGGCGCATGCGGCTCGCGGCCGCGAACGACCCGCCACGCATCGAGGTAAGGCGGGACGCCTTCGCCCGCGGCACGCAGGATCTCGTCGTAGGCCGGATGCTCGGGCGGGAAGTTGAAGTCGCCGGTGAGGACGGCGTCCGGCGTTTGCGGCGTGGAATCGAAGGGCCCGCCCTCGCCCTTGCGCGGGCCGGGGCGCGCGGCGCGCTCGCACGCCTCCGCATTCAGCTCGCGCAACCGCGCGGCCTGCGCCATCCGCTGGACCTCGGAGTAGTACTCGAGGTGCGTGGTCGTCACCCGGATCGGCCCCATCGGCGCCTGCAGCGTGGCCTCGAGGGCCACGCGCGGCATGGTGCTCACTGCGGGATCCGCGGGCCACGGAAGCGGGTGGCGCCGGATCGAGAGCACGTCATAGCGGGTGAAGATCGCGTTGCCGAAGCGGCGGCGCCGGCCGTCGTCGCCGAGAACGTCGACGCCATGGGCCTCGATGCGACGGTGGCCCGGGAGGAGGCGCGCGAGCTCCGCGAACTGGTCGCGGTCGTCGTTGCCCTCGAGCCCGGGGAAGTTGTCCGCCACTTCCTGCACGCAAAGCACGTCGAAGTCGGCGAGCGCGCGCGCGGTCTGGACGATGCGCGCGAGGTCGACGCGGCCGTCGAGCCCCAGGCCCCATTGGATGTTCCAGGTGACGAGGATCATGCGTGCTGCCGGTACACGCACCACGCCGGCAGTGCGATCCCGATCGCTACGCGCCCGCCGGGTGAAAGGTCGTTCTTGGCCATATGGCTCCGCTTCGGCCGGATATTAGCGCAACGCGCGTCCCGGAACGGCTTGTTGACTCGCCGAAGTGTATGGCGTATACATACACCATACATGATGGTGGAGACGCGGGCGCAATGTTCCTCAGCATCGACACGGCCGACCCCCGGCCGATCTACCAGCAGGTCGCCGACGGCATCAAGGAGCTGATCGCACGGGGCGACCTCGTCCAGGGAGCGCCGCTCCCGCCCGTGCGCCAGCTCGCCGCGGACCTGGGCGTGAACCTCAACACGATCGCGGCCGCGTACCGCGAGCTCCAGAAGGAGGGCCTCATCTCGATCGCCCATGGCGCGGGATCGGTCGTGACCTCCCGCAGGGCCGTCGAGCGCACGCAAGACCAGCTCCTGCGGCCGCTGCGCGCGGCGATCACCGATCTCATCCTGTCGGGTCTGCCCGCGAGCCGCATCGAAAGCCTCGTGCTGCGCGAGCTCAAGGGCGCCGGGAAGGGCGGCAAGTAAATGACGATCGCGGGATTCTCCGTGGCCCTCTACGCGATCTTCTGGATCGTGCGCATCAACGGGTTCATCCGGCGCTCCCGCGAGCCCCTGATGCGCGGCGCGGAGTGGTTCTTCGACGTCCCCGTGCCGGCCGGCTTCTACGCCGGCCCGGGCCGCGCGATCCTGCGGCGGTACCGGTTGCGGCTGCTCGTCCCGTTCGCGATCGACGTCCCGATCGCCGCGGCGATCTTCGCGTGGGGAAACGTGGCGATGCTGAACGCGCTGATCGTGGCGCTCTCCGCGGTGATCCACGCGGGCCATGCGATTTCCGTGGACCTCGCGCAGCGCGAGGCGCGGCGATTCGAGGCCGAGGCCCGCGCCGAGCCCGCCGCGGCCCTCGGCATCTCGCTCGCGACGCGCAGGATGCGGGACTATTCCCACCCCGCGATCGAAGCGCTCGTGGCGCTCCTCGCCGTCGTGACGTTCGCGTGGCTCGCGGCCCGCTACCTCGGGGCCAGCCCGCGCCCGGATCCGCGCCGCCTCTTCGGCACACCCGTGCTCTTTCTCTATCTCCAGCTGGGCATGCTTTACGCGAAATGGGTCGCCGTCGAATGGCGCATGCCGCTTCCGCGCGAGGGCGCCGCGCGGTATCGGGCGGTGCGGGAGATCGCCCGCAGGCATCTCCTCGCATTGGTCGATTGGTCGCGCATCGTCGTCGCGGTGTCCTTCCTCTACTGGCCCATGGTGGTGAGCGCCGCACCGGAGGAACATGCCGCCGTCACGAGCCTCTGGCTCGTTCTCTGGACCGTCGCGGGGATCGGAGGAACGGTCTGGGTGGAGATGCGACGGAAGCGGCTGAAGGGCCTCCTCGCCCGCACGCGACCGGTCCGGTTCCCGGATCTCCTGCGCCAGCCGGGGCTCGCGAGGTGGCCCGTCTGTTTCCAGCCGGGGGTTCCCCTGTTGGTGCTGAACGGCGCGCGCGGGTACTCGCTGAACGTCGCGCATCGGCTGGCCCTCGCCGGAGGTGCGTACATCTTCGGATTCGCCGCGTTGCTGTGGCTCGTCCGAATCGCGGGCCACTGAGTGCGCGGCGCCCGTTCGATGCGCGGGTCGATCGCGGGGGTTCTCGTCGCTTGCGCCTGCTCGTCGCATCCGGAGACGAGCGCGATCGATCGCCTGCAGCCGTGCGCCGCCGCGGACGGGCCGACCGACGGGTATTGCGGCGTGGTCGAGGTCTGGGAGGACCGCGGTACCCGGACCGGGCGCAGGATCGGATTGAAGGTCGTGATGCTGCCCGCGCTCAAGCAGGACCACGCCGGCGACCCGCTGGTGATCCTTGCGGGAGGGCCGGGCCAGGGCGCCGCGGACATGGCGGCCGCATACGAGGAGATCCTGCGGCCGGTCGAGATCCGCCGCGACATCGTGTTCGTCGACCAGCGTGGCACCGGGAAGTCCAATCCCCTCGAGTGCCGGAACGAGCGCGACGCCGCCACCACGGAACCGGGCCGCTTCGCCACCCGGATGCGCGCGTGCCTGGAGGCGTACCGGCCACGCGCGGACGTCACGCGGTACACGACGGACGTCGCGATGGACGACCTCGACGACGTCCGGCGCTTCCTCGGCTATTCCGCGATCGACCTGTACGGCGTGTCGTACGGCACCCGCGCGGCGATGGTCTACGTCCGACGCCACGGGGACCACGTGCGGACGGTGGTCCTCGACGGCGTGACGCCGCCGGACTCGCGACTGCCGCTCTACTTCGCGCGCGACGCGCAGCGCGCCCTCGATCTCCTGTTCCGCGATTGCGCGGGCGATCCCGCCTGCAACGCGCGATTCCCGGACCTGCGCCGCCGACTCCCGGCGCTCCTGGACGACGTGGGCGCCCATCCGCGCCGCATCCGCTTCGCGGACCCGCAGACGGGGCTCTCGCGCGAGGTCGAGGTCACCCGGGAGATGCTGGGAGGCATCCTCTTCACGGCGCTCTATTCGCCGACGACCGCGGCGGACGTCCCGTTGCTCATCGAGCAGGCCGAGCAGGGAAATTTCGCGGGCTTCCTCGCCATGGGCGCATCGTTCCGGCGCGCGGCGGAGAGCGTCGCGAAGGGAATGGAGTACTCCGTCGTCTGCAGCGAGGACGCGCCTCGGATCGCGCCCGGCGCGATCGAGCGCGAAGCGGCGGGCACGTTCCTCGGGCCGGCCCTCGCGCGATCGTTCCTGGAGCCGTGCGCATTCTGGCCCGCCGCGCGCATGGATCCCGCGTACTACGAGGTGCCGCCGTCGAGCCTTCCGGCGCTCGTCGTCTCCGGCGCCCTCGACCCCGTGACGCCGCCCGCGTGGGGTGCGGATGTCGCGTCGCATTGGAAGAACGCGCGCCATGTCGTGCTTCCCGGGGCCGGCCACTTCCATGTCGCGCCGGGCGAGTCCTCCACCGCGTGCGTCGTGCGCATGATGGCGGCATTCCTGGAAGCGGGGACGGCTTCGGGCGTGGACGCATCGTGTGCGGAGCGCTCGAAGCGCCCGCCCTTCTTCCTGAGTCCTTCGGGACCGGTCGCGAGCGCGCAGGCCGCCCGATGATCCGCGTCGAGAACGTACGGAAGCGCTTTTCCGGGGCGATGGCGGTCGACGGGGTTTCGTTCAGCGCGGCCGACGGCCGGGTGACCGGCCTCCTGGGTCCCAACGGCGCGGGGAAGACGACGACGTTGAGGCTCGCCTGCGGGCTCATGAAGCCGGACGCCGGAACCATCACGGTCGACGGCGCCGACGTGGCCGCCGATCCGCGGCTCGCGCAGGGCCGGCTGGGCGTGCTTCCGGACGCATCGGGACTGTACGGGCGCCTCACCGCCCGCGAGCACATCCGGTACTTCGGGGCCTTGCGCGGGTTGCGCGGGGCGGAGCTCGAGCGGCGCGTCGAGCATTGGATCGGCGCGCTCGGCCTCGCGCCCGTCGCCGACCGGCGCGTCGCGGGCTTTTCCCACGGCGAGAGGACCAAGGTCGGCCTCGCGCGCGCGCTGGTGCACGATCCGCGGAATGTCCTCCTCGACGAGCCCACGAACGGACTCGACGTCGCGAGCACCCGCGCCGTCCGGGAGGTCGTGCGGGGCTTGCGCCGTGAAGGCCGGTGCGTCGTCTTCTCCAGCCATGTGATGCAGGAAGTGTCGGCCCTGTGCGACCGGATCGTGGTCATCGCCGCGGGCCGGGTCGTGGCGGACGGCACGCCGGAGGAGCTCCTCGCGGCGACCGGAATGACCTCGCTGGAAGACGCGTTCATGGCCCTCGTGGGGCTGCAATGAGCTTGCGGCCGCTCGTCCTCGTCGCGGGGAAGGAGCTCGCCGACGCGTTCCGCGATCGCCGTTCGATCTTCATGATGGTGGTCACGGCGCTCCTCGGCCCGCTGCTGATCTCGTTCATGCTGAACCAGCGGGCCGTGCAGAAGGGCGACACGGAGCGGATCGACCTTCCGATCGCAGGCGCGCAGCGCGCGCCGGAGCTGGTGGATTGGTTGATGCGGCAGGACGGCATCTCCATCGTGGCGGCGCCCCCCGACGCCGAGGCTGCGGTGCGGGGGCGCGCGCTGGACGTCGCCCTCGTGATCGACCCGGACTTCACGGCGGACCTTTCGCGGTCGCGCCCGGCGCGCGTGCAGGTCTTCACGGACTCGACCCGCGCGGCCGCCGTGCCCAAGGCGCAGCGCGTCGCGGCGCTGCTGGACCGCTTCGCGGCAGAGGTCGCTGCCCAGCGGCTCATCCTGCGGGGCGTCTCGCCGGAGGTCGCGGCGCCGATCCGGCTGGAGCAGGTGGACGTCGCGAACTCCCGGCAGCGCGGCGCGACGCTCCTCTCCATGGTGCTGAGCTTCCTCGCGATGGCGATCATCACCTCCGCCATGCAGATCGCCACGGACTCGACGGCCGGAGAGCGGGAGCGCGGCTCGCTGGAAGCGCTGCTGTTGAACGGGATCCCCCGATGGGAGCTCGCGGCGGGAAAGTGGCTCGCCGCGAGCGCCGCGGGCCTCGCGGGAATGATCCTCACGCTCGCGACCCTTTCGTGGGTCCTCTCGAGGCTGTCGCTCGAGCAGCTCGGCGTGCGCATCCACCTCGGTCCGCACGAGCTCGCCCTGCTCGCGCTCGCCATGGCGCCGCTGGCGCTCCTCCTTCCGGCGATCCAGACGTGCCTCGCCTGCTTCGCCCGGTCGTACAAGGAGGCCCAGAGCTACGCTGTCGTGCTGATCATCCCGGTGGTCGCCGTCGGCGCGCTCCTCACGCTCTACCCGATCGCGGACGCGACGTGGGCGCGTGGCGTGCCCCTGCTCGCCCAATACGGAGCCGGAATGAGCATCCTGGCCGGAAAACCGGTGTCGGCCGCCGCGCTCGGCGGCGCGGGGCTGGAGGCCGTAGGCATCGCGATCGTCCTCGTGGGCGTCGTCGCCCGCATGCTGGCGGCCGAGCGGATCGTCTTCGGCCGCTAGCCCGCGGCCGCGGAATCTTCAGCCGCCGGACCGCGCTTCGCCCGATTGTTGCCACAATCGCCCGGCACCATCGGGGCCATGGACCGGCTCGCCACCTCGCTCCTCTCGCTCTTCTCCGGCCTCGGCACGTTCACGCCCGAGACCCTCGCCATGCCGCAGTGGCGGCGGCAGTTCGACGCGAAGGGCGTCGAGGGCACCTTCGTCCTCTTCGAGCCCCTGGAGGACCGCTATCGCGTGCTGGATGCGGCCCGCGCGGGCCGCCGCTTCCTGCCGGCCGCCACGTTCGAGATCGCCAACGCGCTGATCGGCCTCGAGCTGGGCTCCATCGCGGACGAGGACGAGGTCTTCCCCTGGGATGGGCGGCCGAAGCCCTTCGCCGCGTGGGAGCGGGACCAGGTGCTCGCTTCCGGCATGCGCGAGAGCGTCGCCTGGATGTTCCAGGAAGTGGCACGGCGCACCGGCCGGGCCCGCATGCGGGAAGGGCTCGAGCGCCTCGAATACGGCAATCGCGACATGTCCGGCGGCATCGACCTCTTCTGGCTGCAGGGGGGCTCGAGGATCAGCGCGATGGAGCAGGTGGCGTTCCTCCACCGCCTCGCGGAAGGGCGCCTCCCGATGACCCAGC
>DATAMY010000016.1:0-8921 GCA_036266535.1 Usitatibacter sp. | reverse complement strand
CGCGACGGTGAAGGGGAGCGGCACGCGCTCACCCGCGGCGAGCGGCTTCGCGCGGCCTTCCAGCATCACGTGGTAGCCGCCCGGGCGCAGCTCGACCGCCCGCCCGGCCGGCAGGGCGAGCGACTCGACGGGGCGCATGCTCGCGCGCCCGCCCTCCATGAGCGACTCGTGGATCCGGGCCGAGCGCGCGGCGGGTGTGGTGACCGAGACCACGCGCGCGTCCTCGGTGCTGGTGAGCGTCACGAAGGCGCCGGTGGATTTCTGCGCCGGCACCGTGCCGCGCACCCACGCGTCGGTCGCGGTGACCGCGGCGGCGGCGGGCAACGCCATCGCGAGCGAGGCGGCGAGAAGGATCTTCCTCATCGCGCGAGCGCCTGCGCCTCGCGGCGTTCGCCCGCCGCGCGGGGCGCGGCGAAAGCTGCCTCCATCTGCCGGCGCACCTGCACCGCCTGCGACTGCGCGTCGTGCTCGACGTCGTCCCAAGACACGATCGCCCCCTCGGGAAGGTCGCGCTTCACCTTCACGCGGTGCGCGAGCCCGATGGGAAGCGCGCGGCGCGCCGCCGAGTCGGCCGCGGGCATGAGCTTCCCCCACACGGTGTAGCCGCCCTCGCCGTCCAGCATCTCGCCCGCGGCGAGCGCGCGCTTCGCGGTGGCCACGCAATCGGCGCGCCACGCATCGGCGGCGCCCGTGGGCTCGCCTCGCAGCGCCGCGCTCGCCACGCTGATGCCCAGCTCCAGCCCGATGAGGTGGCTGGGCTTGTACATCGAGGCGTATTCGCCCGAGGGATCGGTCACGATGCCGTACTCCTGGAAGCAGCGCCGCACGTACTCGTGCCCCGCGGCGAAGGTCACGTACACGCCCCAGCGCAGGTCGCGGAAGACCGGCCGGCCATCGCGCTCGAGGCTGGAGACCACCTCGACCTGGCCGGCATGATGCAGCGCGCCGCCCGCGGCCGCGGGGCGCAGGACGCTCGAGAGGTCGTCCACGCCGCACGGCGGGAACGCGAGCCCGTCGGGCGCGGGCGAGAGCCCGGTTGCGTTCGCGACCGCCGCCATCTCGATGCCGCTCTTGGTCCCGTCGAGGAACGAGTTGAACATCTGCGCGTTGAAGTCGCCGCGCGCCACCGTCTCGTCGCTGAAGCCGTAGTGCCCCCACACCGTCTTCGGCGTGGAAGCGTGGTAGCGCGGCAGGTACTTGGTGCCCTTGCCCGCCGCGACCACGCTGAAGCCCGCGGCGCGCGCCCAATCGACCAGCTCGCAGATGAGCGCGGGCTGGTCGCCGTAGGCGAGCGAATAGACGATGCCCGCTTCCCGCGCGCGCCGCGCGAGAAGGGGCCCGGCGAGCGCGTCGGCTTCCACGTTCACCATCACGATGTGCTTGCGCGCGCCGCAACAGGCGAGCACGTGCGCTATTCCCGCGGACGGGTTACCGGTGCAATCGATGACCACCTCGGTCGCCGGGTGCGCGATCGCGGCCGCCGCGTCGTCGGTCACGAAGGTGGCGAGCGTGCGCGCCGCCGCGTCGAGGGAAGGGGCGGCGAAGCGCTCGGCCTCCCAGCCCACGCGCCCGAGCGCCGCGCGCGCGCGGCCGGGATCCAGGTCCGCCACCGCCAGCACGTGGATGCCGGGCGTGCGCCGCGCCTGGGCGAGGTACATGGACCCGAACTTGCCCGCGCCGATGAGGACCACGCCGACGGGGCGCTGGTCCGCGGCCCGGGCGAGGAGGAGGCGGTGGAGGTTCATACGGTAGGGATTTCCCGACGGACGGCCTTACAGTCTACCGTCTGGACGAAGGACAATGCATCATGGGCAAAATGGACATTGCCTCGCGCACGGGCCTGGACCTGCGCGTCCTGGAGCTCGCCCCGGGCCTGGACGTGCTCAGCCTGCCCGCCTGCATCCTCGACCTCGAAAAGCGCTACGTCTACCTGAATTCCGGCTACCAGGCGATGTCCGGCCGGACCACGGCGCAGTGCCTGGGCCGCACGCCCGACGAGGTCTTCCAGCACTCCCCGCGCGACGAGCGCCGCACGAACCTCGCGCGCGCGTTCGCCGGCGAGGCCTCGGTGCTCACCCGCCGCAACATCGAGGGGCCGGGCGCCGGGCGATGGGTGAGCGCGCATTACTTCCCGCTGCGCGACGCGGCGGGCGCCGTGGAAGGCGTCCTCATCGTGATCGTGGACGTCCAGCAGCTGAAGGACGCCGAGGCGGCGCTCGCCGACCGCGAGCGCAAGCTCTCCCTCATCATCGACTCGGTCGGGTTCCCGATCACCTACGTGGACCGCGGCCACGTGATCCGCTTCGCCAACCGGCCGAGCTGCGACTGGTCCGGGCGCACCGCGGCCACCATGATCGGGCAGCCGATCGACGCGGTGATGACCGCCGAGGTGCGTGAGGCGGCGATTCCGCTGCTCGAGCGCGCGCTCGCGGGCGAGCCCGTCACGTACGAGCGCGAGGCGCTCTGGCCGGGGCGGGAGAAGCGCCACGTGCGCGGCCACATGATCCCCGACCGCGACTCGACGGGCGCCGTGCTGGGCGTGCTGATCGTGCTGCTCGACATCGAGCAGGACCACCAGCTGCGCCTCGCGGTGGAGGCGAAGGAGGCGCAGCTGCGCGATTTCGCCGAGAACATTCCCGGCCCCATCGCCGTCGTGGACCGCGAGTTCCGCTACGTCTTCGCCAACAAGATCTTCCAGGAAAGCCGCGGCATGGCGCTGGAATCCCTCGTCGGCCGGCGCGTGGACGAGGTGCTGGGCCCGGCGAAGGCCGCCGAGTTCTTCGCGCCGTTCGTCGAGCGGCTTCGCCGCGGCGAGACCTGCCGCCACGAGCGCCTCGTGGGCGAGCCGGGGCGCGAGCAGCGCTGGCACCAGGTGGTGCTCGCGCCCATCATGGTCACGCTCGAGGACGGCTCGCCGCGCTTCAACGGTTACTACATCGTCTCCTCGGACATCCACGATATCAAGGTGGCGCAGGAGCGCCTCGCCACGCAGGAAGCGCAGCTTCGCCTCTACACCGACAACATCCCCGACTCCGTCGCCTACCTCGACCGCAGCCGGCGCTTCCTCTTCGCCAACCGGCATTTCGCCGAGCAGCGGGGGCTGCCGGTCGACCAGATCATCGGGCGCAGCAGCGAGGAAGTGATGGGCCGCGAGGTGGCGGCGTGGATCGCCGAGCGCACCCAGCGCGTGCTCGACCACGGCGAGACCGCGGGCTACGAGCGCATCCTCACGCTCCCCAGCGGCGAGAAGCGCTGGTCGCACGTGAAGGCGGTTCCGCACTTCGCCGAGGACGGCACGGTGACCGGCATGTACGTGGTGAGCCACGACATCACCGAAGTGAAGCAGGCCCAGGAGCTGGTGGCCGCGCGCGAGGAGGAGCTGCGCTTCTTCGCCGAGAACATCCCGGAGGCGATCGCCTACGTGGACCTCGAGCGCGGCTGCACCTTCGTGAACAACCTCTACCTCGCGAGCCGCGGCCTCACCCGCGAGTTCGCGATCGGCAAGTTCCCGGAGCAGGTCTTCGCACCCGAGGTGCTGGCGGAGCTGAACCCGCACATCGAACGCGTGAAAGCGGGCGAGGAGGCGATCTACGAGCGCCAGGTCGCGACCCCCGGCGGCGGCGAGCGCTGGGTGCGCTCGCGCCTCACGCCGCGGCGCGACGCCGAGGGCCGCGTGCGCGGCTACTACGCGGTGTCGACCGACATCCACGACCTGAAGAGCGCCCAGGAGCAGCTCGCCGACAAGGAGCGGCAGCTGCGCCACGTGATCGATTCCATGCCCACGCCGATGTGCTACGTGGACAGCGCCGACTGCTACCGCTACGTGAACGAGGCGTTCCTCTCGTACGTGGGGCTGCCCACGGAGCGCATCATCGGCAAGCCCGTGCGCGCCGTGCTGGGCGAGGAGCGCTGGACGCTGCTCCGCCCGCACCTGGAGCGAGTGCGCGCGGGCGAGACCCTCGCCGTCGAGCGCTCCGTCAAGTTCGCCGACGGAAGCAAGCGCTGGATGATCGTGCGGCTCACGCCGCGCTTCGTCGCGGGACGCTACCAGGGCTACTACGCCACCACGAGCGACATCGACGAGCAAAAGGCGATCGAGGACGAGCTGCGCCGCACCAACACCATCCTCTCGGCCCACTTCGACAACACGCCGCTCGCCGTGATCGAGTGGGACACGGAGCTGAGGATCGTGCGCTGGTCCGGGCAGGCCGAGGCGATCTTCGGCTGGAGCGCGGCCGACGCGCTCGGCCGCTCGCTCCACGGCTGGCGCCACGTGTACGAGGAGGACGGCGCCGCCGTCACGCGCATGATCCGCGACCTCGTCGAGGGGCGCGAGCGCCACGCGACGCTTCGCCACCGCAACTACCGCAAGGACGGCTCGGTGATCTGGGTCGAGTGGCACAACTCGGCGCTGCGCGACGCCTCCGGGCGCGTGATCTCGATCCTCTCGCTCGCCCAGGACGTCTCCTCGCGCATCCAGGCCGAGGAACGGCTGCAGTACATGGCGACCCACGACGGCCTCACGGGGCTGCCCAACAGCGTGCTGCTGCACGACCGGCTGGAAGCCGCGCTCTCCCGCGCGCGCCGCGCGCGCCGCCGCGTGGGCGTGATGTTCCTCGACCTGGACCACTTCAAGGACGTGAACGACACCCTCGGCCACCGGGTGGGAGACGCGCTCCTGAAGGAGCTCGCGCGCCGCATCCGCGCGGCGCTGCGCCAGAGCGACGTGCTCGCGCGCATCTCGGGCGACGAGTTCGTGGTGGTCCTCGAGGACCTGCCCGACGAGGGCGCGCCCGAGCGCGTGGCGCGCATCATCCTCGAGGAGGTGCGCAGGCCCTTCCAGGTCGAGGGCAACGAGATCCACGTGAGCGGCAGCCTCGGCCTCGCGATCCACCCGGAGGACGGGACGGACGCCGAGACGCTCCTGAAGAACGCCGACGCCGCGATGTACCACGCGAAGGAATTGGGACGCAACGGCTTTCGCCTCTTCTCGGCCGAGCTCGCGCAGCGCCGCACCCAGCGCATCCAGGTGGAGACGGCGCTGCGGCGCGCGCTGAAGAACAACGAGCTCGAGCTTCACTACCAGCCCATCGTGGAGACCGCCACGGGCGCCGTGAACGGGGTCGAGGCGCTCCTGCGCTGGCACGACCCGGAGCGCGGCCTCATGCTGCCGGCGGGCTTCATCCCGCTCGCCGAGGAGTCGGGGCTGGGCCACGCCATCGGCCACTGGGTGATGGAGGCCGCCTGCCGCCAGGCGCGCAAGTGGCGCGACGCCGGCGTGCCGCTTGCCGTAAGCGTGAACCTCTCCGCGGGGCAGCTGCGCGACAGCTCGATGGCGGGGGACCTGAAGCGCGTGCTCGCGCGCACCGGCTGCGAGCCCGGGTGGCTGCAGCTCGAGATCACGGAGACCAGCATGGTCCGCGACGTCGAGGGGGTGAGCGTCGTGCTCGCCAAGCTGCGCACGCTCGGCGTGCGCGTGGCCATCGACGATTTCGGCACCGGGTTCTCGAGCCTGTCGCACCTGCGCCACCTGCCGGTGGACGTCCTCAAGATCGACAAGGCATTCGTCGCCGACATCGACGCGCCCAGGAAGCGCGGCGAGAACGCCGGGGGGGCCGCCATCGCCTCGGCGGTGATCGGGCTCGCGCGGGGCCTCGGGCTGCGGGTGGTCGCCGAGGGCGTGGAGAAGCGCTCGCAGCTGAACTTCCTCGCGCGCGAGGGCTGCCACGCCGCGCAGGGCTACCTGCTCTGCCCGCCGATGCCCGTCGCCGAGCTGGAGCATTGGCTCGCGGGCCGGCGCAAGGCCCCGGGCAAGGCCCCCGCTACCAGCGGATCGAAACGCGCGCGCCCCCGAGCGGTGAATCGCTGATCCGCGCCTCGCCGCGGTGCCACTCCGCGACGCTCTTCACGATCGCGAGGCCCAGCCCCACCCCGCCGCTGTCGCGCCCGCGGCTGCCCTCCAGGCGCGTGAACGGCTCGAAGAGCCGCTGGCGCTCGCCGGGTGGCACGCCGGGGCCGTCGTCGTCGACAAAGAGCACGCTGCGGCCCTCCTCGCGCGCGACGGTGAGCACCACGCGGTTCCTCGCGTAGCGCATGGCGTTGCGCAGGATGTTCACGAGCGCGCGGGTGAGGTACTTGGGGTCGCAGGAAAGCGTGGCCGGCATCTCGCGCGGGGGCTCGATCACGACGGGGCGCTCGGCCCCGCGCATCTCGCCCGTCACGCGGCGCACCGCCTCCTCCACGATCGAAGCGGTCGGGACCTCGCGCGGCGCATAGGGCGGCGCGTGGCGAAGGTTCGCGAGCACCAGGAGCTCGTCCACCAGCTCCTCGAGGTCGGCCACGTCCCGGGACATCGCCTCGAAGCGCCGCTCCCGCTCCGCCGGCTCCCCGCTCCCGCGCGCGAGCTCGAGGTCGAACTTGAGCTGGGCGAGCGGCGTGCGAAGCTCGTGGGCCACGCCCTGCTCGAGGTCGCGGTGCGACTGCAGGAGCGCCTGCACGCGCCCGGCCATCACGTTGAAGGCCGCGGCGATGGGCTGCAGCATCGACTCCTTCCCGATCCGCGCGCGCACGCCGAAGTCGCCATCGCCCACGCTCGAGGTCGCCGCCGAGAGCGACTGCAGGTCGCGCCATACCGGCCACATCCAGCGCCAGAGGATCGCGCACATGGCGAGCGTCATGAGCGCGATGATGATGGAGTAGTAGATGAGCTGGTACTGGTAGGCGCCGACCCACTCGATGCGCAGCACCTGGTCGGAATCCTTCATGCGCCGCTCGTACACCCAGCCCCCGCCGGGCCGGTCGCGGAAGGCGATGTCGCCCGACATGAGCCGCTCCTTCTCGGAGCCCGACATGAAGACGTCGTCCTCGGCCCTGGCGAGCGGCACGAGCTGGTGCTCCACGCGGAATGTCTTCTCGATCTCCTTCAGGCGCCCCTGCCAGTCGGGCACGCGCCGGTCGGTGATCACGCGCTCGGCGCGGTCGAAGGCGACGCCCGCGCGCTGGCGCTGCTGCTCGGAGTTCATCTGCGCCATCACCTGGTCGGTGACGTACATGAAGAACACGAAGGCCAGCGTGGCCGGCAGCATGAGGAAGAGGTACAGCCGAAGGAAGAGCCGGAGCACTGTCTGTTTCCGAACCCCTGGAGGCCCTTCAGGCGTCGCCGGTGAAGAGATACCCCTTGAGGCGCACCGTCTTGATCATCGTCTCCGCTCCGCCGGCGTCCTGGAGCTTGCGGCGAAGCCGGCAGATGCGCGCATCGATGGAGCGGTCGAGGCCGTCGTAGTCGATCCCGCGCACGACGCGCAGGATCTCGTCGCGCGTGACGACCGTGCCGTGGCGCGAGGCGAGGAGCCACAGGATGTCGAAGTCGCCCGTGGTGAGCTCGATGCCGCGGCCGTCGAGGGTGGCCGCACGCCGCGAGCCGTCGATCGCGATGCGACCGGCGGTGAGCGCCGCCTGGGGCTCGCGCGCGCCCCGCGACGTGGCGCGGCGCAGCAGCGCCTCCACGCGGGCGAGCAGGACCCGGGGCTCGACCGGCTTCACCACGTAGTCGTCCGCGCCCATCTCCAGGCCCAGCACCTGGTCGATGTTCTCGCCCTTGGCGGTGAGCATGAGGATGGGCAGCGCGCCGCCGCGCGCGCGCAGCTCGCGGCAGATGGTGAGGCCGTCCTTGCCGGGAAGCATCAGGTCGAGGACGACCAGCTCCGGCCGGAAGCGCTCCACCCGGTCGGCCACGGCGAGCCCGTCGCCTTCCACCAGGACCTCGAACCCGTGGCGCTCCAGGTAGTCGCGGATCGAGGCGGCGAGGCGGGCGCTATCCTCGACCAGCAGCACCCGCGAGCGGCGAGCCGCCTCGGGAGCGCTTTCTCGGGTTGCCAGGGCCTCTGCGTGCATCGGGAAACGTGCTCGCGTGGGGGGACACGCGCAGGATACCGCACACGCAGGAAACGGACAGGTGACGCTTTGTTACCCCGGGGCCGGTCCCGAAGGGGCCCCGGGCCCGGTCAAGCGCGCTTCACCACCAGGAAGTTGCGGACCTCGCGCACGCCCTTGATGGCGCCGGCGAGCTTCTCGGCGCGCGAGCGCGCCGCCTCGTCGTTGGCGAGCCCGTTCAGCGTCACCACGCCGCCGTGGGTGTCCACGTCGATCTTGAGGACGCTCAGGTCGGGGTCCTTCAGGTAGTCGGTCTTGATGGACGCGGTGATCGCCGTGTCGCTCATGCCGCGCGAGGAATCGGCCGGCGGTGCGGCGGGCTTCGCCTCGACCGCGGCCGCGTCTTTCGGGGCGGCGTCGTTCGCCCTCATCTCGGCCGTCTTCGCCTCGACCTTGCCGCTCGCCTCGTTCAGCGCCGCGCGCGTCTTCTCGCCCGCGTTCTCGAGCACCGGCTTCACCTGCTCGCCCGCCCGGGTGAGCCCCTCCGAGGTCTTGTGGCCGATCTCGGCGAGCTTCGCTTCGGTTCGCGCGGCGGCGCTGTCCAGCTTCTGCTCTGTATCGCGGTCGCACGCCGCGAGCGCCGTGGCGGCGAAGAGCGCGGCGATGGCCGCGCGAAGGAGCGTGTTCTTCATGGAGTCTCCTTATGTTGCGTCGGGGATGGGTCGGGAAGCTTCCGCCATCGTAAGTTGCGCGCGGCGCCCGCACCGTCGGCGCGCCGCGCAAGCCGCTGTCGTCCTGCACCGACTCGCGCCTGTCGGACTCGTCCCACTCGCTAATCGGAGCCCCTTACCGAGGGCGCCGCGCCGCGCGCCGACAGGCGCGGGAAACCCGCGCGCCTAATCTGGCCGGGTGGGAACGCGCCCGCCGCGGGTCGCGTGACCTCCATCGCCCGAAGCCGACCGACAAGGAGACCGAACCATGCGCAGCAGCACGACCAGCACCATGGGCAGCAATGCCAGCCCGATCGCCCGCGACATCCAGAACGTCGT
>DATAMY010000015.1:0-24644 GCA_036266535.1 Usitatibacter sp. | reverse complement strand
CAGCGCGCCCACGAGCCACCGCGGGTGCGCGTTGGAGACGACGTGCTTAGCGGCGATCTCAGTCCCATCCGCGAGCACCACGCCGCTCGCGCGCCCGGCGCTCACCGCGATCCGCTCGACCGCCGCCCCCGTGCGGATCTCCACGCCGCGGACCTCGGCCTCGCGCCGCATCGCGCCCGTGATGGCGCCCATGCCGCCGATGGCGTGGCCCCACGCGCCCTTCTTCCCGTTCACCTCTCCGAAGACGTGGTGCAGCAGCACGTAGGCCGTTCCGGGCGCGTACGGGCTCGCGAAGTTGCCTACCACGCTGTCGAACCCGAAGCACGCCTTGATGGGATCCGATTCGAACCAGCGGTCGAGCCATTCCGCGGCCGAGATGGTGAAGAGATCGAGCACGTCGCGCTGCGCCGCGACGGGAAGCCGTCTCAATGCGCGCGCGGATTTCCAGGCCGGGAGGAGCTCCGCGATTCCGCCACCCGCATTCGGCGGCGTCTGGAGGAGCAACTCGCGCAGCACGTCCGCCACTGCATCCAACCGTTGGTAGTACTCGGGGAGCCTCTCCGCGTCACGCTGCGAGAAGCGCGCGACCTCGCGCTGCGTGGCCTCGATGCCGCCGCCCACCTTGAGGTACCCGCCATCCGGCAGCGGCAGGAAGTTCGCGAACGGCCGCTCGACGATCCGCAATCCGTGCTCGGCCAGCCGCAAGTCGCGGATCACCTTCGGATGGAGGAGGCTTACCGTGTAGCTCGCGGTCGAATTCCGGAAGCCGGGATAGAATTCCTCGGTCACCGCGGCGCCGCCCGCGACGGCGCGCCGCTCGAGCACGCACACCTTCAATCCGCGCGCGGCGAGGTAGCACGCGCAGACGAGGCCGTTGTGGCCCGCGCCGACGATCACCGCGTCATGGCGGGCGCCGGTTGCGTGCACGGCCTCAGCCGAGGAGGAAGCGGCGAACGACGTGCACCTGCGTGTCGTTCATGAGCATCGGCGCGTGGCCGGTGCGCGGGATGACGTACGTCTCCGTGTGCGGCCGCCGGCGCATCTCCTCGAGCGTCTCCGCCAGCAGGAGGTCCGACTCCTCGCCGCGGACCACCAGGACGGGCCCGTGCACCGAGTTCCAGTACGAGCGCAGGTCCACGTCCGCCGCGATCGCATCGTTGAAGTTGACGCCGATGCCCGGATCGTAGCGCGGCCGCCAACGGCCGGTCTCGTCCTGCTTCGCGACGTTGATCGCGAGATGGCGCCACTGCTCGGCGGTGAGCTCGCCGAAGGGCGAAAAGGCGCGCATCGAGGCCTCGAACTCCTCGAGCGTCGCGAACGAGGGCTCCTTGCCGACGTACTGCGCGAGCCGCTCGAGCGCCGCCTTCGGGACGACCGAGCCCACGTCGTTCATGACGAGCTTCCGGATGGGCGAGCCGGGGATGCTCGCGAGGATCATCCCGAGGACGCCGCCCATGGAGGTGCCCAGCCAGTCGAGCGTTTCCGCGTGGAGGCTCGCCATGAGCGTCGTCATGTCGTTGCAATAGACGGTGTAGGTGTAATCCCGTGGCTCGCGCAGCCACTCGCTCTTGCCGCGGCCGGCCACGTCCGGGCAGACGACGCGATAGGCGTCCGCCAGCCGCTCTGCGAGATAGTCGAAGTCGCGGCCGTTCCGCGTGAGGCCGTGGACGCAGAGGAGGACGCGCGGATTCCGCGGGTCCCCCCACTCGGTGTAGCGCATGCGGTGGAACCCGTGGGGATCCAGGCACAGGACCGATCCTTCACGCATGGTGCTCATGATGCCCATAAGACAGGGAACCACAGATGAACACAGATGAACACAGATGACTTGTGACGGGATAACAGCGTGGCCATGGGCACGTCGCACTCATTCTCGGAGGCCATCTGTGTTCATCTGTGTTCATCTGTGGTTTCCTAGCCTTGAGGTTTTACTCGATTGCAGCGGTGCTCTTCGCCTTCTCCCGCAGCAGGAACTTCTGGATCTTCCCCGTGGAAGTCTTGGGGAGCGGCCCGAAGATCACCGCCTTCGGCGCCTTGAACCGCGCCATCCGCGCGCGGCAGAAATCGATGAGCTCCTCCGCCGTGGCGGAAGCGCCCTCCTTCAGCTCCACGAACGCGCACGGCGTCTCGCCCCATTTCGGGTCCGGCTGCGCCACGACCGCCGCGACCATCACCGCCGGGTGGCCGTGGAGCACGTCCTCCACCTCCTGCGAGGAGATGTTCTCGCCGCCGGAGATGATCACGTCCTTCGAGCGGTCGCGGATCTTGATGTAGCCGTCCGGGTGCTTTACCGCCAGGTCGCCCGAGTGGAACCAGCCGCCGCGGAAGGCCTCTTCCGTCGCCGCGGGGTTGCCCAGGTAGCCCTTCATCGTGATGTTCCCGCGGAACATGATCTCGCCCATCGTCTCGCCGTCCGCGGGGACCTCGCACAGGGTCTCCGGGTCCATCACGGTCATGCCTTCCTGGAGAAGGTACGCCACGCCCTGGCGGCCGTTCCGGCGCACCTGCTCTTCGAGCGGGAGCGCGCTCCACTCGGGGTGCTTGGCGCACACCGCCGCCGGGCCGTACGTCTCCGTGAGGCCGTAGACGTGCGTGATGTCGAATCCCATCCCTCCCATCCCTTCGATCACCGCCGCGGGCGGCGGCGCCGCCGCCACCAGGCAATGCACCTCGTGGTCGATCCCCTTCTTCAGCTCCGCCGGCGCGTTCAAGAGCATCGAGTGCACGATCGGCGCGCCGCAGTAGTGCGTGACCCGGTGCTCGCGGATGAGTTCCAGGACCGCCTTCGCCTCGACGCGGCGCAGGCATACGTTCGTCCCCGCGGCCGCGGCGATGGTCCAGTTGAAGCACCACCCGTTGCAGTGGAACATCGGAAGCGTCCAGAGGTATACCGGATGCTTCGGCATCGACCAATCGAGGATGTTGTTCACGGCGTTGAGATACGCGCCGCGATAGTGATAGACCACACCCTTCGGGTTTCCCGTGGTCCCCGAGGTGTAGTTCAACGCGATCGCGTCCCACTCGTCCGGCGGGAATTCCCATTCGAACCCCGGGTCGCCCTCCGCGAGGAACGCTTCGTACTCGAGCGAACCCACCGCTTCGCCGCCGGTGAAGAGCGCGTCGTCCACGTCGATCACGAGCGGCCGGGATTTCACGAGCCTGAGCGCCCGGGCGATGATGGGCGAGAACTCGCGGTCGGTGAAGAGCACCTTCGCCTGGCCATGGTCCAGCATGAACGCGATCGCCTCGGGGTCGAGCCGGGTGTTGAGCGTATTCAGGATGGCGCCGATCATCGCCGGGCCGAAATGGAGCTCGACCATAGCGGGAACGTTGGGCAGCATCGCCGCCACCGTGTCGCCACGGCCGATGCCGCGCCGCGCGAGCGCGGAAGCGAGCCGGCGGGCGCGCTCGTACGTCTCGCGCCACGTGCGCCGGAGGCTCCCGTGGACCACCGCCACGCGATCCGGATACACGGCCGCCGCCTTCGCGAGGAACGACACCGGCGTGAGCGGCGTGTAGTTCGCCTGGTTGCGTTCGAGACCCTGCGCGTACACGTTCGTACCCATCCCCCTCCCTTCAGGCGATGCGCGTCTCCAGGTGCGACGCGAGGCCGGCCACGCGCTCGGCGGAGCGCACCGTGTTCGCGAGGAGCATCGCGATCGTCATCGGCCCCACGCCCCCCGGCACCGGCGTGATGGCGGAGGCGACCGCCGCCACGCCCTCGAAGTCCACGTCCCCCACGAGGCGCCCGTCCGGGAGGCGATTCACGCCCACGTCGATCACCACCGCGCCGGGACGCACCATCGGCCCGGTCACCACGCCGGGGCGTCCGACCGCCACCACCAGGATCTCGCCTTCGCGCGTGATTGCGGCGAGGTCGCGGGTCTGGGAGTGGCAGACCGTGACGGTCGCGCCGGCGTTGAGCAGCATGATCGCCATGGGCTTCCCCACGATGTTGGAGCGCCCCACCACCACCGCGCGGGCGCCCTGGATCGGGACCTCCTCGTGCTCCAGCATCTTCATGATCCCCCACGGCGTGCAGGGGTAGAACGCGGGGTCGCCGCCCACGAGCTTCCCGACGTTCTCGTAGTGGAAGCCGTCCACGTCCTTCTCCGGCAGGATCGCCTCGATCACCGCGTGCTTGTCGAGGGGCGCGGGGAGCGGCATCTGCACGAGGATGCCATGCACCGCGACGTCCTGGTTCAAGCGCCGCACGAACGAGATGAGCTGCGCCTGCGACGTCTCCCGCGGGAGCGCGTGGACGACGGAGCGCATCCCGATCGCCTCGCACGCGAACGACTTGTTCCGCACGTACACCCTGCTCGCAGGATCGTCGCCCACGATCACCACGGCGAGCCCGGGGATCACGCCCTGTTCGCGCAGGCGCTCCACGCGAATGGCGAGCTCCGCGCGATACTCCGCCGCGATCGCCTTCCCGTCGATGCGACGCGCCGTCACGACCTCGCGCCGCGAGTGCGCCGCGTTCCCCGCTCGTCCACGATGAGGTCGAGCACCTGGTCGTGCGCCTCGTGCGGCAGGCTTTCGACGACGAAGGCCGCGGGAAGCGCCACGGCGCAGAAGGTCGAGGCGTTGCGGGGCGCGAGCAGGCGGTCGAAATATCCGGCGCCGTACCCGATCCGGTAACCCTCGTAGTCCACGCAAAGGGCGGGCACCACGGCGAAATCCACGTCGCCGATCTCCACCCGCTCGCAGCGCTCCGGGTTGGGCTCCGGAATGTTCCAGATGCCCGGGATGAGGTCCTGGTCCATGTCGCGGACGACGTGGAGCTCCAGGTGGCGGGGCGGCGCCGTGATCCGGGGCAGCACGATCGCCTTCCCGTCGGCCCTGGCGCGGTCGAGGAAGAGCCGGGTATTCCATTCGCTTCCGATCGCCATGGTGGCGAGGACGCTGCGGGCGCTGGCGTAGGCGGGCAGGCCCGCGAGGACCTCGGCGAGCGCGGCGGCGATGGATTCGCGCTCGGTGGCCGGCATGGCGTCGCGCCGCGCGATCATCTCGCGCCGGAGCGCCGCCTTGGCCTGGGGGGCGGGGTTCGCATTCATGACCGCTATTCTAGTGCCCGCCGCCCACCCCGGCCCCGCGGGGATCGGTTATCCTCGCCTTTTTTACAGTGGAGGACGCCCCCGATGAAGACCGTTTCCCTGCTCCCGCTCGCATGCGCCGCGCTGCTTCCCCTCGCCGCCGCGGCCGCCGGCCCCGACGCCCTGTACGACGCCTTCAAGGGCCGGATCAAGGCCGGCATGTACGAATACAAGATGGACGTGGACATGGGCGCCATCCCGGGCATGCCGCCCGGCATGGGCAAGCAGACCCACACGATCCAGCACTGCGTCACCCCCGAGGACATCCAGCGCGGAGAGGTCAACAGGAACGACCGGAACCGCATGCCGAAGGACTGCGACGTGAAGGACCTCAAGGTGTCCGGCAACACCGCGACGTACAAGATGGTCTGCACGGGCGAGCATTCCCTCACGAGCGACAACAAGCTCACGTTCCAGAGCGACGGATTCACGTCGGACGTCGACATGACGATGAGCGAGCGCGGCCGTCCCATGACGATGAAGCAGCACATGCAGGCGCGCTACCTGGGGCCTTCCTGCACCAAGTAGGCCACCCGGGCGTCTGGCTGGAGCCGGGGCCTTCGGGCCCCGCTCTTATTTCAGCGCGCCGCGGATCTGCTCGAGCGCCAAGGGGTCCTCGATCGTCGTGAGGTCGCCGGGGTCGCGTCCCTCGCAGATCGCCTGGATCGAGCGGCGAAGGAGCTTCCCGGACCGCGTCTTCGGGAGCGTCGTCACGAAGCAGACCTTCGACGGCCGGGCGATGGCGCCCAGCGCCTTGTCGACGGCGGCGAGCACGCTCTTCTCCTCCGCCTGCGCGAGCTCCGGTGTGGCCGCACGGGACGGGTCCTTGAGGACCGCGAAGGCGACCGGCACCTGGCCCTTGAGCGAATCCGCCACGCCCACCACCGCGACCTCGGCCACGTTCGGGTGGGACTGCACCGCCTCCTCGATCTCGCGCGTGCCCAGCCGGTGGCCGGCCACGTTGATCACGTCGTCCGTGCGGCCGAGGACGAAGTAGTAGCCGTCCTTGTCGCGCATCGCCCAGTCGAACGTCGTGTAGACCATCTCGTCCGCGAAGGACTTGTAGTAGGTCTGGACGTAGCGCTCGTCGTCGCCCCAGACGGTCGTCATGGCGCCCGGCGGGAGCGGCGGCACGATGCAGAGCACGCCCTTCTCGTCCGGGCCTACTTCCTTCCCCGTCTCCTCGTGCTTGAGCTTCACCTTGTAGCCGTAGGCCGCGAAGGATGGCGAGCCGAACTTGCGCGGCGTGTCCTCCACGCCGGGGCAAGCCGTGAGGATCGGCCATCCGGATTCCGTCTGCCAGTAGTTGTCGACCACCTCGCAGCCGAGCGACTCGGACACCCACCGCGCCGTCGGCTCGTCGAGCGGCTCGCCGGCGAGGAAGAGGTAGCGAAGCGTCGACGTGTCGTACTTCTTCATCCACGCCGGATCCTGCTTCTTGAGCACCCGGATCGCGGTGGGCGACGTGAACATCGAGGTCACGCGGTAGTCCTGGACGATGCGCCACCACACGCCGGGGTCCGGGCGGACGGGAACGCCCTCGTACATGATCGTGGTCGAGCCGTTGATGAGAGGCCCGTAGACGATGTACGAGTGCCCCACCACCCAGCCGATGTCCGAGGTCGAGAAGTAGGCCTCGCCCGGCTTCGCGCAGAAGATGTGCTTCATGGAAGAGGCGAGCGCGACCGCGTGCCCGCCGGTGTCGCGCTGCACGCCCTTCGGCATGCCCGTCGTGCCGCTGGTGTAGAGGATGTACGAGGGCTCGTTCGACTCGAGCCACGTGACGGGCACCTGCACCGCGCCCTGCCGCTCGCGCGCCTCGGCGTAGTCGACGTCGCGCCCGGCGACGCGCGTCATCGCCTTGTCGAGCCCGCGGTCGACGATGAGGACCTTCGCGGGCGGCGACTTCGCGAGCCGCAGCGACTCGTCCACGAGGGGCTTCAAAGCGATCATGCGGCCCATCCGCATGCCCGCGTCGCTCGTCACCAGCACCTTCGGCCGGGCATCGTCGATGCGCGCGGCGAGGCTCGCGGCGGCGAAGCCGCCGAACACCACGGAATGGATCGCGCCCAGGCGCACGGTCGCGAGCATCGCGAAGACCGCCTCCGGCACCATCGGCATGTAGATGAGGACGCGGTCGCCCTTGCCCACGCCCATCGAGCGCAGGAGGCCCGCGAAGCGGTTCACCTCGTCGTGGAGCTGCGCGTAGGTGAATGTGCGGGTCTGGTCCACCTCCGTGGAGATCCACACCAGCGCCGCCTGCGAGGCCCGCTTCGCGAGGTGCCGGTCGACCGCGTTGTGGCAGAGGTTCGTCTCGCCGCCCACGAACCACGAGCGGAACGGCGGCTTCGTGTAGTCGAGCACCTTCCGGAAGGGCTTCTGCCAGTCGATCATCCGCGCCTGCTCGGCCCAGAAACCCTCCGGGTCGCGGAGGGAGCGCTCGTGGAACTCGCGGTACGTCTGCGTCGCCTCGTCGATGGTCATCGCCAGCCTCCTACCGGTTCACGTCCACCACCAGCCGGCCCCGCACCTTGCCCGCGATCACGTCCGGCGCCCTCGCGATCGCATCCGCGAGGCCGATGTCCGTGATGGTCGATGCGAGCTTCTTCCGGTCCAGCTCCTTCGCGAGCCGGCGCCACGCTTCCAGTCGCCGGTCCATCGGCGCCGTCACGCTGTTCACGCCCGCGAGCGTCACGCCGCGCAGGATGAAGGGCGCCACGGTCGCGGGAAAATCCATGCCCTGGGCGAGGCCGCACGCGGCGACCGCGCCCTCGGCCATGGTCTGCGCGCAGGCATTCGCGAGCGTGTGGCTCCCGACCGAATCCACGACGGCGGCCCAGCGCTCCTTCTGCAGGGGCTTTCCGGGCGCCCCGAGCGCCGCGCGATCCACGACCTCGGCCGCGCCCAGCGATTCGAGATAGGCCTTCTCCGCCATCTTTCCGGTCGAGGCGACGACGCGATATCCGAGCCCCGCGAGGAGCGCCACCGCGATGCTGCCGACGCCGCCGGTGGCCCCCGTCACCAGCACGTCGCCGCGGCCGCGGACGAGCCCCAGGCGCTCGACCGCCATCACGCAGAGCATCGCCGTGTACCCGGCGGTGCCGATCGCCATCGCCTCGCGCGTGGTCATCCCTTCCGGGAGGCGCACGAGCCAGTCGCCTTTGAGCCGCGCCTTCTGCGCGAGGCCTCCCCAGTGCGTCTCGCCCGCGCCCCAGCCGTTGAGGATCGCCCGGTCGCCGGGCTTCCACGACGGGTGCGCGCTCGCGAGGACCACGCCCGCCGCGTCGATGCCCGCGACCATCGGCCACTTCCGGACGATCGGCGACTTGTCCGTGAGCGCGAGGGCGTCCTTGTAGTTGACCGTCGAATGGGCGACCTCGAGCGTCACGTCTCCTTCCGGGAGGTCGTTGTCGCCCACCTCGGCGATGCGCGCCTGGAACCGGTCCGCCTCCCGCGAAAGGAGAATCGCTTTCATTCCGATCCACCGCCCCTTTTCTGCATCACGCCCGGATTTTCCGCCGATGCGTGCTTGCGTGCAAAGTAATCGCGCGACTGCATCTCGCGCAGCCGGCTCGCGGTGCGCGCGAACTCGGCGCGCAGCATGATCTCCGCGCCGGAGCCCTCGCCCGCCTCTCCAAGCAATTCCTCCGGCGGAGCCGCCGCCGCGAGCACGAGCTTCACGCGCTGGTCGTAGAAGACGTCCACGAGCCACGTGAACCGACGCGCCGCATCGAGCCCCGCGGGGCCCAGCCGCGGGACGCCGGAGACGAGGACCGTGTGGTACGCGCTCGCGATCTCGAGATAGTCGACCTGCGACCGGGGCTTTCCGCAGAGCTCGTCGAAGTCGACCCACAGCACGCCCTTCGCGCGGCGCCGGAAGGCGAGCGGACGCGCGCCCACCTCGATCGTGCCGTCCTCCGCGTAGCTCGCCTTCGTCATCGCCTCGAAGAAGCGCGCGAGATGCGCGTCCGCCTCGGCGTCGATCGGCGTGTAGTAGACGCTCAGCGCGTCGAGGAGGCGCCGGCGATGGTCGGTCGCGCCCGCGAGGTGGACCACGTCCAGGTCGCGCTTCAGCACCTCGATCGCCGGGAGGAACCGCGAGCGCTGCAGGCCGTTGGGATAGAGCCGGTCCGGATCGTAGTTGGAGGTCATCACGAGGACCACGCCCTTCGCGATGAGGAGCTCGAGGAGCCGGCCCAGGATCATCGCATCCGCGATGTCGCTCACGTGGAACTCGTCGAACGCGAGGAGGCGGAGCTCCCGCGCGATCTCCGTCGAGATCGCCTCGAGCGGGTCCTCCTGGCCGGAGAGCGCGCGCATCCGCGCATGGATCTCGCGCATGAACTCGTGGAAATGCACCCGGCGCTTGCGGCGATGGCGCGAGACCTTGAAGAACGCGTCCATCATGAGGGACTTGCCGCGCCCCACGCCGCCCCAGATGTAGATGCCGCGCGGAGGCCTCCTCCCGGCGCCCAGGTTGGTCACGAGGCGGTTGATCTTTCCCTGCCGGTACTGGCGGTAGTCCTCGAGCTGCTCGAAGAGGCGCTGCAGCTCGTTCAGGACCGCGAGCTGGTCCCCGTCCGTCTCGAAATCGCCCCTCTGGCTGAAGTGCCAGTACCACTCGAGCGGGCCGGAGAAGTCGCCCGCGTCGATCTCCTCGTCGCGGCTGTTCTCGGGGATGGGGATTTCAGTCGCCGCGTGCATTCAGCAAGCAAAAGGCGGTTGAACCACAGATGAACACAGATGAACACAGATGGCCTGTGAGAAGAGAACAGGGCGTGGCAATGGGCACGGAGCGTTCAATCTCGATACCCATCTGTGTTCATCCGTGTTCATCTGTGGTTTCCCTTGCTCTCGACCAACTACATATTCAGCGAGCGCTTGTCCACGTTGAGCGCGGCTTCCTTCACCACCTCCGCGAGCGTGGGGTGTCCGTGGACGATGCGCGCGATGTCCTCCGCGGCGCCCGCGAACTCCATCGTCGTGACGCCCTCCTGGATCACGTCCGAGGCCCGCGCGTGGATCACGTGCACGCCGAGCACCCGGTCCGTCGCCGCATCCGCCACGACCTTCGCGAAGCCCACCGGCTCCTCGAGGCCCAGCGCCCGCCCGTTCGCCGAGAACGGGAACTGGCCGGCCTTCACCGCGATGCCCTGCTCCTTCGCCTGCTTCTCGCTCATGCCGACCCAGGCGATCTCGGGATTCGTGTAGATGATCCAGGGAATGCAGGCGTAGTCGATGTGCGGCTTCTGGCCCGCGATGAGCTCCGCCGCCATGACGCCCTCGTCCTCCGCCTTGTGCGCGAGCATGGGACCGCGCACCACGTCGCCGATCGCGTACACGTTCGCCGCGCTCGTCCGGCAATGATCGTCCGCCTCGATGAAGCCGCGGGCGTCCGTCTTGAGCCCGATGGCCGAGGCGTTGAGCCCGTCGGTGTTCGGCACGCGGCCCACCGAGACCACGAGCCGGTCGCACTCGAGCTTCTGGGCCGCGCCCGAGGTGTCCATGTATTCGACGGTGACCGCGCCCTTGCGCGCCGTGACCTTGCCGATCTTCACGCCCATGCGGATGTCCAGGCCTTGCGCCTTCGTGAACTGCTTCCAGGCCTCCTTCGCGATGGCCTCGTCGCAAGCCCCCAGGAAAACGGGCAACGCCTCGAGGATGGTCACTTGCGCGCCGAGCCGGCGCCAGACGCTTCCCAGCTCCAGGCCGATCACGCCCGCGCCGATGACGCCCAGCCGCTTCGGGACGTCCGGAAAGGCGAGCGCGCCCTCGTTGTCGCAGACGGTCTCGTTGTCCACGACGATGCCCGGAAGCTGCCGTGCCTTCGAACCGGTCGCGACGATCACGTGCTTCGCGACGACCGTCTCGGCGGCGCTCACGCCGGCCACCTCGATCGCGTAGCCCTCGCCTTCCCGCCCCTTGAAGCGCCCGAAGCCCTGGAGCCAGGCGACCTTGTTCTTCTTGAAGAGGAACTCGATCCCCTTCGTCATCTTGCCCACGATCGCGTCCTTGCGCGACTGCATGCGCGCGACGTCGATCTTCACGCCGGAGGCCGTGATCCCGTGGGGCTCGAGGTGATGGCTCGCCTTCTCGAACTCGTCCGACGATGCGAGGAGCGCCTTGGACGGGATGCAGCCCACGTTGAGGCACGTGCCCCCGAGCGCCAGCTCGCCGCGGGAATTTCGCCAACCCTCGATGCATGCGGTCTTCAGTCCCAATTGCGCCGCGCGGATCGCGGCGATGTAGCCGCCCGGTCCCGCGCCGATCACGACGACGTCGAATGCCTGTGCCATGTGTCTCGTTACCTCAGCCAGAATCGGGCGATGTGGACGCCCAGCCCCGCGCAGATGCCCGCCGCGAGCGGCGGGACGTCACGCAGGAGGAGCGGCGGGTGCTTGAGAAGCCGCAGGAGCCAGAAGGTGACCGCCACGGCGATCCCGACCGCGAGCGACACCGCGATGTGGCGCGGAAGATAGATTCCCAGCTCCGCGTCGAGGAACACGGTGAGGAACCCCACCATCAGCGAGCCCGCGACGAAAAAGAAGATCCGCCACGCGATCGCCCCGGCCGTGAGCTTCTTCTTCCTGCGCGCCACGCGTCAGATGTCCAGGATCAGCCGCGCCGGATCCTCGAGCGCTTCCTTCATCGCGACCAGCGAGAGCACCGCCTCGCGGCCGTCGATGATGCGGTGGTCGTAGGAGAGCGCGAGGTAGTTGATCGGCCGGATCACGACCTGGCCGTTCTCGACCACCGGCCGCTCCTTGGTCGCGTGCACGCCGAGGATGGCGCTCTGCGGCGGGTTGATGATGGGCGTCGAGAGCATGGAGCCGAAGACGCCGCCGTTGGAGATCGAGAACGTGCCGCCGGTGAGCTCCTCGATGGTGATCTTGCCGTCCTTCGCGCGCCGGCCGAAATCGGCGATCGCCTGCTCGATCTCCGCGATCGACAGGAGGTCCGCGTTCCGGAGGATCGGGACGAGGAGACCGCGCTCGCTGCCCACCGCGATCCCGATGTCGTAGTAGCCGTGATAGACGATGTCCGTCCCGTCGATCGAGGCGTTCACGACCGGGTACTTGCGAAGCGCGTGCACCGCCGCCTTCACGAAGAAGGACATGAAGCCCAGCTTGACCCCGTGCTCCTTCTCGAAGCGGTCCTTGTAGCGGGCGCGCAGCTCCATCACCGGCGCCATGTTCACCTCGTTGAACGTGGTGAGGATGGCCGCGGTGGATTGCGACTGGACGAGCCGCTCGGCCACGCGCTGGCGAAGCCGGGACATCGGGACGCGCTGCTCGGTCCGGCCTCCGCTCATCACGTCATTCCCGCGTAGGCGGGAATCCAGCTGGGTTCCTGAAGCCTGCCCTCGAGCGCTTTTGTCGGGGGCGGGAACGACGGAGCTGTTGGTAGGCGCCGAAGCGGCAGGCGCCGCCAGCACGTCGCCCTTCGTGATGCGGCCGTCACGGCCGCTTCCCTGGAGCCACGAGGTGTCCACGTTCTTCTCGGCGGCGATCTTGGCCGCGGAAGGCGACGCGGCCTTGGCCGTTGGGGCGGCGGCCGTTGGGGCGGCAGCCCTTGCGGGAGCCGCCGCAGGCACCGGCGCGCGCGGGGCTTCGGCCGCCTGCTTCGCCGCCGCGGGCGCCGCGGTGACGGTCGCCTTCGCTTCCGTGTCGATCACGGCGATGAGGTCCCCGCTCGTGACGCTCTCGCCGTCCGCCTTCACGATCTTCGTGAGCACCCCGTCCACGGGCGCGGGGAGCTCGAGGACCACCTTGTCCGTCTCGATGTCGATCAGATTCTCGTCGCGCTTCACGGCCTCGCCGGGCTTCTTGCGCCAGGCGACGAGCGTCGCCTCCGAGACGGATTCGGAGAGCTGCGGCACTTTGACTTCGACTTGCATCGCGATCCCTTCCGGCCGTGATCGGCCCTAGGCGGCTTCCTTGCGGGAGCCGGCGTCCGCGGCGAGCGCCGCCTCGACGAGCGCCTTCTGCTGCTCGTTGTGCAGCTGGAGGTACCCCACCGCCGGCGAGGCCGACGAGGCGCGGCCGGCGTACGTGAGCTCCTGGTCCGAGCGCAGGTGACGCTGCAGGTAGTGCTGGATTCGGTGCCACGCGCCCTGGTTGCCGGGTTCCTCCTGGCACCACACGATGCTCTTCGCGGCGGAGTAGAGCTCGATCTGCGCGGCGAACTCGTCGTGCGGGAACGGATAGAGCTGCTCGATCCGCACGATCGCGACGTCGTCCACGCCGCGCTTCGCGCGCTCCGCGGCGATGTCGTAGTAGACCTTCCCCGCGCAGAAGACCACGCGGCGCACCTTCTTCGGCGCGATCTTCTCCACCTCCGGGATGATCACCTGGAAGCCGCCGTTGGCGAGGTCCGCGAGGGGCGAGGCCGCTTCCTTCTTCCGCAGCAGGCTCTTCGGCGTCATCACGATGAGCGGCTTCCTCATCGGCCGCTCCACCTGCCTGCGGATCATGTGGAAGAACTGCGCGGCATTCGACGGCACGCAGACCTGGATGTTGTGCTCGGCGCAAAGCTGCAGGTAGCGCTCGAGGCGCGCGGACGAGTGCTCCGGCCCCTGGCCCTCGTAGCCGTGCGGGAGGAACATCGTGAGGCCGCACAGGCGCCCCCACTTCGACTCGCCCGAGGCGATGAACTGGTCGATCACGACCTGCGCCCCGTTCGCGAAGTCGCCGAACTGCGCTTCCCAGATCACGAGCTCGTAGGGCTGCGCGGTCGCATAGCCGTACTCGAACCCGAGGACCGCCTCCTCCGAGAGCACCGAGTCGATCACGACGAAGTTCGCCTGGCCGCCGCGGATGTTCTGGAGCGGGATGTAGACGCCCGAATCCCAGCGCTCGCGATTCTGGTCGTGCAGGACGGCGTGGCGGTGAGCGAACGTGCCGCGGCCCGAATCCTGGCCGGAGAGGCGCACCGGATGGCCGTTGTCGACGAGCGAGGCGTAGGCCAGGTTCTCCGCCATGCCCCAGTCGAGCGGGGCCTTCCCCTCGCCCATCTCGCGGCGCGCCGCGAGCAGGCGCTCGACCGACGGGTGCAGCTTGAAGTTCGGCGGGATGTCGGTGAGGCGCGCGGCGTAGTGCTTGAGCTTCGCGAGCGGCACCGCGGTCGTGGCCGGGTGGCGCCAGTCGATCTTCATGTACGGCGCCCAGTCGATCGCGAGCGCGGGTTTCAGCCCATAGAGGATCTTCGGGTTCGTGCCCTTCCCCGCGTCCAGCGCCGCGCGCACGCTCGTCACGAGCTCGTCCGCGTAGCCGGGCCCGATCACGCCCTCGCGCTCGAGCCGGTCCGCGTAGAGCTTGCGGGTGCCGGGATGCTGCGCGATCTTCTTGTACATGAGGGGCTGCGTCACGAAGGGCTCGTCCTGCTCGTTGTGGCCCAGCCTCCGGAAGCAGACGAGGTCGATCACCACGTCCCTCCTGAAGCGCTGCCTGAACTCGAGCGCGATCGCGGCGACCATGACGCACGCCTCCGGGTCGTCCCCGTTCACGTGGAAGACGGGCGCCTCCACCATCTTGGCCAGGTCCGTGCAGTAGAGCGAGGAGCGCGCGTCGCGCGTGTCCGAGGTGGTGAAGCCGATCTGGT
Source organism: Usitatibacter sp. (assembly GCA_036266535.1). GTDB lineage: Bacteria > Pseudomonadota > Gammaproteobacteria > Burkholderiales > Usitatibacteraceae > Usitatibacter. Next base: position 9,945 of record DATAMY010000015.1, on the reverse strand, counting down.
TGTTCACCACGATGTGCACGGTGCCGCCGGTCTTGTAGCCGCGCGTCTGCGAGAGCGCGAGCGTCTCCATCACGACGCCCTGCCCCGCGAAGGCGGCATCGCCGTGGATCAGGAGCGGCAGGACCTGGTCGCCGGTGTGGTCGCCCCTTCGATGCTGGCGCGCGCGCACCGAGCCCTCGACCACGGGGTTCACGATCTCCAGGTGCGACGGATTGAACGCGAGCGTCAAGTGCACCGTGCCGCCCGCCGTGTTGATGTCCGAGGAGAAGCCCTGGTGGTACTTCACGTCGCCGGAGGCGAGCTCGTCGCCATGCTTCCCCTCGAACTCCGAGAAGAGGTCCGCGGGGATCTTGCCCAGGTTGTTCACGAGCACGTTGAGGCGCCCGCGGTGCGCCATCCCGATCACGACTTCCTTGGCGCCGCCGGCGCCCGCGTTCTCGATGATCGTGTCGAGCATCGGGATCATGCTCTCGCCGCCCTCGCCGGAGAAGCGCTTCTGGCCCACGTAGCGCGTGTGGAGGTAGCGCTCGAGCGTCTCCGAGGCGGTGATCCGCTCGAGGATCGAGCGCTTCTGCTCGGGGGCGAGGTGCGGGGTGGAAAGCGTCCCCTCGAAGCGCTGCTGGATCCAGCGCTTCTCGTCGGTGGACGAGATGTACATGTACTCGATGCCGATCGTGCCGCAGTACGTCCGCTTCACCGCGTCCACGATGTCGCGGAGCTTCATGGTGCCCTTCGCGCCCTGCCAGCTTCCCGGCGAGAACTCGCGGTCCATGTCGCCCTCGCCCAGGCCGTAGTAAGAGAGCTCCAGCTCCGGCACGGGCGTGCGCTCGAGGCGCTTCAGGGGATCGAGCTCGGAATAGCGCGAGCCCAGCACGCGGTGCGCGCGGATGAACTGCAGGACCTTGAGCGACTTGTCGTCCGCGGCGGCGGTTGCGGCCGGAGCGGCGGCGCCGCGGCGCGCGAGGCCCTCGAACGCGGCCACGACCGGCCCGTGCGGGACGTCCTTCCCGTTCCCGGACGCCTGCCACGCGTCGAACTGCGTGCGCCATTCCGGATCGACGGACTCCGGGTCCGCCAGGTAGCGTTCGTAGAGCTCCTCGACGAACGGGGCGTTCGATCCGAAGAGGTGCGAGGACGCCTCGAATTCCTTCATCGTGCTGGCCATGGTCACTTCCGTTTTGCGATTTCGATCACGTCCCTCTGCTTCGGGCCGTTGTAGAGCTGCCGTGGGCGGCCGATCTTCTGCTCGGGGTCCGAGATCATCTCGTTCCATTGCGCGATCCAGCCCACCGTACGCGCGAGGGAGAAGATGCACGTGAACATCGAGGTCGGGATCCCCAGCGCGCTCTGCACGATTCCGGAATAGAAGTCCACGTTCGGGTAGAGCTTCCGGCTCACGAAGTACTCGTCCTCGAGCGCGATCTTCTCCAGCGCCATCGCGAGCTTCAGGAGCGGCTCGTCGTGCTTGTCGAGCGCGTCCAGCACCTCGCGGGTCGTCTCCTGCATGAGCTTCGCGCGCGGGTCGTAGTTCTTGTAGACGCGGTGGCCGAAGCCCATCAGCTTCACGCCCGAGTTCTTGTCCTTCACCTTCTTCACGAACTCGCCGATCTTCGCGACGCCGCCTTCCTTCTGCAGATCTATCAGCATCTGCAGCGCCGCTTCGTTGGCCCCGCCGTGCGCCGGGCCCCACAGGCACGCGATGCCGGAAGCGATGCACGCGAACGGATTCGCGCCCGACGACCCCGCGAGGCGCACGGTGGAGGTCGACGCGTTCTGCTCGTGGTCCGCGTGGAGGATGAAGATGCGGTCCATCGCGCGCACGAGCACGTCGTTCACCTGGTACTCCTCGGCCGGCACGCCGAACATCATGCGCATGAAGTTCGCCGTGTACGAGAGGTCGTTCCGCGGGTACATGAACGGCTGGCCCATGTTGTACTTGTAGGCCATCGCGACGATGGTCGGCATCTTGGCGATGAGGCGGAAGGCCGAGATCTCGCGGTGCTTGGGGTCGTTGATGTCGAGCGAGTCGTGGTAGAACGCCGAGAGCGCGCCCACGACGCCCACGAGCACCGCCATCGGGTGGGCGTCCCGCCGGAAGCCCTGGTAGAGGCGCGCCAGCTGCTCGTGCACCATGGTGTGGTTCGTGACCGTCTTCACGAACTCGGACTTCTCGCCCGGCTTCGGGAGCTCGCCGTACATGAGGAGGTAGCAGACCTCGAGGAAGTCGCAGTGGACGGCCAGCTGCTCGATGGGGTAGCCGCGGTAGAGGAGGATCCCCTTGTCGCCGTCGATGTAGGTGATCTTCGAGGCGCAGCTCGCGGTCGAGAGGAAGCCCGGGTCGTACGTGAACATCCCGGTCTTGCCGTAGAGCGCCCGGATGTCCACCACGTCCGGCCCGATGGTGCCGCCGTACACCGGAAACTCCAGCGACTTGTCGCCGCCGTAGTTGAGTGACGCCTTGCCTTTCGCTTCCATCTTGTCTCGCTCGCTCTTTCCCCGCGCGCCTCTAGGCCGCGCGCAGCATGTCCACCACACCCCGGAGCTCGGCGTCCGGTGCCTCGGCCCTGCCCATCACGAGGTCCAGCAGGTCGTTGTCCGGCAGCTCCAGCAATCCCCTGCGGCTCCTCCACCGGAGTCGCTGCAGGGCCTTCTCGTCCACGCGCTACACCGCCCTCTTCGCGAGCAGCGTGCGGATCTTGCTGATGGCGAGCGAGGGATTGAGGCCCTTGGGGCACACGTCCACGCAGTTCATGATCGTGTGGCAGCGGAAGAGGCGGTACGGGTCCTCGAGGTTGTCCAGCCGCTCGTTGGTCATCGTGTCGCGGCTATCCGCGATGAAGCGGTACGCCTGGAGGAGACCCGCGGGCCCCACGAACTTGTCCGGGTTCCACCAGAAGCTCGGGCACGCGGTCGAGCAGCACGCGCAGAGGATGCACTCGTAGAGGCCGTCCAGCTCCTCGCGCTCGCGCGGCGATTGCAGGCGCTCGCGCTCCGGCGGCGGCTGGTCGTTCACGACGTAGGGCTTCACGGAGTGGTACTGCGCGAAGAACTGCGTCATGTCGACGATCAGGTCGCGGATGATCGGGAGCCCCGGGAGCGGGCGGATCACGACCGGCTCCTTCAGGTCCACGAGCTTCGTGATGCACGCGAGCTGGTTCTTCCCGTTGATGTTCATCGCATCGCTGCCGCAGACGCCTTCGCGGCACGAGCGGCGCAGCGACAGCGTGTCGTCCAGCGCCTTGATGCGCACGAGCGCGTCCAGGAGCATGCGGTCCGACGGGCCCACCTCCAGGTCGTAGTCCTGGAAGTACGGCTTCGCGTCCTTGTCCGGGTCGTACCTCTGGATCTTGAATTTCATTCGTGACCCTCTCCCCAACCCCCTGCCGTTGAATACCTGCCCCAAAGGGGGCCCCGGGGCGAGGGAGCAAACGCGGGATGCGGTTTCGTGTATGCAATCATCTAGTACACGCGAGCCTTCGGCTGGAAAGAGTCGACGGTGAGGGGCTTCAGGTGCACCGGCTTGTACGTGAGGCGGTCGCCCTCGCGGTGCCAGAGCGTGTGCTTCAACCAGTTCACGTCGTCGCGCTTCGGGTGGTCCGCCCGGTCGTGGGCGCCGCGGCTCTCCTCCCGCGCGGCGGCCGAGATCATGGATGCGCGGGCGACCTCGATGAGGTTGTCCAGCTCGAGCGCCTCGATCCGCGCGGTGTTGAAGACCTTGGACTTGTCCTTGATGTGCGTGCGCTTCGCACGCTCGGCGACCGCCTGGATCTTGGCCACCCCCGCCGCGAGGAGGTCCGGGAACCGGAAGACGCCGCAGTGGGCCTGCATGGTGCGCTGGATGTCGTTCCGGACCTCGTGCACGTCCTCGCCCCCGGCCTGGGAATCGAGGCGGCCCACGCGCAGCCGCGAGAAATCCGCCGCGTCCTTCGGAAGCTCCGGGAGCGCCTCGCCCTCCTTGCGAATGAACTCGATCATCGCGCGCCCGGCGCTGCGGCCGATCACGAGGAGATCCGTGAGCGAGTTGGTGCCCAGGCGGTTCGCGCCGTGGATCGAGGCGCAGCCGCACTCGCCCGCCGCGTAGAACCCGGGGATCGGCGTGTCGTGGTCGCCGTTCCAGGAGACAACCTCGCCGTGGTAATTCGTCGGGATGCCGCCCATCTGGTAATGCACCGTGGGAACGACCGGGATCGGGTCCTTCACCGGGTCCACGTTCGCGAACTTGATCGCGATCTCGCGGATGCCGGGCAGGCGCTTCTCGATCGTCTCCAGGCCCAGGTGGTCGAGCTTCAAGAGCACGTAGTCGCCGTGCTCGCCCATCCCGCGGCCTTCCTTGATCTCGGTCGCCATCGCGCGGGACACGACGTCGCGGGAGGCCAGGTCCTTCATGTTGGGCGCGTAGCGCTCCATGAAGCGCTCGCCGTCCTTGTTGAGGAGGTAGCCGCCCTCCCCGCGCACGCCCTCGGTGATGAGGATGCCCGCGCCGGCGACTCCGGTCGGGTGGAACTGCCAGAACTCCATGTCCTCGAGCGGAATCCCGGCGCGCGCGGCCATGCCGAGCCCGTCGCCCGTGTTGATGAAGGCGTTGGTCGACGAGTGGAAGATCCGTCCCGCGCCGCCCGTCGCGAAAAGAGTGGCCTTCGCGTGGAAGACCGCCATCTCGCCCGTCTCCATCTCGAGCGCGGTCACGCCGAGGACGCGCCCGGACGGGTCGCGCACGAGGTCCAACGCCATCCACTCGACGAAGAACTGCGTCTTCGCGCGGACGTTCTGCTGGTAGAGCGTGTGGAGCATCGCGTGCCCCGTGCGGTCCGCGGCGCAGACGCTCCGCTGGACCGGCTTCTCGCCGAAGTTCGCTGAATGCCCGCCGAAGGGCCGCTGGTACACGGTCCCGTTCTCGTTCCGGTCGAACGGCATGCCGTAGTGCTCGAGCTCGTACACCGCTTCCGGCGCCATGCGGCACATGAACTCGATCGCATCCTGGTCGCCCAGGTAGTCCGAGCCCTTGATCGTGTCGTACATGTGCCAGATCCAGTGGTCCTCGCCCATGTTGCCGATCGCGGCGCCGATGCCGCCCTGCGCGGCGACGGTGTGCGAGCGCGTGGGGAAGACCTTGGAGAGCACCGCCACGCGCAGTCCCGCCTGTGCCAGCTCGAGCGAGGCGCGCATGCCGGAGCCGCCCGCCCCCACGATCACCGCGTCGAAGCGCCGGACCGGAATCGTCATGTCAGCGTCCCCACAGGATCGAGATCGACCAGATGAGGTAGAACGCCAGCACCACGGCCACGGCCGCTTGGGCGAAGAGCCTCATCCCGTACGGATGCAGGTAGTCCATCAGCACGTCGCGCATTCCGATCCACGCGTGCCAGAGGAGCGACGCCAGGAAGAGCATCGTCGCCAGCCGGAAGAAGCCCGGGCCGAAGAGCGCCTTCCACGCCGCATAGGAGGCCGGGGCGCTCCAGCAGATATAGATCCCCGCGAGGATGGTGTAGATCGCCATCACGAGCGCGGTGAAGCGCTGGACCAGCCAGTTTCCGACGCCGTAGTGCGCGCCGACCGGCTCCTTCGTGTAGGGGCCGCTCACCATATGCGCCACGCGACCGCGAGCGCCGCCACGAGCCCGGCCGCGAAGACGGCGAGCGCCGAGGCGCGCGCGGAGGCCTTGCCCATGCCGACGTGGGTGTCGAGGATCAGGAACCGGATGCCCGCGAAGAAATGGTGCGCGTAGAGCCACGCCGCGCCGATCAGGGCCAGCTTGGCGACAGGGTGGGAGAAGAACGCATGCCAGCGCGCGTATCCGTCCTCCGAGCCCAGCGTCGCCTGGAGCATCCAGAGCGCGAGCGGGAGGATCGGAAAGAAGAGGAATCCGCCGGAGATGCGATGGAAGATCGACAGGACCGCCGGCGGCCAATGGTTCGCGAGGTTGAACTCGTAGTATTTCGGTCGCGGCTTGGGCGTCGCGCTCATGTTGTTATTTCCTTGTCGGCGATCATGGATTCTAGCTCAGCTGAGCTCGTTGAAATACGAGAAGCCGTCGGTGCGGCAAAGGCCGCGCCGCCACTCGACCGGCTTGTCGCCGTACGTGAACGCGACCCGGTCGACGCAGAGGAGCGGCTCGCCCGCGGCGACCTTGAGGTGCGCGGCCGCGAACGAGTCCGCCGCGACCGCCCGCAGGCGCTCCTCGGCGCGGATCATCCGCACGCCGAACACGGACTCGTAAAAGCTGTAGACCGAGCCCCGGAACTCCTCCAGCTCCGCCAGCGTCATGCCGGGGAACTGGCGCGCGTCGAGCACGACTTCGTCCAGGATCATCGGCCGCCCGCCGAAGGACATCACGCGCTTGAAGGCGAGCACGGGCGCGCCGGTCTTGAGCCCCAGGGCCGCCGCGCTCTCGCCGTGGGCCTTGCCGCGCTCCAGGGCGAAGAAGAGGTTCTGCGGATGGAGCTTCTCGCCGGAATCCGGCATCACGCGCAGGAACCGGTATTGGTACGAGGGTTCCGCGTGGGAGGCGACGAACGTGCCCTTTCCCTGGCGGCGGACGACGATGTGCTCGGCCGCGAGCTCGTCGATGGCTTTGCGCACCGTGCCCTGGCTCACGCGGTAGCGCGCGGCGAGCTCCAGCTCCGACGGGATCGCCTCGCCGGGCTTCCATTCGCCCGAGACGAGGCTTTGCGTGAGGAGGATCTTGATCTGTTCGTAGAGCGGCCGGAACGCGGGGCGCATCCGGGGACCCTCGGAAGATCGCTGAGCGGCTCGGGCATCGCGCTTCATCACGCCGTCATCCTACCATAGCTTTTGAGTCTGGTCTTATATAAGATAGAGGTTTCCAGCAGCCGGTACTGACCTATTTAGGCAATGATTTCATTGGCTTGATGCATGAACCCATATTATCGCCCCCGCCGGACCATGCTCTTTGTGCCGGGCTGCAACCCCCGCTACCTCCACAAGGCACGGTCGCTGAGGGTCGATTCGGTGATCCTGGACCTGGGGGACCCGATCCTGGTCGAGCAGAAGGTCGAGTCGCGGCGCAACGTCTGCGAGGCCGTACTCGCCGGCGGCTACGGGCGGCGCGAGGTCGTGGTGCGCGTGAACGACCTCGATTCGCCGTGGGGACGGGACGATGTGCGCGCGGTGGCCTCGACCGGCGTGGATGCGGTCGTCTTTCCGAACATCGAGTCGCGGACGGGCGTGGAGGAAGCGATCGCCCTCCTCGACCAGTCGGGCGGGAAGCACCTTCCCGTGATGGTCATGATCGAGAGCCCGCTCGGGGTGCTCCGCGCCGAGGAGATCGCCGCCGCGTCGGACCGGATCGCGTGCCTCCTCGTCGCGACCTCGGACCTGCGGAACCAGCTCCAGGGGCGGCGCACGCCCGATCGCGTGGCGCTCCTCCACAGCCTCTCCCACGTGCTCCTCGCGGGGCGCGCGCACGACCGCGCCGTCGTGGACGGCATCTCGACCGACTTGAAGGACATGCAGTCCTTCGAGTTCGGCTGCCGGCTCGCGCGCGACCTGGGCTTCGACGGGAAGAGCGTGGTGCACCCGTTCCAGCTTCCCTACTGCAACGACGCGTTCACGCCGAAGCCGCACGAGCTCGCCGCGGCGAACGAGGTGATCGAAGCGCTCGACCAGGCGCACCGCGAGGGCCGCGGGACCGTGGTCGTGAACGGCCGGCTGGTGGAGAGCCACCACGTGAAGGCCGCGCGCCGCCTCCTCGCGATGTCGGACATGATCGGCAAGCTCGAGGCGGGCCGGTGAAGGCCGCCTCGGTCAATGCGCCTAGAATAAGCACGTCCGGAGCCCGCATGCCCCCCACCGCCCGATCCCCCGCCCCGCATCCGCGGGGAGCGCTCTTCGCCGGCGAAAAGCCGTTTCCGATCCTCCCGGCCTGCGAGCACTTCGCGGGGAGCGAGAAGTTCATCGTGCGCGCGTTGGAGCTGCAGGGGCGCATGGGCCCGCTCTTCGACGTGACCTGCGATTGCGAGGACGGGGCGCCCGCGGGCCGGGAAAGCGAGCACTGCGAGATGATCGTTGCGCTCCTTCGCTCGGAGCGGAACGCCTTCGCCCGTGCCGGCGTGCGCATCCACGACTACACGCACCCGCACTGGCGGAAGGACGTCGAGATCGTGGTCGAGGGCGCCGGAAAGACGCTCGCCTACGTGACGCTTCCCAAGTGCACCTCCGCCGCGCAGGCGGCCGAGATGATCGCGTTCGTCCGCGAGGTCTCCGTCCGCCACGGCATCTCGCGCCCGATCCCCGCGCACGTGCTCGTGGAGACGCACGGCGCGCTCCACGAGGCGTGGCAGATCGCGGCGCTCGAGGGCGTGGAGACGCTCGATTTCGGGCTCATGGACTTCGTGAGCGGCCACCACGGCGCGATCGGCGCGTCCAACATGCGCTCGCCGGGGCAGTTCGAGCATCCCCTCCTCGCGCGCGCCAAGGCGGACATCGTCGCGGCGGCACTCGCCCACGGCGTGGTCCCCTCGCACAACGTCTCCCTCGACCTCGCGAGCCCGTACAACGTCTTCCGCGACGCCTGGCGCGCGCGGAGCGACTTCGGGTTCCTGCGCATGTGGAGCATCCATCCCACGCAGATCCAGCCGATCATCGACGCGATGAAGCCGGACCTGGGCGAGGTCGCGGACGCCTCCGAGATCCTGCTCGCCGCGCAGCGCGCGGACTGGGGCCCGATCCGGCACCATGGCGAGCTCCACGACCGGGCGACGTACCGCTACTTCTGGGAGCTTCTCCAGAAGGCGAAGGCGACGGGCGTGGCACTCCCGGCCGAGGCGGAGAGCGCCTTCTTCCACGAGGCATGAAAGGCACCATGACCGCAGGCGAACGATTCAGGCAGGCGCTCCGCGACGAAAGCCCGCTCCAGGTCCCGGGCGCGATCAACGCGTACCACGCGATGCTCGCCAAGGCGAGCGGCTTCCGCGCGATCTACCTCTCCGGCGGCGGCGTCGCGGCCGGCTCGCTCGGGATGCCGGATCTCGGCATCTCCAACCTGGACGACGTGCTCACGGATGTGCGCCGCATCACGGATGCGTGCGACCTGCCGCTGCTGGTCGACGTCGATACCGGCTTCGGCGCGAGCGCCTTCAACGTGGCGCGCACCGTGAAGTCGATGACCAAGGCGGGCGCGGCGGCGATCCACATCGAGGACCAGGTGGGCGCCAAGCGCTGCGGCCACCGGCCCGGCAAGGAGCTCGTCTCGAAGGAAGAGATGGCCGACCGCATCAAGGCCGCCGTCGACGCGCGCCCGGACCCGTCGTTCTTCGTGATGGCACGCACGGATGCGCTCGCCTCCGAAGGGATCGAGCGCGCGATCGAGCGCTCGGTCGCCTGCGTCGAGGCGGGCGCGGACGGGATCTTTCCCGAGGCGATCACGGACCTCGACATGTACCGCCGCTTCAAGGATGCCGTGAAGGTGCCCATCCTCGCGAACATCACCGAGTTCGGGAAGACGCCGCTCTTCACGCTGGACGAGCTGAAGAAAGCGCGCGTCGACATCGCGCTCTACCCGCTTTCCGCGTTCCGGGCGATGAACGCCGCGGCGCTCGCGGTCTACGGGGCGCTCCGCGCGAAGGGCACGCAGAAGGACGTCGTGGGGACCATGCAGACGCGCGACGATCTCTACAAGTATCTCGGCTACCACGCCTACGAGCAGAAGCTGGACGCGCTCTTCGAGAAGACCAAATGAAGGGAGACCGCATGCCCGACACCTCCGCGGCGCCCGCGCTGGCGCCCAGGCCCAAGAAGTCCGTCGCGCTCTCGGGCGTGACGGCCGGCAATACCGCGCTTTGCACGGTCGGACGGACGGGCAACGACCTGCATTACCGCGGCTACGACATCCTGGACATCGCCGAGCACTGCGAATTCGAGGAGATCGCGCACCTCCTCGTGCACGGGAAACTACCCAACGCCGCCGAGCTCGCCGCGTACAAGCAG
>DATAMY010000014.1:0-4092 GCA_036266535.1 Usitatibacter sp. | reverse complement strand
GCGGCTGCGCGCGCTCGGGTGGGCGCCGCGCGTGGGCCTCGCGGAAGGCCTCGAGCTCGCCTACCGCGATTTCCTCGAACACCCCGTCCGGCGCTGATCGTGAGCGAGGGCGCGCGGGTCACGGTCGCCATTCCCTCGTTCAACCAGGGGCGCTACCTGGAGAAGGCGCTCCAATCGGCGTTCGCGTCGGGCGTGCCGGTGGAGGTCTACGTCGCCGATGCGGGCTCGACCGACGAGACGGCCGAGGTCATCCGCCGCTGGGAGGGCCGGCTCCTCGGCTCGCGCAGCCACGCGGACGGCGGCCAGTCGGCCGCGATCAACGAGGGCATCGCGAAGGGCCGCGCGCCCTACGTCTGCTGGCTCAACAGCGACGACTGGTGGCTGGACGGAGGCCTCGCGCGCCTCGTGGCGGAGCTCGATGCGCGGCCCGCGGCGGCGATGGCGTACGGCCGCGCCTGGAACTTCGACGAGCGGACGCAGCGCATGCGCCCGATGTTCGTCCGTCCGTTCCGCGAGCGGCTGATGGCGCAGCTGAACCTCATCTCGCAGCCGGCGACGCTCATCCGGCGCGCGGCGTGGGACGCGGCGGGCGGCGTGGACGAGTCGCTCCACATGGCGATGGACTACGACCTCTGGTGGCGCCTCTATCGCGCCCACGGGGCGCCCGTCTTCGTCGATGCCTTCGTGGGCGTGAACCGCGAGCATGGGGCGACGAAGACCGGCACGCAGCGCCGCGCCCATTACCGCGAGGCGATGCAGGTCGTGAAGCGCCACTACGGGCGCGTGCCGCTCAAGTGGTGGATCGCGCAGCCGTACGCGGTGTGGTATCGCTCGCTCGTGGGCCGCTGACCGCCGCGCATGCTTTTCCACACGCCGACTTTCCTCGCGTTCTTCGTCGCGTTCCTCGCGTTCTACCTCCCGGTGCGCCGCACCGAGGCCGGCGTCTGGGTGATCCTCCTCTTCTCCAACATCTTCTACGGGTGGTGGAACTGGAAATTCCTGGGCCTCCTGTGGGCGACCATCGTCGTGGACTACTCGCTCGGCCGGCTCCTCGGCCGCACCGAAGACCGCGCGGCGCGCCGGCTGCTCCTCGCGGCGAGCCTCGCGACGAACCTCGGCATCCTGGGATTCTTCAAGTACTACAACTTCCTCGTTTCCGGGCTCGTCGCCGCGGGCGTCGACCGCTCCCGCGGCTGGCAGATCCAGGACCTCGCGCTCCCGGTGGGAATCTCGTTCTACGTCTTCCAGTCCATGTCGTACACCATCGACGTCTACCGCCGCCAGCAGGAGCCCGTGCGCAGCCTCGCACGCTTCGCGGCTTTCGTCTGCTACTTTCCCCAGCTCGTCGCGGGGCCCATCGAGCGGCTGAGGCACCTCCTCCCGCAGATCGTGACGCCCGCGCCGATCACCGCGGAGCGGGCCATCAACGGCGCCTTCCTCTTCAGCCTGGGCTTCTTCCGCAAGGCGATGGCCGACACGCTCTCCGCGTTCGTCGACCCCGTCTTCGGCCATCTGAACGATTCGGCGCCGGCGGACGTGGTCCTCGCCGTCTTCACGTTCGGGCTCCAGATCTATCTCGACTTCACGGGCTACGTCGACATGGCGCGCGGCGTCTCGCGGGCGATCGGAATCGACCTTGTCGTGAATTTCGACGCCCCCTACCTTTCCACTTCGCCGCGCGAGTTCTGGCGGCGCTGGCACATCAGCCTCTCGCAGTGGCTGCGGGATTACCTCTACATCTCGCTCGGGGGCAGCCGGCAGGGGCTGCCGCGCCATCTCGCGAACCTGATGATCACCATGCTCCTGGGTGGGCTGTGGCACGGGGCCGGCATCAACTTCATCGTCTGGGGCGGCCTGCATGGGGCCTATCTCGTGCTGGACACGCTCTGGGGCCGGTACGGACCGGCGGCGCCGCACGTGCGCACGGCGGCCTCGACCGGCCGCGCGGTGCTGGGATGGCTCCTCACGTTCCTTGCCGTGAACTACGCGTGGCTGTACTTCCGGAGCGCGACGCTCGCCGACGCGGCGATCGCGAACCGCAAGCTCGCACAGTGGATGCTGCATCCGTCGCTCCCCGCGGCGACCGCCGGTTACGTCCTCCTCGTCGCCATCGTCGCCCTGATGGAAATCTTGATCCGGTTCCGGGCCGGTCCCGGCTGGGGCGAGGGCCTCCTGCCGCGTCCGGCGGCCGCGCTCGCGCGGGGAGCGTTCGCCGCCCTTTTCGCGGTGGTCGGGATCGTGCTCGTCGCGGGCATCCCCACGCAGCAGTTCATCTATTTCCAGTTCTGAAATGCCTCCTCCGGCACGGTCCGTCGTGTGCTTCACCGCTTCGTTCGCCGCCGTGGTGGCCGCGATCTGGCTCGGCCTCGCCGCCGTCGACGCGCCCGATCCCGGCAGCTGGACCGGGATCCACCCGCTCGAGCGGAAGCTTCGCGAGCTTCGATCATTCGCGCAGGCGGGCCCTGTCGACGCGTTGGTGATGGGAAGCTCCATCGCCGACTACGGCTTCTCCGCCGAGCTCTTCTCGAGGCTCATGTCGCGCCATCTCGGGCGCGAATACCGCGCCTACAACTTCGCGATCGGCGGCACGGAGCCGCGCACGCTGCCCAAGCTCTATCGCCTCGCGCGGACGGTGGCGCGGCCGCGCAGGGTGTTCGTGATGGCGCCACCCGAGCGCCCGATCGGCGCGGAGATCCGCGCCCCCAGCCCGGACTTCGCGCTGGCGCACGCTCCCGTGGGCGAGGTCATCGGCCACCCATGGCTGCTCGAGGCGAGCCGGCTCGCCTGGAGCACTCCGGTGCTCCGGTCCGCGACTGCGCTCCGCGAGGTGGGCATTTTCGGGCGCGTGGGGCTGCTGGCCGAGTCCCTGGGTGCGGATGCGTTCGCCATGGACGCGTGGGGCGACAAGGTGAGCTATTTCGTGCCCTGGGCTCCCGCGGCGCTGCCCGTCCTTCGGGACCGGGCTCGCGCTGCGATAGCGCCGTTTCCCGAGGCAGGCCCCGACACGCCGGCGAAGCTCGCGCGCATGCTCTCGCACTATTTTTCCCCTCCGGACGCGGCGGCCATCCAGGAGCTCCGCGAGCTCGTCCGCCGCGACGGCGGCGAGCTGCACCTCGTCGCACACGCCCCGGCCGCGAGCCTCTGGCAGGGACCGGCTTCCGATCCGGTGTTCGCGCGGGCCCGTGCCGATTTTTTCCACGCCTTCGCGGCCGGGCTGGGCGCCTCGTTCCACGACGCGGCGGCGCGCGTTTCGGTGCCGGTATCCGCGCTCTCGGACAACCTGCACCTGAACCGGTACGGCGCGGAGATCTTCACGCGGGCGGTGTTCGCCGCGATCACCGGTGGGCCCGTGCCCGACGGCATCGGCATCGCCGCGCCGGACATGGTCCTCCCCTCACCGGACGCCTTGGCGGCTCCCGCGCTCGCCGAGCAATTCGAGCTGCTTCGGCGTCCGGCCGGCGAGGCGCATGCGCTCCTGCGCATCCGCACCGTGACGTCGCTCGCCATGACGCCCTTGCCGACGGAGGGTCTGGAAATCGAATTACGGGCGCCGGACGGCGCAGCGCGGATCGTTCCGGCCGCGGCGATGGGCCCCGGGGACATCGTGGCCGAGGTCGATCTTCCGCCGAGCGCCCGGCCGGAGGCGCTCCTCATGCGGCTCGTGCGGGGCGGCGTCCGTCCGCCGGTCGTCCTTCGCAATCCCGTGCGGGACTACGAATGGATCGCCGGCTTTCCGCGGCTTCCCTTGGAGGAGACACGCCGGCCGTCGCTGCTGCAGCGAGCGGCGTTCCGGGCCGTTCAATTCTTCATGGGAGACGCCGCGTTCGAGGCGCTGAGGCGCAGGGCGGAAAGCGGGATTCCCGCGCCCGTGTCTCCGGCCCGTGCGCATGCCGACTCCATCGCCGTGATGGCGCTGCCTTCGATGAGCCGTGCGGGAGAGCCGTTGCACGTGGCGCTCAAGCGGCAGTCCGCGTCGACGGCGCAGGTCCGATTGCAGCTGCGCGCGGCCGGCCGGCCCCTCGACGTGGTCCCGCTTTCGACCGCCGTGCCGGGGACCGAGGCGCTCCAGCGCGCGACATTACCCGCAGGGCT
>DATAMY010000013.1:0-8226 GCA_036266535.1 Usitatibacter sp. | reverse complement strand
TGGCGGCGCAGCGCGCCATGCAGGTCGAGAAGGCGCACTTCGGCGAATTCGACTACATCCTCGCCATGGATCGCACCCACCTGCGGCAGTTGCGCGCGCTGGCCCCGGCAGGCTCGCGCGCTCACTTGGGCCTGTTCCTCGAAGCCAGCGGTCGATGGAAGGACGAGGACGTGCCCGATCCCTACTACGGCGGCACGGCGGGCTTCGAGCAGGTGCTGGACATGATCGAGGAGGCGGGCGGGCGCTGGCTCGACCGCTTCGAGGCGGAGCTCGAGCCGGGCCATTTCCGGCTGCAAGGCTCCAGGTAAGGAGAACGCGATGCCGCAACCGAAGATCTACGTGATCCACGAGAACGAGGCCTGGGTCGAGCCGTTGCGCGCGGCCTTCGCCGAGCAGCAGCTCCCGCACGAGGAGTGGCATCTCGACCGGGGCGTGCTCGATTTCTCGAGCGCCCCCCCGCGAGGGGTCTTCTACAACCGGATGAGCGCCTCGTCGCACACGCGCGACCATCGCTATGCGGCGGAGTACACGAGCTGCGTGTTGCCCTGGCTGGAGCTGCATGGCCGGCGCGTCGTGAACGGCAGCCGGGCGCTTCGCCTGGAGATCAACAAGATCGCCCAGTACGCGGAGCTTTCGCGCCATGGCATCCGCGTGCCGCGCACGCTGGCCGCCGTGGGGCGCGAGAACATCGTCGCCGCGGCCCGGCAATTCAAGGGCTCGTTCATCACCAAGCACAACCGCGCGGGCAAGGGCCTGGGCGTGCGGCTATTCCATTCGGTCGACTCGCTCGGGAATTACGTGAAGAGCCCCGTGTTCGAGGATTCGGTGGACGGCGTGACGCTGCTCCAGGAATACATCCAGGCGCCCGAGCCCTTCATCACGCGCGTCGAATTCGTGGGCGGGCGCTTCCTCTACGCGGTGCGCGTCGATACCTCGCTCGGGTTCGAGCTCTGCCCGGCGGACGTCTGCGAGATCGGCGACGCGATGTGCCCCGTGGGGGAAAAACCCGCGGCCACGGCCCCGCGCTTCGAGGTGATCGAAGGCTTCGCGCACCCGATCGTCGAGCGCTACCAGAAAGTCCTCGCGGCGAACGACGTCGAGGTCGCGGGCGTGGAGTTCATCGCCGACAAGGCGGGCGAGCTCTACACCTACGACGTCAACACGAACACGAACTACAACAGCGCCGCCGAGGAGCGGGCCGGGAAATACGGCATGCGGGCGGTGGCGGCGTTCCTAGGCAGAGAGGTGCAGGCCCTGGGGCGGATCGAGGCCGCGGCCGACTAGCGCGGCGGCCCCGGACAGGGCTCCACGGTCGTCGTCCCCGCGGCGACGGGGATCCAGTGCCCGAGCGGGCGGCAGCCGGCGCGGGGCAGGCAGAGCTCGTAGTCGGGCGTGTACGTGGAGCGCGCGAGCGAGAGGCGGGCGAGGGGAGCGAGCCGCGGACGGTAATGCCACACGCCTTCGCGAAGCACGGCGCCTTCCGGAGGCTCCATGCCCGCCCCGGTTCCGCGGATGCGCGCCTCCTCGAGGACGAGCTTCCCCGCGACGATGCGGTAATCCTCTTCCCAGCGGATCTTCTCGATCGAGTGCATCCAGGCGAGCGTGAAGCCCGAGCTCGCCACGAACGCGTGCAGCGCGCCCGCGGCGAGGCAGATGCCGGTCACGTCGCTATGCCGCGGCCGGGGAGCGGCGCGTGCGCCATTGGTGCCACGCGATGAAGACCGCCGACATCGCGAAGCCTACCCAGTCGGTCCAGTCGATCGCCACGACGAGCATGAAGGCGCCGCCGGCCGCGAAAACGCGCTCGAACCAGTTGAGCGGCGCTCGCAGGTATCCGATGGCGGCCGCGCCCCAGAGGCAGATCGCGACCACGGCCTTGAAGACCATGTAGAGGGTGTCGAGCCAGGTCCCGCCCTGCAGCATGAGCGCGGGGTCGTACACCGCCATGTACGGGATCACGAATCCCGCGACCGCGATCTGGGTCGCCTTGAATCCAATCTGCATGAACGGCGCCCGCGCGATGGACGATGCGGCCAGCGCGGCGAGCGCCACGGGCGGGGTGAGGTCCGCCATGATCCCGAAGTAGAAGACGAACATGTGCGACACCAGCAGCGGCACGCCCAGCTTGAGGAGCGCGGGCGCCGCGATCGAGCTCGTGATGATGTAGTTCGGGATCGTGGGGATGCCCATGCCGAGGATGAGGCACACGACCATCGTGAGCGCGAGCGACAGGAAGAGGCTCTTCGATCCCACGTCGAGGATGAACCCGGCGAAGGTCGTCGCCGCTCCCGTGAGCGTGAGCACGCCGATGATGACGCCCACGATCGCGCAGGCGATGCCGACCGGCAACGCCTGGCGGGCGCCGTCGATCAGGCTCGCGCGCATGATCCCCAGCGTCTCCCGGCCGCCGCGCAGGAAGAAGACCACCGCGACGAGGAGCCCGATGGGCGCGATGATCGCCCACATGCCGAACTCGTCCCAGATCCCCGCCTTGTAGGCCGCCGCGCCGGCGAGGCCCAGCCCGATCCAGAAGACGAACCGGAAGGCGGTCGGCCCGATCGCCGCGGTCACGCCCGCGCCGAGGATGAGGACCGCGGTGAGCGCGAGGCCCGTCATGCCGGCGTACATGGGCGTGAAGCCGTCGAAGAGCATGAAGACGAGCGCCGCGAGCGGCAGGAGCAGGTACCAGTTCTGCGCGATCGCCTGCCACGGGTTCGGGCACTGGTCCTTCGGCAGGCCCACGAGGTTCTTGCGGCCCGCTTCCAGGTGCACCATCCAGAAGGCGGTCACGTAGTAGAGGATCGCCGGGATCACCGCGGCCTTGCAGATCTCCACGTACGGCAGGTTCAGCGTCTCGGCCATGATGAAGGCGACGGCGCCCATCACGGGCGGCATGATCTGGCCGCCCATGCTGGAGGTGGCCTCCACGGCGCCCGCGAAGACCGACGAATAGCCGAAGCGCTTCATGAGGGGAATCGTGAACTGGCCCACGGTGAGCACGTTGGCCACGCCCGAGCCGCTGATGGTGCCCATGAAGCCCGACGAGATCACCGCGACCTTCGCGGGACCGCCGCGCGCGTGGCCCACGAAGCCCATGGCCACGTTGTTGAAGAGCCGGATCATTCCCGCATGCTCGAGGAACGAGCCGAACAGGATGAAGAGGAAAATGTACGTCGCGGACACCAGCGTCGGGATGCCGTAGATCCCTTCCACGCCGAGATAGAGCTGGGACACCACCTGGTCGTAGCCGAACGGCCGGTGCGCGAGCACCTCGGGGAGGTACTGCCCGAAAAGGCCGTAGGCGAGGAAGAGGCCCGAGATGATCGGCAGCGCCGCGCCCAGCACGCGCCGCGCCCCCTCGAAGACCATGACCACCACGACCGTGCCCACGACGAGGTCGGTCGTGGTGGGCTCCCCCGCGCGCTGGATCAGGTCCGCCTCGAAGAACCAGTGGTAGAACGCGAGCGCGAAGCCCGCGATCGCGAGGATCGCGTCGTACCAGGGGATTCGCGCGCGGTTCGCCGACTTCGCCGGCGGGTACAGCATGTACGCGATCGCGAGGAGGAACCCCACGTGCAGCGAGCGCGTGACCTGGCTGGAGAGCGGGGCGAAGGCCGCGATCGCGAGCTGGTAGGCGGAGAACGCGAGCGCGACCGCCATGAGCACGTGCCGCGCGGCGCCTTCCAGGTGGCGCTGGACGCCATGCTCCTCGAACTCCTCGACGACGGCGGCCGGCTCCGCGCTCGGCTCGATCGGCGCGCTCATGCGGCTACTTGAGGATGCCCTTCTCCTTGTAGTAGCGGGCGGCGCCGGGGTGCAGCGGAACCGCGAATCCCTCGGTCGCGTGCTCGAGCTTGATGTCCTTCGCGGCGTTGTGGGCGGCGAGGAGCGCGGGCAGGTTCTCGAAGAGAGCCTTCGTCATGAGGTACACCGTCTGCTCGGGCACCGACTCGTTGGTGACGAGGACGTTGCCGATGGCCACCGCGGGAACGTCGCGGTCCTGGCCCTCGTAGGTCTTCGCGGGGATCATGGTGGGCTTGTAGGCGGGGTCGCCCACCTTGGCGACCACGTCGGCCGGGATCGGGACCACGACGATCTTCATGCTGGTGGCGAGGTCGCGCAGCGACGAGACACCCAGCCCCGCGCTTTGCAGCGTCACGTCCAGCTGGCGGTTCTTCATGAGCTCGACCGACTCGCCGAAGGCCAGGTACTCGACCTTGGAGAAGTCCGAGTACGAGAGACCGGCGGCCTTGAGCACCGCGCGGGCGTTCAGCTCCGTGCCGGACTTGGGCGCGCCCACCGAGATGCGCTTGCCCTTGAGGTCGGCGAGCGTGCGGATGCCGGAGTCGGCGGTGGCCACGATCTGCACGTAGTTGGGATAGATCGACGCGACCGCGCGCAGTTTCTTCAGCGGCGCCTTGAAGCCCGCCTCGGCGTTGCCCTTCCATGCGTCGGAGAGCGCATCGCCCAGCGTGAAGGCGAGCTCGCCGCGCCCCGCCTCGATGAGGTTCAGGTTCTCGGCCGAGGCCTTGGTCGACTGGACCGAGACCTTGGAGTCGGGAAGGGCCTTGCCGTAGACCTGGGAGAGCGCAACCCCGAGCGGGTAGTAGACTCCGCTCGTTCCCCCGGTCAGGATGTTCACGTACTGGGCGGCGGAAGCGGGAAAGGCGAGGGCGGCCGCGAAGGCGGCTGCTGCAAGGCGCGTTGCGATGCGGGTCATGCTGTCTTCTCCTCCTGGAATGTGCTCGCGGTGCAAGAACGCAGAGGATAACTTAGTTGGGCTCGACTATCGCGGCGCGATCCATCGAAGAGGCCGAGGCCGCCGGCGCGGCGCATCTCGGCGAGGCCGCGAGCGCGCGCCGCCCGCTGGTGCTGCGCGGCGCGGTGGCTTCGTGGCCCGCGGTGCGGGCGGGGCGCGAATCCGCCGCCGCCCTCGCGGCCTACCTCGCACGATTCGACAAGGGCCGGGAAGTCGATGCGATCCGCCTGCCGCCCAGCGCGCGCGGGCGCATCTTCTACAACGAGGACATGTCCGGCTTCAACTTCACGCGCGAGAAGATGAGCGTCTCGCAGGCGGTGGAGCGCGCGATGAAGAACGGGCGCTTCGGCAATTCGCCCGCGCTCGCCGTGCAGAGCGCGCCGATTCCCGATTGCCTGCCGGGCTTCGCGGCGGAGAACGTGCTGGAGCTGGTCGACGCGGCCGTCGTCCCGCGCATCTGGATCGGCAACGCGGTCGTCACGCCCGCCCACTTCGACGAGTCGTCCAACATCGCCTGCGTGGTCGCCGGGCGGCGGCGCTTCACGCTCCTTCCCCCCGAGCAGATCGCGAACCTCTACATCGGGCCGCTCGGAAACGCCCCCACCGGCACGCCCATCAGCCTCGTCTCCTTCCGCGAGCCGGACTTCGAGCGGTTCCCGAGGTTCCGCGAGGCGCTCGGCCATGCGTTCACCGCCGAGATGGCGCCGGGCGACGCGATCTTCATCCCGCCGCTCGGGTGGCATCACGTGGAGTCGCTCGACCCGCTCAACATGCTGGTGAACTACTGGTGGAAGGGCAGCCCCGCCAAGCCGGCGCAGCTTCCTTCGGCGCTGGATGGGCTCCTTCACGCGATGCTCAGCTTGCGCGCCCTGGGGCCCGGCGAGCGCGAGGCGTGGCGCGCGATCTTCGAGTACTACGTGTTCGGGGACGGAGACGCGGCCTCGGCCCACATTCCCGAGGCTCGCCGCGGCGTGCTGGGCGATATGTCGCCCGAATACCGCAAGTCGGTGCGCGATTTCCTGGTCGAGCAGCTGAAGCGCTAGCTACCAGCCGCCGCGCCTCACCCAGGCCTCGAGCATGGGGATGCGGTCGCATCCCCAGAAGGGCTCGCCGTCCACGATGAAGAAGGGCGAGCCGAAGACTCCGCGCGCCATGGCGCCATCGACCTCGGCTTTCGCGCGTTCCTTCAGGGCCGGATCCGCGATCCCCGCTTCCAGGGCGGCGGCATCGATCCCGAGCGAGGCGGCAACCTCGATCACCGTGCGCGGCTCGCCGATGTCCCTGCCTTCGGCGAAGTACGCCGTGTAGAGCGCCTTGGCGAGCTGCTTCGCGGCAGCGGGGTCGCGCCCATCCATCCAGTAGAACGCGCGCATCGCGGCGACGGTGCCGATGGGGAACCTGGGCGGCATCGCGAACGGCACGCCGTGGAAACGCGCGGAGCGGCCGAAATCGCGGCGCGAATAGTCGCCCTTCAGGGGAATCTCGACCAGCGGCGCGGAGCCCGTGGCCTTGAACACGGGCCCCAGCAGGAACGGCCGCCAGCGGATCTCGCGGCCGATGCGCCCGGCGAGATCGTCCACGAGCCGGCTCGCGATGTAGCCGTAGGGCGAGGAGAACTCGAAGTAGAAGTCGACGGGCGCGTTGCTCATTCGGCCGGGTTTTCGGGGCGCGGCTCCTCGCTGTGCGTGGTCTCCACGAGCTGCAGCGGCTCGGACTCCACCGGGCCGCCGCGGCGGCGGCGCGGCTTCGTGCGGCGCGGAGCCTCGTCCTCGGGCTCGGGCGCCGCCTGCACCGGCGCCTGGGTTTCCACCAGCTGGAGGGGCTGCGCCTGGGCCTCGCCGTGCGTTCCGTCCTGCCGGCGGCGGCGGGCGGGCCGGTGGGCCTCGTCGGGAGATTCGACCTGGTCGTGCTCGCTCACCGCATGGAATGCGACGGGCGCGTGCGCGGCCGGGGCGACCGGCTCATGCACGGGCGCCAGCGGGGGCGTCTCGCGCCGCGGCTCGTGAGCTGGTGCGAGATCCGCGGGGACTTCCGGCGCTCGGGCCGATTCGAGATGCGCGGCATGCGCCTCGATGGCATCGGCGGGCGAAGCGCCCTCGGCGGCCGGGACCTCGCGCGGCGCGCGCTCACCTCGCTCGCTTCGCTCACCGCCGCGCCCGCCGCGGCGGCGGCGGCGGCGCGTGCCGCCTTCGCCATCGCGAGCTTCCTGCACGGGATGCGATTCCAGGCGCGGGGCCTGGGCGTCGACCACCGGGGTCGATTCGGCGCGCGGCGCCTCGTCCTGGCGCGGCGGGCGATTCTGCTGCGGCCCGCGGCCTTCGGGCCGGCCTTCCTGTCGGCCCTCGTCGCGGCGGCCTTCACGGCGCGGCTGCTGGGGCTGCTGCGTTTTTTGCGGCTCGCCGTGACGGCCTTCGCCGTTGCGGTTGTCGCGGCGTGCTTCGTCGCGGCCTTCCTCGCGCCGGCCTTCGCCGCGTCGCCCATCGCGACCGCCGCGCCCTGCGCGGTCTTCACCGCGGTTGCGCTCCTCGCCGCGGCGCGCATCGGGACGGCGTCCGTCGCGATCGCGGGACTTTCCGTCGCGGCCGCGTTGCGGATCGCGCGCGGCGCGCTCCTCCAGCGCGGGCTTGGGCTGCGCCGCGCGCGGTTCGGCGGGCGCGGGTTCCGCGGGCTTCTTGAGCCATCCGAAAAGCGTGTCGAGCAGGCCGCGCGTCTCCTCGGCCGGCTGGTAGCGCTTGGGCGGGGCCGCGGCAACGCGGGCGGCCGGGGCGGGCGCCTCGGGCTCGGGCGCCGACACGGGTGCGGGCTGGTCGGGGCGGATGCCCTTCACCAGCGGCTCAGGGCGGGGCGCGGGCTTCTCGGCACCCTTGGTCGGTAGCCCGACGGGCTCCTCGTCGGGGACCATCACCATCTCGTAGCTCGGCTTCTGCTCGTCCAGCTGGGTCGCGTCGTGGCGCAGGCGCTCGACGTGGTAGTTGGGCGTGGCGAGGTTCGGGTTGGGGATCAGCAGCACGTTCACCTTGAGGCGAGCCTCGATGCCGAAGATCTCCGAGCGCTTCTCGTTCAGGAGGTATGTCGCGACGTCCACGGGAACCTGCGCGTGGATGGCGGCCGTGTTCTCCTTCATCGCCTCTTCCTGCAGGATGCGCAGGACGTGGAGCGCCGTGGAGGCGGTGTCGCGGATGTAGCCCGTGCCGTGGCAGCGCGGGCAGGGCGAGTGAGTCGTTTCTTCGAGCGAAGGCTGCAGCCGCTGGCGCGAGAGCTCCAGCAGGCCGAAGCGCGAGATCTTGCCGATCTGCACGCGGGCGCGGTCGTGGCGGAGCGCGTCGCGCAGGCGGTTCTCCACCTCGCGCTGGTTCTTGGCGCTCTCCATGTCGATGAAATCGATCACGATGAGGCCGCCCAGGTCGCGAAGCCGGAGCTGGCGCGCGACTTCGTCCGCCGCCTCGAGGTTCGTGTTGAACGCTGTC
>DATAMY010000012.1:0-10402 GCA_036266535.1 Usitatibacter sp. | reverse complement strand
CGAGTAGTACGGCGTGAAGTACCAGACGGGCGCGATGTGCGCCGGCGTCTTCAGCGAATCGGCCGGGATGAAGTTGTTCGCCTCGAGGAAGTAGCCGCCCATCTCCGGCGCGAAGAAGATCACGGCGGCGAACACGATGAGGAAGACGGACACGCCCATGGTGTCCTTCACCGTGTAGTACGGATGGAACGGGATGCCGTCGACGGGGGTGCCGGTGCGCGGGTCGAGGTTCTTCTTGATCTCGATGCCGTCCGGGTTGTTCGAGCCGACCTCGTGGAGCGCCATCACGTGGGCCGCGACGAGCCCGATGATCACCAGCGGGAGCGCCGCGACGTGCAGCGCGAAGAAGCGGTTCAGGGTCGCGTCCGAGACGTTGTAGTCGCCGCGGATCCAGATGGCGAGCGGCTCGCCGATGAACGGGATCGCCCCGAAGAGGTTGATGATCACCTGCGCGCCCCAGTACGACATCTGCCCCCACGGGAGGAGGTAGCCGAAGAACGCCTCCGCCATGAGCGCGAGGTAGATCACCACCCCGAAGATCCAGAGGAGCTCGCGCGGGCGGCGGTAGGAGCCGTAGATGAGCCCCCGCGCCATGTGCAGGTAGACCGTGATGAAGAAGAACGAGGCGCCGGTCGAGTGGATGTAGCGGATGAGCCAGCCGCCGGGCACGTCGCGCATGATGTACTCGACGGACGCGAAGGCCTCCCGCGCGTCCGGCTTGTAGTTCATGGTGAGGAAGATGCCGGAGACCACCTGGATCACCAGCACGAGGAGTGCCAGCGAGCCGAAGTAGTACCAGAAGTTGAAGTTCTTCGGCGCGTAGTACTCGGACAGGTGGTCCTTCCAGAGCGACACCAGCGGGAAGCGCTGGTCGATCCAGGTGAGGACGCCGTTGAACGGGCCCGCGCCCGTGACCGGGGTCTTCTCGACGTGGGCCATCGCCTAGGCTCCTTTCGGCGGGTCTTCGCCCACGACCACGACCTTGTCGCCGGAAGCGTAGTGGTAGGGCGGGATCACGAGGTTCTTCGGCGCGGGCGAGCCGGTGAAGACGCGGCCGGCCAGGTCGAAGCGGGATCCGTGGCACGGGCAGTAGTAGCCGCCGGGCCAGGAGGCCCCCATGTCCGAAGCGGCGCCGATCTCCTTCTTGAGGTTGGGCGTGCAGCCCAGGTGCGTGCAGACGCCCTCGCACACGAGGAGGTCCGGCTTCAACGACCGGTCCACGCCCTTGATGTACTTCGGCTGCTGCGGCTCCTTCGATTCCGGGTCCGAGAGGAGCGGCGCGTTCGCGGGGAGGCGATCGAGCATCTCCTTCGTCCGGTGGAGGATCCACACCGGCTTCCCCCGCCACTCGACCGTGATCTGCTGGCCCGGCTCGATCTTGGAGACGTCGAACTCGACGGGCGCCCCGGCGGCGAGCGCCCTGGCGCTCGGGAACCAGCTCGCGACGAACGGGGCCGCGACGCCCACCCCGGCCGCGGCGCCCGCGACGGAAGTGGCAACGAGCAGCATGCGACGTCTCTTTTCGTCGACTTGGTCGGTGACGATGGCGGTCATTTCGGGAAGGAAGGAGGGGGAAAAAGGGCGGGACGGACGGCTAATTCGGCATTTTAGCGGATTTGATACCCCGACTTAAAGCCCGGCCTGCGCTCGACGGATTGACGCGCCCCGCTCCGGCTCCCAGACTGCTGCTTTCAGCCGGGGGAACCAGCCATGAGCTTTGCTTCTGAATTCAAGGAGTTCGCGGTCAAGGGGAACGTCGTAGACCTGGCCGTGGGCGTGATCATCGGCGCGGCGTTCGGGAAGATCGTCGACTCGCTGGTGGGCGACCTCATCATGCCGGTGATCGGAAAGGCGACCGGCGGGCTGGAATTCACCAATTACTTCATCGCCCTCTCGCCCATCCCGGCAGGAGTGCCCCATACGCTCAAGGCGATGAAGGATGCGGGGGTGCCGGTGCTCGCGTGGGGCAACTTCGCGAACGTCGTGCTCAACTTCGTGATCCTGGCGCTGGTGGTCTTCCTCATGGTCCGCCAGTTCAACCGGCTGCGGCGCAAGGAAGCGCCCGCCCCCGCAGCGCCGCCGGAGCAGGTGGTGCTCCTCCGGGAGATCCGCGACGCGGTGCGGGCCCGCTAGCGCGGGAGCCCCGCCGCCGCCGCTACAATAAGGGCCAACCCGCCCCCGATTGCCGCATGCGCAAGCTCTGGCTCGTCTTCGCCCAGGCCGTCACGGCCACCCTCGCCGTCATCTTCGTGGTGAGCCTCGTGAAGCCGGAGTGGATGGCATGGCGCCGGCAGGTGATCGAGGTCCGCGAAAGCGTCCCGGCGCCGGGCGGCACCGTGGCCCCCGCCTCGTTCCCGGCGGTCTCCGGGGCCTACTCGTTCAGCGACGCCGCGCGGAAGGCCATCCCTTCCGTCGTGAACATCTCGGCCACCAAGCAGGTGCCGCGGAAGAACCCGCTCCTCGACGACCCGTCGTTCCAGCGCTTCTTCGGCGAGCGCTTCACGCTCCCGCCGGAGACGCAGCTCTCGCTCGGCTCCGGCGTCATCGTGAGCCGCGAGGGCTACATCCTCACCAACGACCACGTGGTCGACGGCGTGACGGACATCCAGGTGACCCTCCACGACGGGCGCACGCTCGCCGGGAAGATCGTGGGAAGCGATCCGGAGACGGACCTCGCCGTGGTCCGCGTCTCGGCCGCGGGCCTCGTGCCGGTCACGTTCGGGCATTCGGAGCAGGCGCGCGTGGGCGACATCGTGCTCGCGATCGGGGACCCCTTCAGCGTGGGGCAGACGGTCACGATGGGCATCGTGAGCGCCGTGGGACGCGAGATCTCGAGCAACCCCTTCGGGAGCTTCATCCAGACGGACGCCGCGATCAACCCGGGCAATTCCGGCGGGGCGCTGGTCGACGCCAACGGGAACCTCATCGGCATCAACACGCTCATCTTCTCGCGCTCCGGCGGCTACCAGGGCATCGGGTTCGCGATCCCCGTGGGCCTCGCCAAGCGGATCATGGAGCAGATCATCGAGACCGGCGTCGTCACGCGCGGCTGGTTCGGGATCGAGGTGACCGACATCACGCCGGAGCTCGCGGAATCCCTGGGGCTCAAGGCCACCCACGGCTCGATCGTGGGCGCCATCGAGCGCGGAAGCCCGGCCGAGAAGAGCGGCATGAAGCTGGGCGACGTGATCCTCGCCGTGAACGGCAAGGAGATGCCGGACATGTCGACCACGCTCAACTTCATCGCGGAGATGCCGCCGGGAAAATCCGTCCCGGTGAAGGTACTGCGCCGCGACAAGGAGCTGCAGCTGGACGTGATCGTGGGCAAGCGGAAGCCCAAGCCGCGCGAGGACTAGCGCCGCGCTACGCCTCGTCGTTCGTGGCGCCCGGGGCCGTGGCCGCGAGCTCCGCGTCCTTGCGCCGGCGCACCACCATGTTCCCGAAGAGGATGCCCACCTCGTAGAGGGCGCACATCGGGATCGCGAGCGAGATCTGCGACACCACGTCCGGCGGCGTCACGATCGCCGCGACGATGAAGATCGCGACCACCACGTAGCCGCGCCACTCGCGCAGCTGCTCCACCGAGACGATCCCCGTCATCATCAGCACGACGACGACCACCGGCACCTCGAACGCGAGGCCGAAGGCGACGAACATCCCGAGCACGAAGTTGAAGTACGCCTCGATGTCGGGCGCCACCGAGATGCTCTTCGGGGCGAAGCTCGCGATGAACGCGAAGACCCTCCGGAAGACCACGAAGTAGCAGAAGGCCATGCCCGCCACGAAGAGGAGCGTGCTGCTCACGACGAGCGGCAGGACCAGGCGCTTCTCGTGCGCGTACAGGCCCGGCGCCACGAACGCCCACGCCTGGTAGAGCACGTACGGGAGCACGGCGAGGAGCGCCGCCATGAAGGCGATCTTCATGGGGATGAGGAACGGCGTGATCACGCCCGTCGCGATCATCCGCGAGCCCTGCGGGAGGCTCGAGATGAGCGGCATCGCGAGGAGGTCGTAGAGCTCGGAGCTGAAGTAGAGCGCGGGGATCGCGGCGATCGCGACCGCCACGATCGAGCGCACGAGGCGCTGGCGCAGCTCGATCAGGTGCGAGAGGAAGGTTTCCTGGGCGTCGTCCATCGGCGGCGCCCGGCCTCAGGACGCCTTGCCGGGCGTGGACGGCGGGGGCGCGGGCGGCTCCTCCGGCAGCGCCGACGCGGCATCCTTCGCCGCGGTCGCGAGCTCCCGGTCGATCGAGGCCTGCGCCTCGCGGATCTCGCGCTCCGCGTCCGCCGCCTGCGTCTCGATGTCGGTCTTGAACGAGCGCGCGGCGTTCTCGAACTCGCTCTTCACCTTGCCCAGGTCCGCGGCTTCCATCTCGCGGTTGATGTCCGCCTTCACCTGGGTCACGTAGCGCTGCATGCGCCCGAAGAGGATGCCCAGCGTGCGCGCGACGCGCGGAAGCCGCTCGGGGCCGATCACCACGAGTGCCACGATGCCGATCACCAGCATCTCGGAGAATCCGACGTCGAACATGCGGGTCTTTCGCGGCGCGGGAAAGCGATGGGGCGCGGCGTGCGCGCCCGGGCCCTCAGCCCTTCTGCTTTTCCTTGACCTCGCCCTCGATGGTGGTGCCCTGGGAAGTGATCTCGCCGGGAGGCTTCGCGGGCTCGTCGCCCTTCATGCCTTCCTTGAACCCCTTCACCGCGCCGCCCAGGTCCGCGCCGATGTTGCGCAGCTTCTTCGTGCCGAAGATGAGCAGCACGATGACGAGCACGATCAACCAATGCCAGATACTGAACGAACCCATGGAAATCTCCGTGGTGCGGGCGGCCTCGGCGTGCGCTAGGGCGGCATCATGCGGCCGAAGGGCTCGGGACCGCCGAGGATGTGGATATGCAAATGATACACGTCCTGCCGCCCGATCCGCCCCGTGTTCACGATGGTCCGGAAGCCGTCCGCGAGGCCCTGCTCGCGGGCGAGCCGCCCGGCGATGCCGAACATGCGGCCCAGCACCGCCTCGTCCGCCGGGCCGGCGGCCGCGAGCGAGTCGATATGCCGCTTCGGGATGATCATGAAATGCACCGGCGCCTGCGGATGGATGTCCTGGAAGGCGAGCATGTCGTCGTCCTCGTACACCTTGTGGCTGGGGATCTCGCCCCGCACGATCTTGCAGAAGATGCAGTCCGTCACGGTCCTCAACCCTTCGGTCGCGAATTCTTTTCCTCGATGCCGGAGCGCCCCTCGCGCCGCTCGAGCTCGGCCAGCACCTCCGCGAGCGGCACGCCGTGCCATCCCAGCATCACCAGGCAATGGAAGAGGAGGTCCGCCGTCTCGTGGACGATCGCCGCGCGCTCGCCCGCCTTGGCGGCGATCACCGTCTCGGTCGCCTCCTCGCCCACCTTCTTGAGGATGGCGTCCAGGCCCTTCGCGTTGAGGGCGGCCACGTAGGAGCTCGCCGGCGCGGCCTTCCGGCGCTCCGCGATCGCCGCCTCCAGCCGCGCGAGGATGCCGGGCTCAGCGGCCATGGGCGGTGGGCTCCTCGAGGACCGGATCCGTGACTTCCCAGCGGCGCTCGCCGCCGGGCGCCCGGAGGAGGCGGAAGAAGCAGCGCCGCCGGCCGGTGTGGCACGCGACGCCGCCCGCGGATTCCACGGCGATGAGCACCGTGTCGCCGTCGCAATCGAGGCGCACCTCGACCACCTTCTGCGCGTGGCCGGAGGTCTCGCCCTTCCGCCAGAGGGCGGAGCGCGAGCGCGACCAGTACGTGGCCTCGCCCGTGGCGACCGTCCGCGCCAGCGCCTCGCGGTTCATCCACGCGACCATCAGCACCTCGCCGCTCGCGGCGTCCTGCGCCACGGCGGGCACGAGGCCGTCCGCGTTCCACGCCACTTCGTCGATCCAGGCCGCGTCGCTCACAATCGCATCTCGATGCCCCGGCCGGCGAGGAAGCGCTTGGCCTCGCCGACGGTGATCTCCCCGAAATGAAAGACGGAGGCCGCGAGGACGGCGTCCGCGCCGCCCCGCTCGATGCCTTCGGCGAGGTGCTCGAGGCTGCCCACGCCGCCGCTCGCGATGACGGGCACCGTCACCGCGCTCGCCACGGCGCGCGTGAGCGCCAAGTCGAACCCGCTCTTCGTGCCGTCGCGGTCCATGCTGGTGAGGAGGATCTCGCCCGCGCCGTGCGCCGCCATCGTCGCGGCCCATTCTACGGCATCGAGCCCGCGCGCCTTGCGCCCGCCGTGGGTGTAGACCTCCCATTTCCCGGCGCCCGAGGCGCGCGCGTCGATCGCGACCACGATCGCCTGCGAGCCGAAGCGGCGCGCCGCTTCCGCGACGAGCCGCGGGTTCTCGACCGCCGACGTGTTGATGCTCACCTTGTCCGCGCCGGCGTTGAGGAGCTTCCGCACGTCGTCGACCGAGCGCACGCCGCCGCCCACCGTCAGCGGGATGAAGACCTGGTCCGCGACCCGCTCGATCACGGAGACGATCGTGTCGCGCGCGTCGCTGGAGGCCGTGATGTCGAGGAAGGCGAGCTCGTCCGCGCCCGCCTCGCCGTAGCGCCTCGCGATCTCGACCGGGTCCCCGGCGTCGCGGAGCTTCACGAAGTTCACGCCCTTCACCACGCGCCCGGCGTGGACGTCGAGGCAGGGGATGATGCGCTTGGCGAGCACCCTCAGGCGCCCGCGGCGGCCTTCAGCGCCTCGGCGAAGTCGAGCCTGCCCTCGTAGATCGCGCGGCCGGCGATGCAGCCGGTGATGCCCTCGGATTCCACCGCGCAGAGGCGCCGGATGTCGTCCACGTGGTTGAGGCCCCCGCTCGCGATGACGGGCACCGTGAGCGCCTGGGCGAGCCGCACGGTGGCCTCGATGTTCACGCCGGTCATCATCCCGTCGCGGCCGATGTCCGTGTAGATCACCGCCTCGACGCCGTAGTCCTGGAAGCGCTTCGCGAGGTCGATCACGTCGTGCTTCGTGAGCTTGGACCACCCGTCGGTCGCGACCTTCCCGTCCTTCGCGTCGAGCCCGACCATGATGTGCCCGGGAAACGCGTCGCAAGCCTCGTGGAGGAAACCGGGGTTCTTCACCGCGGCGGTGCCGATGATCACGTAGGACACGCCGTCGTCCAGGTAGCGCTCGATCGTGTCCAGGTCGCGGATGCCGCCGCCCAGCTGGATCGGCACGTCAGAGTCGACCGCCGCGACGATCGCCTTCACGGCTTCCTCGTTCCGGGGCTTTCCGGCGATGGCGCCGTTGAGATCCACGACGTGCAGGCGCTTCGCGCCCTTGGCGGCCCACTGCGCGGCCGCCTCGCCGGGCCTGGAGGAGAAGACGGTGGCGCTTTCCATGCGGCCCTGCTCCAGGCGGACGCACTGGCCGTCCTTCAGGTCGATCGCGGGGATGATGAGCATGGCTGCGGGGACGGAACCTCAGGGATTCCAGGTGGCGAAGTTCGCAAGGAGCGTGAGACCCGCCGCGCTGCTCTTCTCGGGGTGGAACTGCGTCGCGAAAATATTATCGCGCGCGATGGCCGAGGTAAAGGCGTCGACGGGATAGCGGGTCGTGGCGGCGGCGAGCGCCGGGAGCGCGGGCTCGCAATAGTAGCTGTGGACGAAATAGAAGCGGGTCCCGTCCGGGATGCCCTTCCAGAGCGGATGCGGCTGGACCTGCCACGCCTCGTTCCATCCCATGTGGGGCACCTTGTAGCCGGCGGCGCGGCGCTCGGGCGTCAGCTCGAAGCCCACCACCCGGCCGGGCAGGAGTGCCAGACCCGGGGTGTCGCCCTCGGCGCTCCCCTCGAAAAGCATCTGCTGCCCGATGCAAAGCCCGAGGAAGGGCTTCGTGCGCGCCGCCTCCTCGACCGCCTCGCCCAGGCCGCTTTCCTCCAGGCAGCGCATGCAGTCCGGCATCGCGCCCTGGCCCGGGAAGACCACGCGGTCCGCCGCGCGGATGTCGTCCGGTTCGGCCGTGATCCGCACCTCGGCTTCCGGCGCAACGTGCGCGAGCGCCTTCTCGACGGAGCGCAGGTTCCCCATGCCGTAGTCCACGATCGCGATGCGTTGGGCCATGGAAGGCGCGATGGCGCGCGGGCGCGTCCTAGAGGGAGCCCTTGGTGGAGGGGACCGAGCCCGCCGAGCGCGGGTCCGGCTCGACCGCCATGCGCACGGCGCGCGCGAAGGCCTTGAACACCGTCTCGCACTGGTGGTGCGCGTTGTCGCCGCGCAGGTTGTCGATGTGCACGGTCGCGAGCGCGTGGTTCACGAAGCCCTGGAAGAACTCGTGCGTGAGGTCCACGTCGAACTCGCCCACGCGGGCGCGGCGGAAATCGACGTTGTACTCGAGCCCGGGCCGGCCCGAGAAGTCGACCACCGCGCGCGAGAGCGCCTCGTCGAGGGGCACGTAGGCATGCCCGTAGCGGCGGATGCCCTTCTTGTCGCCCAGCGCCTTCGCGAACGCCTGGCCCAGCGTGATTCCGATGTCCTCCACGGTGTGGTGCGCGTCGATCTCGAGGTCGCCCTTCGCGTCGACGGCGAGGTCGATCGCGCCGTGGCGCGCGAGCTGGTCGAGCATGTGGTCCATGAACGGGATCCCGGAGGCGAGCTTCGCCTCGCCGTGGCCGTCCAGGTTCACGGCGACCCGGATCTGGGTCTCCTTCGTGTCGCGCTGGATTTCCGCCTTGCGCATGGGATGTCAGGCGATGGCCGGGACGAGGGCTTCGACGAGCCGATCGTTCTCTTGGGGGGTGCCGACCGTGAGCCTCAGGCAGTGCTCGAGCAGGGGATGCGAGCCGTGGAAATGTCGGACCAATATACCACGCTCGCGCAGGCGCCCGAAGGCGCGCGGCGCGTCCTTCACCCGGGCGAGGACGAAGTTCGCGGCGCTGGGAAAGCGGGTCACGCCGAGGCGGTCGAGCGCGGCCTCGAGGCGCCCCCGCTCGGCCACGATCGCCCGCGTCTGCTCCTCCAGCACCGCCCGGTGGTCGAGGAGGAGCTCCGCGGCGGCCATGGAGAGCGCGTTCACGTTGTACGGGAGGCGGAGCTTCTCCAGCTCCGCGATCCAGTCGGGGGGTCCCGCGGCCACGCCCAGGCGAAGGCCCGCGAGGCCCAGCTTGGAGACCGTGCGCACCAGCAGGAGGTTGGGGTGGCGGCCCACTTCCGGGGCGAGCGTGGCACCCCCGGAAAAGGGGTAGTACGCCTCGTCCACGACCACCAGGCCCGGGGACGCCTCGACCAACCGGAGGATCGCCTCCCGGGGGAAGAGGTTTCCCGAGGGATTGTTCGGGTAGGCGATCCACGTGACCGCCGGGCGGGTCGCGGCGATGGCCTGGAGCATCGCGCCCTCGTCCAGCGAGAAATCGGGCTTCAACGCAACGCCCACGTACCGGAGCCCGCAGGCGATGGCGCTCATGCGGTACATCGCGAAGGAGGGCTCCGGGGCGAGCGCCACCGCGCCGGGACGGGCGAGCGCCATCGCGACGATCTGCAGGATCTCGTCCGAGCCGTTGCCGAGCAGGATCTCGAGCCCGTCCGGGATCGCCAGCGCCTCGCGCAGCCGCCGCTTGAGCCCCGCCGCCGCCGGATCGGGGTAACGGTTCACCGCCACGCGCGCGAGGCGCTCGCCCATCTCGGCCGCGAGCGCCTCCGGGAGCGGGTACGGGTTCTCCATGGCGTCCAGCTTCACCAGGCCCTGGGCGGGCGCCACATGGTAGGCCGAAACGGCGCGGATCTCCTCGCGGACGAGCGAGGCGGGAGTCTTAGGCACCGGGGTCCGACCCGAATCGCCATTCGGCGCTGCGCGCATGGGCCTCCAGCCCTTCGGCGCGGGCGAGCGTCGCCGCGACCCTGCCGAGCGTCGCCGCCCCCGCCTTCGAGACGGCGATGAGGCTCGAGCGCTTCTGGAAGTCGTAGACCCCGAGCGCGGAGGAGAAGCGCGCGGTGCGCGAGGTGGGGAGCACGTGGTTCGGCCCCGCGCAGTAGTCGCCGAGGGCTTCGGACGCGTGGTGGCCCATGAAGATGGCGCCCGCGTGGCGGATCTTCGGGAGGAGCGCCTCGGGGTCCGCCACCGCGAGCTCGAGATGCTCCGGCGCGATGCGGTTGGCGAGCGCGCACGCCTCGTCCAAGTCGCGCACGCGGATCAACGCCCCGCGACCGGCGAGCGAGGCCTCGATGATCCGCCGGCGCGGCATCGCCGCGATCTGCTTCTCCATGGAGCGCGCGACGCGCTCGAGGAGCGCCGCGTCCGGCGTGAGGAGGATCGCCTGCGCGAGCTCGTCGTGCTCGGCCTGCGAGAAGAGGTCCATCGCGACCCAGTCCGGGTTCGCGGAAGCGTCCGCGACGACGAGCACCTCGGAGGGGCCGGCCACCATGTCGATCCCGACCCGGCCGAACACGCGGCGCTTCGCGGCCGCC
>DATAMY010000011.1:0-12458 GCA_036266535.1 Usitatibacter sp. | reverse complement strand
CAGCGTGTCGTGCACCACGCCGCGCACCGTGATGCCGTAGTTCGCGAAGACGTGGCGGTCGTACTTCGAGTTCTGCCCCACCTTGAGCTTCGAGGCGTCCTCGAGCCAGGGCTTCAGGCGCGCGAGGACGTTCTCGAGCGGCAGCTGCGGCGGCACGCCCTGGTAGCGATGGGTGAGCGGGATGTACGCGGCCTCCCCCGGCGAGGTGGCGAACGCCACGCCCACCAGCTCCGCGGTCATCGGATCGAGGCTCGTGGTCTCGGTATCGAAGCAGGCAATGGGGGCGTGCTCGAGCTTTCGGGCCCACGCCTCGAGCGCCGCGCCGTCGACCACCGTCTCGTAGCTGCGCGTCGCGACGAAGGGCGTGACGTCCGGCACCTCGTCCACGTTCCAGTTGAGGAGCGCGAAGTTCCGACCGCCCTTCGGCGCCGCCGGCGGCGCGCTCGCCGCATCGCCCCCTTCCGGCGCGTCCTCCTTGTTGGCGAGCGCGTCGCGCAGCGTCCGGAAGCCGAAGCGCGAGTAGAGGGCGACGAGCTTCGCGTTGTCGGGATTGCCCGCGACGAGCGACTCCATCTCGAACGGAAGCGCCACGTCCCGCTTCACCGTGAGGAGCCGCCGCCCCGTGGGAAGCCAGTCGGCGGCCTTCCGCAGGTTCTCGCCCACCACGCCCTTCACCTGGTCCGCGTGGGCGATGACCTCCTCCAGCGAGCCGTACTGCTCGATCAGCTTGCACGCGGTCTTGGGACCCACCTTGTCCACGCCCGGCACGTTGTCGACCGCGTCGCCGATCAACGCGAGGTAGTCCACGATCTTCTCCGGCGGGACGCCGAACTTGGCCTTCACGCCGTCCGGGCCGAGCTTGTCCATCGGGACCGCCATGGTGTTCACCCACAGCACCTTGTCGGTCACGAGCTGTGTCAGGTCCTTGTCGCCCGTCGAGATGACGCAGTCCCAGCCCTTCGCCTGGGCGGCGGTCACGAGGGTCGCGATGACGTCGTCCGCCTCGACGCCGTCCACGCACACGACCGGCCAGCCGAGCGCCGCGATGGTCTCGAGCAGCGGCTCGATCTGCAGCGCGAGGTCTTCCGGCATGGCCTGCCGCGTCGCCTTGTACTGCGGGTAGATGTCGTCGCGGAACGTCTTTCCCTTCGGGTCGAGGACGCAGGCGAGGTAGTCCGACGGGAAGTCCTGCTTCAGCTTCCGGAGCATGTTCACCACGCCGTAGATGGCGTTCGTGGGCTCGCCCGCCGGGCTTCGGAGCTCGCGGATGGCGTGGAATGCCCGGTAGAAATAGCTCGGGGCGTCGACGAGCAGCAGGCGTTTGGTCGGGGCGTTCATGGGGAACCGCGGGGGAAGCGGAATTATC
Organism: Usitatibacter sp.; assembly: GCA_036266535.1. Taxonomy (GTDB): domain Bacteria; phylum Pseudomonadota; class Gammaproteobacteria; order Burkholderiales; family Usitatibacteraceae; genus Usitatibacter. The sequence continues at coordinate 11,092 of DATAMY010000011.1, read as the reverse complement.
GCAGGTTCGCGCCGGGGCACCGGCGATATAATTCCATTCCATCCATGCGCGCCATTTCCGGCGCATCGCGAATCCCCATGCCCGCCAGCACCCCCAAGGTTCCCCCGCCCTCGGATCCCCAGCTCGTCCGCCGCTCGCAGAACTCCGCGCGCGAGGCGTGGCGCATGTTCGAGATCATCGCGGAGTTCGTGACCGCCACCGAGCGCCTGCAGACGATCCAGCCCGCGGTCGCGATCTTCGGCAGCGCGCGCGTGACACCCGACCACGCGTACTACAAGGCCACCGAGGACATCGCGCGGCGCCTCTCGGAATCCGGCTTCTCGGTGATCTCGGGCGGCGGCCCGGGCATCATGGAGGCGGCCAACCGCGGGGCCTACGCGGGCTCGAGCCCCAGCGTGGGGTTGAACATCCAGCTTCCCCACGAGCAGTCGGCGAACGCCTACCAGGACGTGGCGCACACGTTCCAGCACTTCTTCGCGCGGAAGGTCATGTTCGTGAAGCTCTCGTGCGCGTTCGTGATGATGCCGGGCGGCTTCGGAACGCTGGACGAGCTGATGGAGGTCCTCACCCTCGTGCAGACGGGGAAGATCCGCAAGGTGCCGGTGATCCTCGTGGGCGGCGCCTACTGGAAGGGGCTCCTCCAGTGGATCGAGGAGCGGCTGCGGGCCGAGGGCATGATCGGCGTCGACGACGCCTCGCTCATGACGGTGATCGACGATCCGCAGGAGGTGGTGGACGCGATCTTCCGGCACTATCAGTCGCGCGGATTCGAGCCAAGTCCCCAAGAACGCGAGGCGGAGCTGGCACTCTAACTGCTACACTTCGCGACCCGAATCGAGGCCCCCATGTCCGCCGTACCATTCCCCCGCTGCGCGGTGCTCGTCGCCGCCTTCGCCCTGTCGCTCGCCGCCGCGGCGCAATCCACGGAACGGCCGAAGCCGCCCACCGTGCCGCTGGAAGAGCTGCCCCCGCCGCCGCCGATGATCACCACGAAGCCGGAGGCGGAGCCGCAGGTCACGGAACGCAACGAATCGGACCAGAAGGTCCAGGAGTACCGCCTCAAGGGCAAGCTCTACATGATGCGGGTCACGCCGAAGAACGGGCCGCCCTACATCCTCATGGACCTCAAGGGCGACGGGACCTTCACGCGCCAGGAGAACGCGCTCGACAATGGCGTGCGCGTGCCCCAGTGGGTCCTCATGGAGTTCTGACGACCCACCCGCGATGTCGGTCTTCACCCCCGTCTCGGAGGCCGATGCCCGCGCCCTCCTCGCGCACTATGCCCTGGGCGAGCTCGAGCGGCTCGAGGGCATCGCGCAGGGCGTCGAGAACACGAACTACTTCCTGACGGCCACGACCGGCGAATACGTCCTCACGCTCTTCGAGGACATCCCCCGGACGGACCTTCCGTTCTACGTCGGGCTCATGGACCACCTCGCGCAGCGCGGCGTCGCCTGCCCGCAGCCGATGCGCCGGGAGAACGGCGAGATGCTCGCGGACGTGAACGGCAAGCCCGCGTGCATCGTGACGCGGCTTCCCGGGGAGCCGCGCATGCATCCGGGCGAGCACGATTGCCGCGAGGCGGGCGCGATCCTCGGGCGGCTCCACGCGGCGGGCGTGGACTACGATGCAAGCCTCGACAACTGGCGCGGGCGCGCATGGCGCGAAAGCTTCGCCGCCGAGGTGGCGCCCCGGCTCCCCGCGGAGGAGAACGCGCTCATCGCCTCGGAGAACCGCTACCAGGCCGCGATCGACGATTCGGCGCTCCCGCAGGGGATCATCCACGGCGACCTCTTCCGCGACAACGTGCTCTGGGACGACGCGGGCGAAGGCGGCGTCATCGACTTCTACTTCGCGTGCGACGACGTGCTGGTGTACGACCTCGCGATCGCCGTGAACGACTGGTGTACCACGCCCGAGGGCGCGCTCGATGCGGACCGCACCGCGGCGCTCGTCGAGGGCTACGAGCGCGCGCGCCCGCTCGAGGACACCGAGCGCCGGCAATGGCCCGCGATGCTCCGGCGGGCGGCGCTGCGCACCTGGCTGGGACGCCTGGGCTACAACCATTTCCCGCGCGAATCGCACATGACGATCCCGAAGGACCACGCGTTCTCGCGGCGGCTTCTCGAGCACCACGTGGCCCACGCGCGGCCGCTCTGATGGACGGAAGCGTTCGCGTCGCCGAAGTCCCCGCCGGCCGCGGCGCCGCGTGGCTCGCCGAATCGTTCCGCCTCTTCCGCGCAAGCCCGCTCCCCTGGATGGGCCTTTGCGCCGGCTGGATGTCGATCACGCTGGCGCTCCTCCTCATCCCGCTCCTGGGCGGCGTCGTCGCGAGCTTCCTGCAGCCCGCGTTCTTCGCGAGCTTCGCGATCACCGCCTACAAGCAGACGGCGGGCGAGCGTCTCGCGATGTCGGACCTCTTCAGCGGCTTCCGCCGGCAGCTGCGCTCGCTGGTCGCCGTGGGCGCGCTCGAGCTCCTCGCCGCGATCGCGGTCTTCGCGATCATGGCGGCGATGGGCCTGCCGATGGTGCCGGAGTCCGCGGACCACGTCTTCACGGTCGGCGAGTACGTGGAGCTCCTCGAGGGCAAGGAGTGGATCCTCGCGATCGGGTTCCTGCTCATGGTCGCGGTGAAGGGAGCGCTCTGGTTCGCCCCGCCGCTCATCGCCTTCCACGGGATGCCCGCGATGCACGCGGTGCGCTGGAGCGTGTATGCGGCGCTCGAGAACCTCGGCGCGATGATGGTTTACGGCGCGATCCTCCTCGCGCTGGTCTTCGTGGCGGCGCTGCCTTCGGGCCTGGGGCTCATCGTGGCGCTCCCGATGGCCGCCATCAGCACCTACGTCGGCTACCGCGACGTCTTCGAGGCGCGCGCGCTCACGCCGGCGTGAGCTTCGCGTACTGGAGCGCCAGCCACTTCGTCCCCTCCGCGCGGAAGCGCACCTGCACCCGGGCGTCGAGACCGCGGCCCTCGAAGTTGAGCACCACGCCCTCGCCGAACTTCGCATGGCGGACGTTCTGCCCGATCGAGAAGGGCTGCTCGTCCGGGCGCTGCATCTCGAAGCCCGCGCGCTGCGGCGCGCTGGGGTAGCGGCTGCGGTCCGCCTGCGGCGCGCGGCCGCCGCCGGCGCTCCACGCCCCGCCGCCGCGGCCGAAGGACGCGTTCGACCCCCGCATCTCGAATTGCTTCTCCGGAAGGACCAGCCATTTGCAAAGCTCGGGCGGGACCTCCTCCACGAAGCGGGAGACGATCCCGTAGCGCGGCTGGCCGTGCAGCATGCGGCTCCCGGCGTACGAGAGGTAGAGGCGCTTCCTCGCCCGCGTGATCGCGACGTACATGAGGCGCCGCTCCTCCTCGATGCCGCCGTCCTCGAGCATGCTGTTCTCGTGCGGGAAGAGGCCTTCCTCGAGGCCCGAGATGAAGACGCCGGCGAACTCGAGCCCCTTCGCGGAGTGCACGGTCATGAGCTGGAGCGCGTCCTGGCCGGCCGCCGCCTCGCGCTCGCCCGCCTCGAGGCTCGCGTGCGAGAGGAATGCCGCGAGGATCTGCTGCTCCGGGGACCCCAGGTCCGCCACGTCGTCCTGCGCCTCGCCGGCCGGCTCGAGCCCGTGCTCGAAGTCCTCGGCGAAGAGCGCGGCCGCGTTGTAGAGCTCCTGCAGGTTCTCGAGCCGGTCCTGGCCGTCCTTCTCCGCGGCGTAGTAGTCCTTGAGGCGGCTTCGCTCGATCGCTTCCTCGACCAACTCGGCCAACGCGAGCGTCCGCGCGGACTTGGCGAGCCCGTCGATCACCTCGACGAACTGTGCGAGCGCGGTACCGCTGCGGCCCGTCACGATGCCGGTGCGCGCCGCGTGCATGAGGCTCCCGATGCCGCGCTCGGCCGCTTCCTGCAGCTGCTCGACGGAGCGCGCGCCGATGCCGCGCGGCGGGAAGTTCACGACCCGCGTGAACGCGGTGTCGTCGTCCGGGTTCGCGGCGAGGCGCATGTAGGCGAGCGCGTGCTTCACCTCCTGGCGCTCGAAGAACCGCAAGCCCCCGTAGACGCGGTACGCGATGTTCGCCCGGAAGAGCGAATGCTCGAGGACGCGCGACTGGGCGTTCGAGCGATAAAGGAGCGCCATGTCCGAGAGCGCGATGCCCTCGCGATGGAGCGCCTTCACCTCGTCCACGATGAAGCGCGCCTCCTCCTCGTCGTTCGCGGCGGCGAAGATGCGCAATTGCTCGCCCTTGCCCTCCGAGGTCCAGAGGTTCTTGCCGAGCCGCGCCTTGTTCCGGGCGATGATCGCGTTCGCCGCGTCCAGGATGTTTCCCTGCGAGCGGTAGTTCTGCTCGAGCTTCACCACCTCCTTCACGCCGAAGTCGCGCACGAACTCGTTCATGTTGCCCACCTCCGCGCCGCGGAAGCGGTAGATCGAGTTGTGCGTGACGAGCCCCGACGCGACGTAGTTGTGCGTGGGGAAGACGTCGAGGTCGTGGACGCGCTTGCCGTCGCCAGAAAGCCGGCGCACGGAGGACACGACGTCCGGCTTCCCGTCCTCTCCCATCATCACCATCCCCGCTTCCACCTGGATCGCGGGCACGAAGTCGAAGAAGCGGCCGCCCAGGTTCGCGACCTGCCGGATGCGTCCGCCCGCCTGCGCGATGGCGCGCTCGGCCTCGCGCATCGCCGCCGGATAGTCGTCGAAGATGCCGGGCGCGGCACGGCTCGCGGCCATGACGGAATGGATCACGCGCCCCGCATCGTTGTCCGCGCAGAGCGAGACCACCACGTCGCCCGCGCCCGCGGGCTTCGCGGGACGGCGCTCGGCGAAATGCGTGTGGCGCGGCGTGCTCACGAGGCGGCGCCCGCCGGAGGTGCGGATCTCGATCAAGCCGTCGCGGGCGAGGCTCGAATGCGTCTCCGCGACCTCGGCGGGCCTCAACGCCCCCGGACCGTAGCAGGACATCACCCGGTCGCCCTTGCGCACCATCTCGATCGGCCGGAGGCTCCCGTCCGCCATCGTGACGAGCGTGCCTTCCGGCAGGCACTGGTCGTCGTCGCCCACCGCGAACACGCAGCCGTTCGAGCCCGCGAGGAGCTTGATCCACTTGTATTGCAGCTTGTTGGTGTCCTGGAACTCGTCGACCAGGATGTAGCGGAAGCGGCCCTGGTAGTGGTGGAGGAGATCGAGGTTCCGGGTGAGGGTCTCGAAGGTGCGCAGGAGGAGCTCCGCGAAATCCACCACGCCCTCGCGGTTGCACTGGGCGTCGTAGTCCGCGTAGAACGCGACCATCCGCCGCGTGAAATCGTCGCCCGCCTCGACGGCGTTGGCGCGGAGGCCCGCTTCCTTGCAGTTGTTGATGAAATTCTGGAGCTGCCGCGGCGGGTACTTCTCCTCGTCCAGCGCCTGCGCCTTGGCGAGGCGCTTCACGATGGAGAGCTGGTCCGCCGAATCGAGGATCTGGAAAAGCTGCGGCAGGTCCGCGTCGCGGTGGTGCGTGCGAAGCAGCCGGTTGCAGAGCCCGTGGAAGGTGCCCACCCACATGCCGCGCGTGTTGATCGGCAGCATCGCGGACAGGCGCGTGAGCATCTCCCGCGCGGCCTTGTTCGTGAAGGTGACCGCGAGGATGCCGTTGGGGCTCACCTCGCCGGACTGGATGAGGTGCGCGATGCGCGTCGTGAGCACGCGCGTCTTGCCGCTGCCGGCGCCCGCGAGGATCAACGCGGACTCGCGCGGCAGAGTGACCGCCTTCAGCTGCTCGGGATTGAGGTTGGAGAGGAAATCGCGCACGTGGTCGCAAAGCGCCGTCGAATTGACAAAAAGTCGGAGGAAAGGCATCCCGATTTTCGCACGCCCGATCCGGGCAGGGCGGCGTCAATCCAATAAAAAAAGGGCGCCTGGCGGCGCCCTCAAATGTCTGCCCCAACTGCTGCCCCACCGTGAAGGGCGGGACGAAGAAAAGACAGCGCGGCCGGCGCGGAAGTTCCGTCAGCCGGCGCCTCCCACCGGGCTCACCGACGGGATCGTGACGCCCGGGATGCCGCGAAGCTGGGCCATGAGCGCCCGGGCCTGCGCCTCTCCGGCGAGGCCCGGGACCTGGACCACGAAGACGCCGTTGCCTTCGTCGATCACCTGCGCGGGATATCCGCCCGCGCGCAGGCGCCGGCTCAGCGCGAGCGCGGGGTCGCGGCGCTCGAACTTGCTCGCGACCACCCGCCACGTGCCGCCCACCCGCGCGGCGGGCGCGCCGCTCGCGATCTCCGTCTCCGCGGACCAGATCTCGACCTGCTTCGCATCGACGCGCGCGACCGCCGCCTCGCCGCCGCGCGGCTTCTGGTAGAAGTCGAGCGGCTTGTCGAGCGTCACGTCCGGGCCGCCGTCCGCGCGCACGCTCACGTTGCCCTCGAGGAGGCACACGAGGTCGCGGTCGTCGGTCGATTTCCCCCAGACGTCCGTGCCCCGGATGCCCGCGGTGATGTTCGTCACCTTGATCGTCACGTCGCGGTGCTGCCGCTTGGCGAGCGCCTCGGTCGTGAACCGGAAGGCGCCGGAGAGCACCTGCAGCGCCGCGCGGAAGATGCCGCGATTCTCGATCCGCTGGATCTCGAAGCGCGCGTTCTCCCCGAGCTTCACCGTGCTGCCCTCGCTCATGCGCACGAGCACGCGCGCGTTGGGGCCGGTGCGCAGGCGATCGTGCGACTCGAGCGAGATGCCCGGCGCGAGGGGCACGCTGTGCCCGCCGCGCTCGAGCCACGCCGGGTACTGGACCGCCTCGACCTTCGCCGTCTGTGCCGCCGCCGGCCCCGCGATCGCGAGGACCAATGCCGCCGCCAGTCTCCATCGTTTCATCGTGATTCCTCCCAGATCCGCAAAATGCCCGAGACTGCACGCCAAATCAAGGGCTTGCCGTTTCGGCTGCTATAATTTCGATTTGCCTGAACCGCTTCGCGCCGCTCCGGAGCCTCGCCGCCCGCGCCCGACCCATCCCCTCGCATCCATGGATCCGCAATACCACCCGAAGGCCATCGAGCCCGAAGTCCAGAAGGCGTGGGCCGAGAGCCGCGCGTTCGCCGCGCCCGACCGCTCGCCGAAGCCCAAGTACTACTGCGTCTCGATGCTGCCGTATCCCTCGGGCAAGCTGCACATGGGCCACGTGCGCAACTACACGATCAACGACGCGCTCTACCACTACATGCGCATGAAGGGCTTCAACGTCCTCATGCCGATGGGCTGGGATGCGTTCGGGCTTCCCGCGGAGAACGCCGCGATGGCGAACGGCGTGGCGCCGGGGAAGTGGACGCGCGAGAACATCGCGTACATGAAGCAGCAGTGCCAGGCGATGGGCTGGGCGATCGACTGGTCGCGCGAGCTCGCCACCTGCTCGCCCGCCTACTACCGCTGGAACCAGTGGTTCTTCCTGCGCCTCTGGGAGAAGGGGATCGTCTACAAGAAGACCGGCGTCGTGAACTGGGACCCGGTCGACCAGACCGTGCTCGCGAACGAGCAGGTGATCGACGGCCGCGGCTGGCGCACCGGCGCGCCCGTGGAGAAGCGCGAGATCCCCATGTGGTACATGCGGATCACGCAGTACGCGGACGAGCTCCTCGACTCGCTCGAGGGCCTGGGCTGGCCCGAGCAGGTGAAGCAGATGCAGCGGAACTGGATCGGGCGCAGCTACGGCGTGGAGTTCGTGCTGCCGTATGCGCCGGAGACAGCCAAGCGGCTCTCCGACGGAAAACCCGGGCTCAAGGTCTTCACCACCCGCGCCGACACGATCATGGGCATCACCTTCGCCGCGGTGGCGGCGGAGCATCCGCTCGCGACCGAGGCCGCGAAGGGTAATGCCCGGCTCGCGGCGTTCATCGAGGAGTGCCGGAAGGGCGGCGTGCAGGAAGCCGAGCTCGCGACGATGGAGAAGAAGGGCATGCCCACGGGCCTCTTCGTCCTCCATCCGATCACGGGCGATCCGATCGAGGTGTGGGTCGGGAACTACGTGCTCATGGCCTACGGCGAGGGCGCGGTCATGGCGGTCCCGGGCCACGACGAGCGCGACTTCGCCTTCGCGAAGAAATACGGCCTTCCCATCCGGCAGGTGATCGACGTGGGCGGCAAGCCCTACTCCACGGACGAATGGCAGCCCTGGTACGCGGAGCAGGGCCGGAACGTCCATTCGGGCGCGCGCTTCCCGGAGCTCGCCGGCAAGGAGTACGCCGAATCGATCGACACCGTCGTGGCACGGCTCGCCTCGCTCGGCATTCCCGCGGCCAAGCGCGTGCAGTACCGCCTTCGCGACTGGGGCATCTCGCGGCAGCGCTACTGGGGGACGCCCATCCCGATCGTCGTGTGCCCGAAGTGCGGCGACGTGGGCGTGCCGGATGGCGAGCTTCCGGTGCTGCTGCCGGAAGACCTCCTCCCGGACGGAAGCGGCAGCCCGCTCGCGAAGGCGCCGTCGTTTTTCGAGACGAAGTGCCCCAAGTGCGGCGGCGCGGCGCGGCGCGACACGGACACGATGGACACGTTCGTCGACTCGTCGTGGTACTTCCTGCGCTACGCGTGCCCGGACGCAAGCACGATGGTCGACGAGCGCGCGGACTACTGGATGCCGCTCGACATGTACATCGGCGGCATCGAGCACGCGATCCTGCACCTCCTCTACGCGCGCTTCTGGACCAAGGCGATGCGCGACATGGGCCTCGTGCACGTGGACGAGCCCTTCGCGAACCTCCTCACCCAGGGGATGGTGCTGAACCACATCTTCTCGCGCCGCACGCCCAGGGGCGGCATCGAGTACTTCGCGCCGGACGAGGTGGAGACGGCCCAGAATGCCGAAGGCCGCATCGTGGGCGCGAAGCTCAGGCGCGACGGGAGTGCCGTCGACTACGAGGGCATCGGCACGATGTCCAAGTCGAAGCGGAACGGCGTGGACCCGCAGGAGATGATCGACCGCTATGGCGCCGACACCTCCCGCTTCTACGTGATGCAGGCGAACCCGCCGACGGACACCATGCTCTGGTCGGACGAGAGCGTCGCGGGCTCGTTCAAGTTCCTGCGCGGCCTCTGGACGCTCGTCCACCAGCAGGTCGAGGCGGGGGGCGTCGCGCGCTACAGCGGCGGCGAGCTTTCGTCCGAGCTGAAGGCCCTGCGCTTGAAGCTCCACAAGGCGATCGAGAAGGTGGCCGACGATTACGGCCGGCGCCTCCAGTTCAACACGGCGATCGCGGCGATCCGCGAGCTCCTGAACCTCTACGAGACCGTGAAGGACCGAAGCCCCGCCGCGCGCGCGGTGGCGCAGGAGGTGCTGGAGGACGCGGTCCTCCTCCTCTCCCCGATCGTGCCGCACATCACGACCGCGCTCTGGTCCGCGCTTCGACCGGGGACGCGCCTCATCGACCAGCCGTGGCCGGCGGTGGATCCCGCGGCGTTGGTCCAGGACTCGATCCAGATCGTGGTGCAGGTGAACGGGAAGCTCCGCGGCCACATGCAGGTGAACGCCGCGGCGAGCCGCGAGGAGATCGAGGCGGCCGCGATGCACCACGAAGCGGTCGCCAAGTTCGCCGCGGGGCGGCCGCCCAAGAAAGTGATCGTCGTGCCCGGCCGGCTGGTGAACGTCGTTGTCTGACCGCTCCTTCATTCCCGACGAGCCTGCCCTCGAGAGCATTGGTCGAGGGGCGGGAATCCAGGGCTGGGTTCCCGCCTTCGCGGGAACGACGTCATGGGTGATCGCGGCGGCGTTGGCGCTGCTCCTCGCCGGGTGCGGCTTCGAGCTGCGCGGCGAGCCGACGGTGGGGCTGCGCACGCTCTACGTCGCGACCAACGTGCCGTCGTCCGTCGCGGGCGACATCCGCCGCATCCTCGCGACCGGCCGCACCCGCCTGGTCCCCACGGAAGCGGGCGCCGAGGCGAGCCTGCGGATCCTGGCCGAGACGCGCGAGAAGACCGTGCATACGATCACCGGAAGCGGGCGCGTCTACGATTTCCAGCTCCGCCTCGCGGTGAGCTACCAGCTCACGGTGCCGGGGCGCGAGGAGCCCGTGATCGCGCCCGGCGAGGTCTCGACCATGCGGCTCATCACGTACAGCGAGGCGGCGCCGACGGCGAAGGAAGCCGAGGAGCAGCTCCTCTACAAGGACATGCAGGCGGACCTCGCGGGCCGGATCCTGCGGCAGGTGGCGGTCGCGCGCCGCGAAAGCGCGGGCGCCTTCCCGGCGCGCCCATGAAGATCCGCTCGCGCCAGCTGCCGTCCGTCCTCGCCAAGGGCCTCGCCCGCGTCTACACGGTGCACGGCGCCGAGGCGCTCCTCGCGTTGGAGGCCGCCGATCGCATCCGCGAAGCGGCGCGCGCGGCCGGCTGCACCGAGCGCGACGTCTTCTTCGCGGAGCCCGGCGCGGACTGGAGCCGCCTCACCGCCGCCGCGTCGAACCTCTCGCTCTTCGCGACGAAGCGGCTGATGGAGCTGCGCGTGCCGACCGGAAAGCCCGGGGTCGAGGGCGCGCGCGCGATCGAGGCGTGGGTGGGCTCACTCGATTCCGATACCGTCGGCCTCGTGATGCTCCCGGAGCTCGAGTGGCAGCAGGCGAAATCGCGGTGGCTCGAGGCGCTGGACGCCGCGGGCGTCGTGGTCGAGGCGAAGCCCGTGACGCGCGACGAGCTGCCCGCATGGCTCGCCGAGCGCCTGGGCCGACAGGGCCAGGGCGCGTCGGTGGAGACGCTGGAGTGGCTCGCGGACCGCGTCGAGGGGAACCTCCTCGCCGCGAAGCAGGAGGTCGACAAGCTGGCGCTCCTCCTCCCGCAGGGTGAAGTCGCGCTCGCCGCCCTCCGGGAAGCGGTGACGGACGTCTCGCGCTTCGAGCGGGACACGCTCCTCGACGCGATCCACGGCGCGGACCCGGCCCGGATCGCGCGCATCGTCGAGTCCCTCGAGGCCGAGGGCGAGCCGCTCCCCCTCCTCCTCTGGACGCTCGCCGAGGAGCTGCGCCTCATGATGGCGATCTCCCGCGGGGAGCGCCCGCGGCGGTTCCTGCCGCCGGAGCGGCTCGACGCGCTCGGACGCAGCGCCAGGCGCCACGACGCCGCGTCCTTCGGCCGCGAGGTCTTGCGAGCCCACCGGATCGAC
>DATAMY010000010.1:0-17495 GCA_036266535.1 Usitatibacter sp. | reverse complement strand
GAATACCTGGAAAACCACCCGGAAGCCGTCCAGAAGGCCCTGCAGGCCATGCAGGCGAAGGAGGAGGCCGAGCGCGCGACCAAGCAGCGCGAAGCGCTCACCCTCCACCGGAAGGAGCTCATCGAGGACATGGCGACCCCGGTGGGCGGCAACCCGCAGTCGCGCGTGGCGATCGTCGAGTTCTTCGACTACTCCTGCCCGCACTGCAAGCACAGCGAGCCCGCGATGCAGGCGCTCCTCGAGAAGGACGGCGGCTCGGTGCGATTCGTCTACAAGGAGCTCCCCATCCTCGGTCCCGGCTCGATGTACGCCGCGCGCGCCGCGCTCGCGTCCATGAAGCAGGGCAAGTACGCGGCGCTGCACCACGCGCTGATGGAAGCGGAGACGATCGACGAGGAGAGCGTGCAGGCGGTGGCCGCTACGGCGGGCCTGGACGTCCCGCGCCTCCTGAAGGACATGCGCGATCCGGCGATCGATGCCGCCATCGAGAAGAACTCGAGGCTCGCCTCCGAGCTCGGCATCGACGGCACCCCCGCCTTCGTGATCGGCGGGCAGGTGCTTCCCGGCGGGCTCGACGCCAACGTGCTCTCGGGCCTCCTCGCGGTCGAGAAGGCGCAGGCCGGCGTCGCGCAGGCCGAAGGCACGGGAGCGGCAGCCACGGCGCGCTGAAGGCGCGTCCAACGCGGCAGGGCGAAACAACGCAGAACAAGAAAGGGATCTCGACGATGACGAAGAAGACGATGGCGGCGGCGTGCGCATCGCTCGCCGCGATGGCGGCGACGCTCGCGTTCGCCGCGGACGTGCAGGTGAAGCTCAAGGCCTACCAGGACTCGACCGAGACCGCGACGCGCATCCTCGCCGGCATGAACGACGTGCAGGGCGCGAAGTCGCAGGCCCCGGCGCTCGACGCGGCGCTCAAGAAGCATCGCGCGGACGAGGCGGCGTTGAACACCGAGCTGAAGAAGCTCGACCTCGGCAAGCAGGCGGACGGCCAGCAGATGGAGCAGGCGACCGCCGCGATGGCGAAGGTGAACGAGGCGCTCGCGGCGCAGCAGGTGCGCGTCCTCTCCAAGCCGGAGCTGGGGGACATCGTGGGGAAGAGCTTCACGGGAGGCGCGGCACCCGCGGCCCACGCGAAGTAGGGCGCAGAGCCCGGAAGTCGAAAGATCAAACGATAAAAAATGGGGACCGAACGATGATGAAGACCTTGGGCGCCATCGCCCGGATCGCGGCGCTTTTCGCGCTCGTCTCGGCGGCGACGATCGCGCAGGCCGATTTCTGCTGGCGTGACTCCTACGGGCGCAGCGTGGGCACGATCCCGACCAACTGCGGCGCGGGCAAGCAGGACGACGCGGGACTTTGCTACGGCAACTGCAAGGCGAGCTACAAGGGCGTGGGCCCCGTGTGCTGGGGGACGTGCCCCTCGGGCTGGACGGACCACGGCGTGGGCTGCACCAAGCCCGCCCCCTACGGACGCGGCGCGGGATATCCCTGGAAATTCGGCGACGGCCTGAACGACAACGGCATGTACAAGCGCTGCCGCGCGGACAATCCGGCCGGCTGCGAGAAGGACGGCGCGGTCGTCTACCCGAAGTGCAAGCCCGGCTACCACAAGGTCGGCTGCTGCATCTGCTCGCCGGACTGCCCGTCCGGGTTCGGCGATACGGGTGCCACCTGCACGAAGCCCACCTACACGCGCGGCGTCGGCACCGTGCCCACCTCGTGCAACGGCGGCAAGCAATACGATGCGGGCCTCTGCTACAACAACTGCAAGGGCGGCTACAGCGGCGTGGGCCCGGTGTGCTGGGGCCAGTGTCCCGCGAGCACGCCCGTGAATTGCGGAGCGGGCTGCGCGACCACGAAGGAAGATTGCTCGGGCGCGGTGCGCGACCAGGTAATGTCCGTGGTCGAGGTGGCCGTGACGATCATCACCACCGTCGCGACGGCGGGTGCCGCGACGGGCGCCGAGGCGGGCGCGGCGGCCGCGGAGACGGGAGCCAAGGCGGCGACCAAGGCCGCGGCGAACCAGGCCACGAAAGCGGCCGCGAAAGGCATCACGAAGGCGGCCGCCAAGGCCGCGATCGTCGACGCCGCGAAGGGCGCGGGCACGAACCTCTCGTTGCAGCAGATCGACCAGATCGCGGGCGTGGCCGCCGGCGACGACTGGGATCCGTACTCCCTCGATCCCACGGGCATCGCGTCCGTGGTGAAGGCGTACAACCACAAGGTGTGCAAGAGCTGATCGCTCCGGCCCATCCCGAACCGGGGACAGACCGCCTGTCCCGCAGGGAGGAACGTATGCGGGTTTTCCTGAGCGTCGTTCCCCTTCGCGGCAGGCGAAGCTTGTCTCCGGCTTTGCTCGCGATCCTCGCGAGCCTTTCCTTCGGCGCGGGGGCGCAGTTTCCGCCGCCCCCCGCGCAGCCGCCGTCGAGCCCGCCTGCGACGGCCGTGCTCCAGGTCATGCCCGCGCAACCCGGCATGCCGACGCCCGTCGATCCCTCGACGCAGATGCAGATGCAGATGCAGATGCAGGTGCCGCCGCCGGGGCAGGTCCCGGGAGCGTTCCCCGGGGCGCCGCCGTCCCCATCCGGCCGTCCTTCGTACGTGGTGGCGGAGACCACCTCCGGCCTTCCCCCGGGGCGGCTCGTTCCGATGCCGATGATTCCGGAGAAGCGCATCCGCGAGCTGGAATCGGACCTGGCCCTCCACCTGCAGCTCACTGCCGGCTATCGCCGCGCCACCGCGGACGACGAAGCGGCCATCGCGCACGCGCCGGAGTCGATCCTCTCCCCGCTCACCATCGTGCGGGATGAAGGCGGCGCCCGGCGCTACGTACGGCTGGGCTACGTGCTGCCGCCGCGCCGGCTGCCGCAGCTCTGGGTCCAGGCCTTCTCCATGAACGGCACGCAGTCCGGCCCCAACCCGGATGCGGAGCCGCCGAGCCTGGACGCCGCGCTGAAGGAGATCTTCACCGAGCGCTCGAAGATCTTCTCGCGCCTGCGCCTCGCCGACCTCGAGACGACCACCATCCCCCTGTCCTATGTCGACGCGGATGCGGCGCTCTTCGCGTTGCGCGCCATGGGCTACTCCGCCGTCACGGACTCCGAGTCGCTCGCCAAGGACGACTCGTACAAGGGCGACGACGTCGACGTGATGGACGGCACCCGCGCGGCCCTGGCGGTACCCGGCGCGCCGCCCTCGGACCCGCAGGCGGCCGCGAGCCAGCAGCAGGCGCTCCAGTCGCTCCCGCCGGACGAGCAGAAGCGCTTCCTCCCCAAGTTCCCCGCGATCCGGAACCTCCCCACCACCATCGCGCTCGACCGGCTGCCGCTCATCGTGAAGATGCCGTCGACCGACAAGGCGAACATGGGCCTCGTCGGCGCGGACCTGAACCCCGCGCAGCGCGACCAGCTGGGGCTCACGCTCATTCCGAGCGCGGCGGCCCCGCTCGCGGAGACGGTCGCCGGGGGCACGGCCGAGCTGCTCGTGGTCTACCACCCGGCCTATCCGGAGGAGCTCCTCAAGCTGAAGAGGGTGATCGACGAGACCATCGACAAGCCCGCGCGCCAGGTCTTCGTCGAGGGCCTCGTGCTCGAGATCAGCGACGAGGGCCTGAAGGACCTGGGCGTGCAGTGGGACCTCAGGAAGGGCGACCAGTCGTTCTCGCTGGGCTCGCTCATACCGCTCCCGCCGGGCGGCTCGGCCTTGAGCCTGATCCGCGACACGACGGTGAACATATCGCCCACCCAGATCCAGGCCCGGGTCGCGGCGCTCGTGCAGGCGAACAAGGCCGAGGTGCTCTCGCGCCCGAGCGTGATCACGCTGGACAACCGGCAGGCGACCATCCGCGTGGGCACGGACATCCCGGTCGCGACCTCGAAGGACGCGGGCAGCGGCAGCGCGGGCACGAGCCGCGTGGCCTTCTCCTTCCAGTACATCCCGACGGGCATCCTGCTCAACGTGCGGCCGAGGATCTCGGAAGACCTGCAGGAGATCAGCATGCTGATCGACGCCACGGTCTCCGCGACGGTGCCGGGCCAGGACCTCCAGGTGCTCGACCCTTCGACCAAGATCGCGCTCGCCTCCGCGCCCACGATCTCCACGCGGCGCGTGCAGACCTACGCGAGGATCCGCGACAACCAGCCGCTCATCATCGGCGGCCTCATGAGCCGCAACCAGATCAAGGCCTCGGACCGCGTGCCCGGCCTGGGCGACATCCCCTTCGTGGGCGCGCTCTTCGGCCACACGAACAACCAGGACGACAAGCGCGAGGTGATCATCGTCCTCACGCCCTCGGTCGTGACGGAGAACGTCCGCGAGACGAAGGCGCAGTACCCGAAGGACGACGACCGCTTCGACCTGAACGATACGACGCTCTTCAAGGAGCACTACCGGATAAAGGCGGAGGACCTGATCGACAGCTCGGACTTCCGCTTCAACGCCCGGTTCCGGACGTTCAAGGACGCCGTCGCGAAGATCGCCGAGCGCAGGCCCGAGCTCGCCGCGAAGCGCCCGTTCTCCGAATTCACCGGCGGGAAGATCCCCGGCGAGTTCATCTTCGTCTCCGGGATGATGTACCGGATGCTCGACCGGCTGGACGCCGGGAGGCCCATCCGCATCGAGAACCTCAAGTTCTTCGAGCGCGTGGGGGAGAAGGACCAGCGGCCGGTCTCCGTCTCGCAGGCGCTCGCGCGCTACGGAGACGGCAGGAACGCGGAGAGCTTCTTCGAGAAGAACCCCGGCAAGGCGCTCGCCCTCACGTTCACGCTCTCGCGCGCGTCCCTCCTCGCGATCGACGAGTTCACGGAGCCCTTCCCGGAGATCGCGCTCGTCGACTGCCCGGATCGCGACACGTGGCGCCAGCTCCTCTGGGACATGAGCCAGCCCAACGCGCTCGGCATCCCGCGCTACACGATCCTCATCAAGGACCCGTCGGACCTGCGCCGCCTCCAGCTCGCGTACGCCACGCAGAACACCGTGCTCAACAACGGCGGCATCCCGGGGATGACGTTCGACCGCTGGATCGTGGGCCGCATGATCCACCTGCAGGAAGTCTCGCCCACCTGGGAGCGCGTGCTGAACGCCCAGATCGCGCAGTACTTCTTCATGGGCGAGCACTTCTACATGTACTTCATGCAGGAGCACGACCGGGCGATGCGCGCGCTCGAGAAGGCGCTGAAGGCTCCGGAGATCCAGCCGCTCCTGGAAGGGGTGACGCTGCCGCCCTGAGCTAGTCGTCCCCGGCTTCTGTGCCCTGGATGAGGAGCTGCACGAAGAGCTGGATCGCCGCCTTGTGGTCGGGGCGCATCGAGGTGAACTCGACGCCCACCTGCGCCGTCTTTCCGCTCCCGGGCATGGTCTTCACGACGCGGCCATAGAGCTCCGTCATGTGCTCGCCCACGAGGGGGAGATCGAGCTCGAGGACCATCTCGGAGA
The DNA here is from genome assembly GCA_036266535.1 of Usitatibacter sp. Lineage (GTDB taxonomy): Bacteria > Pseudomonadota > Gammaproteobacteria > Burkholderiales > Usitatibacteraceae > Usitatibacter. Next base: position 12,059 of record DATAMY010000010.1, on the reverse strand, counting down.
ACGGCGAATGGGCGAGCGGGACCTCGGCCAGCACGCCGTAGTAGCCGATGTCGAGGATGCGGCCGCGCCGCGTCTCGGGGATCACGACCTGGTTCACCACCATGCGGTAGGAGAAGGGGAGCGCCGCCTTCACGCGGGCGCTCCTGCGCTGCTCGTGCCGGGGCACGGACTTGCCGAGCGTCGGGATGCCGAGCACCTCGCGCAGCACCACGAGCTTGCTCTTGCCCTTCACGAACGCGTCCATGGGCTCGCCCGTCTGGACGAAGCCGTTGCAGCGCTTCCACGTGCTCTCGCTGATGAGCACCTGGCCGCGCAGGCTGAAGGATTCGATGCGCGCGGCGACGTTCACCTCCTCGCCGATCACCGTGTATTCCGAATAGAGGTCCGAGCCCAGCACGGCCGAGATCACGCGCCCGGTGTTGATGCCGATCCCGAAATGGAGGTCCGGAAGGCCCTGGCCGCGGCTCACCGCGTTCACGCCTTCCATCGCGAGCTGCATGTCGACCGCGCAGGAGACCGCGCTCAACGCCGCATCGTCCACGCCCGGCGACTCGAAGAGCACCATGATGGCGTCGCCCATGAACTTGTCGATCACGCCGCCGTGGCGAAGGACGATCTCGCTCATCGCGCCGAAGCAGCGGTTCAAGAGCGCGAGCACGGTCGCGCCGGGATAGCTCGCCGAGATCGCCGAGAAGCCCCTCAGGTCCGCGAGGAGGATCGTCACGTCGTGCGCGAGGTCGTCCGCGGGCGCCGCCGCGAGCGACGGGCGCTTGAGCGCTCCCGCGAGCACTTTCTCCACGCGGGCGCAGGCGTTCGAGGGCAGCGTGGCCCCCGTCTCCTCGGCCACGATGTCCCGGATCTGCCGCAGCGCGTCGTTGACGGCCGGCTCGTTCAAGTTTCCCTCCCGAATTTCCCCACCGAGTTAATACTCCGGCGCCGGGTCGCATGGCAAGGGATGGGGCGCCCGGCGCGCTTTTCAAATGTCATGGAAGCGGCGTGCGCGCCAATCTGGTGCGGGCGGCGGGGAACGCGGCGGCCCGGCGGGCATCAGATGGCACGATGAAGACCGTCCTCGCCGCCCTTTTGGCCGCCCTCGCCTGCGCCTGCGCGATGGCCGCCGAGCCGGCGATCCCGCTGCCTCCTTCCTGGGCCCTTGCCGCCGTGGACGAGGCGCTGCCGCCGCCGCGCGCGCCCAGGCCGGACGTCACGCGCGAGATCGAGGAGGGGAAGAGCTACGCCATTCCCGCCGCGGAGATCGTGGGCTTCGATTTCCTGCTGAACCAGTTCGACCGCCATTTCGTCGGCGACGAATACCGAAGCAACTTGCGCTCGATCCGCCGCAACCTCCACTCGAGCTGGGTCGTGGACCGCGACCCCTTCCTCGTGAACCAGCTGGGGCATCCGTACCAGGGCTCGATGTACCACGGGTTCGCCCGCGCCTCGGGCCTGGGCTACTGGGAGGCCGCGGGCTACACGTTCCTCGGGAGCGCGATGTGGGAGATCGCGGGCGAGACCACGACGCCGTCGCGGAACGACCAGATCACCACCGGGATCGGCGGGACGTTCCTGGGCGAGGCGCTTTTCCGGATGGCGAACCTGATCCTCGAGCACGACGGGCTCCCGCCCACCTGGCGCGAGATCGCCGCCGCGGCGACCTCGCCCCCGGTGGGCTTCAGCCGGCTCGCGTTCGGCGAGCGCTTCCGGCCGATCTTCCCGAGCCGCGACCCGATCTATTTCACGCGGCTGCAGGTGGGCTTCTCGGGAAGCGCGGGCCCGACCGATACCGGCGTATCGACCACGAAGCTCCAGCGCGGCGAGCTCCTCGCGGATTTCTCGATCGACTATGGGCTTCCGGGCAAGCGCGACTACGAGTACACGCGGCCGTTCGACTATTTCAACCTGCAGGCCACGGCGTCGAGCGCCAACGGGTTCGAGAACGTGATGACGCGGGGGCTTCTCCTGGGACGCACATACAACGAGGGCGAACGGCTGCGCGGGATCTGGGGCCTGTATGGCAACTACGACTACATCGCGCCGCAGACCTACCGCATCTCCACCACGGGTCTCTCGCTCGGGACGACCGGCGAGCTGCGCTTGGCGGACGCGATCGCCCTGCAGGGCAGCCTGCTGGGCGGCGTGGGATATGCGGCGGCGGGCACCATCCGCAGCGCCGACGAGAACGACTTCCACTACGGGCTGGCACCCCAGGCGCTCGCGGCGATGCGGCTCGTCTTCGGCACGCGCGCCGCGATCGACGTCACCGCGCGCGAGTACTACGTGAGCCGCGTGGGCGCGTCACAGCGCGGCGGGCACGAGAACATCGCGCGCGCGGACGCCGCCTTCACCTGGCGCGTCCGCGGCCCGCACGCCGTCTCGATCAAGTACCTCGGCAACCGCCGCGACGCGAACTTCCCGGACATCGGCGGGCGGCGCCAGCAGCGCCAGACGATCGGGATTTTCTATACCTACCTGGGGCACGACCGGTTCGGCGCGTTCGACTGGCGCTAAGTCCGCGCCTTTCTCCCTCTCGTTTGGGAGAGGGCCGGGGAGCGCGCCTTTCTCCCTCTCCCAGGGGATAGGGGGCAACAATCGGGGAGCGATTCCGCTCCCCCGCTGTCTCACCCCGAATGGCCGCCGCCCCTCCGACCGAACCCGTCCAGCCCGCCCAGCCCGCACCGCCGCCCGCGCGGCGGGCGCGGCGTCCGCGCAAGTCGCTCAAGTGGATCGTCGCGGCCGTCGTGCTGCTCGCCGCCGGCTTTTTCGGCGTGCGGTACTGGCTGGAGGAAAGCCGCTTCGTGTCGACGGACGACGCCTACGTGAACGCGAACCAGGTGCAGGTCACCGCGCAGGTCTCCGGCGCGGTCACGGCCGTGCACGTGCGCGACCAGCAGGCCGTGAAGGCCGGCGATGCGCTCTTCGAGATCGATCCGTCGCCGTACCGCATCGCACTCGACCGCGCGCAGGCGCAGCTCGAGCTCGCGCGCCAGTCGATGTCGCAGGAGGGCGCGGGCATCGCGTCCGCCGAGGCGGTCCTTGCCCAGCGCCGCGCCGAGGCGGAGAACGCACGCAGCACCTGGGATCGTAACCAGGCGCTCGTGAAGAGCGGCTTCATCTCGCCCCAGGCGGCGGAGACGTCGCGCACCCAGCTCGCGACGGCGCAGGCGGCCGTGAAGGCGGCGCAGGCGGAAGTCGAGAAGGCGCGGAGCGCGCTCGGGAAGAGCGGCGACGAGAACGCGGCCGTGCAGGCCGCGGCCGCGGCGGTGAAGGCGGCGGAGCTCGACCTCGAGCGCACGCACGTGGCCTCGCCGGTGAACGGCATGGTCGCCAACTTCACGCTGCAGCCCGGCAATACCGTGCAGCCCGGCGCGCCGCTCTTCGTCGTGATCGCGAGCGACGAGTACTGGGTCGACGCGAACTTCAAGGAAACGCAGCTGAAGGAGATCCGCCCCGGGCAGAAGGCGACGATCACCTCGGACGTCTACCCGGACGTGACCTTCCACGGCGTGGTGCAGAGCGTCTCGGGCGGGAGCGGCGCCGCGTTCTCGCTCCTGCCGCCGCAGAACGCGACCGGCAACTGGGTGAAGGTGACCCAGCGCGTCCCGGTGCGCGTTCGGATCGAGGATCCCGACCCCCGGAGGCCGCTTCGCATCGGGACGACCGCGACGGTGAGGGTCGAGAAGGCGACGTAGATGTTCCGCAAGGTGCTCCTCTGCTACGACGGCACCGCGGAGGGCCGGCGGGCGCTTCGCCAGGGCGCGGACGTCGTCATCACGATGAAGAGCGAGGCCTACCTCCTCGCGATCTGCCAGAGCTACATCGCCTCGGCGATTCCCGAAGGCGTGAACGCGGAATTCGCGCGCTGCGAGGACGAGCGCTCCCAGGCGCTCCTCGACGAGGGCGTGCAGTGGCTGAAGGAGCGCGGCGTCGCGGCGGAGGGGTCGCTCGAGTACGGAAGTCCCGTCGACCGCATCGCGGAGGCGGCCGAGCGCATCGGCGCCGATCTCATCGTCGTGGGACACAAGCACCGCACGCGGCTCGCCCGCTGGTGGAGCGAGTCGGAGGAGGAATCCCTCCTCGAGCGCATCCGCTGCAGCGTGCTGGTCGCGGTCTCGGACGGGGAATGAGCGCGCCGGCCGCCGCGGCGACCCGGCACCCGGAGCTGCCCACCGGCGGCGAGCGCCTGATGATCACGCTCGCGGTGATGTCCGCGACGCTGATCCAGGTCCTCGACACCACGATCGTGAACGTGGCGTTGCCGCACATGGCGGGCGAGCTGGGTGCCACGACGGACCAGATCAGCTGGGTGCTCACGAGCTACCTCGTGTCGTCCGCGATCGTGATGCCGCTCACCGGCTACTTCGCGGATACGCTCGGGCGGAAGAAATTCCTCCTCATCTCGATCACCGGGTTCGTCGCCGCCTCCGCGCTCTGCGGCATCGCGCAGAACCTGGGCGAGATCGTGGGCTTCCGCCTGCTGCAGGGCGTCTTCGGCGCGGCGCTCGTGCCGCTCTCGCAGGCGATCATGACGGACGCCTATCCGCTCGAGGAGCGCGGCAAGGCGATGGCGATCTGGGGCCTCGGCGTCATGGTGGGGCCGGTGCTGGGGCCCACGCTGGGCGGCTGGCTCACCGACGCCGCGAGCTGGCGCTGGACCTTCTACATCAACGTGCCGGTCGGCGCGCTTTCGCTCTTCCTCGCCTCGCAGTACGTGAAGAGCGCGGAGCGCCGCGAGCGGCGCATGGACTGGACGGGCCTCGCGCTCCTCGCCGCCGGCGTCGCGGGCCTGCAGTACACGCTCGACCGCGGGACCACGGCCGACTGGTTCTCCGCGACGGACATCCGCGCCGCCGCCGCCGTGGGCGCGATCGGGATCGCGGGCTTCGCGTGGCACAGCTTCGCGCGCGGGCCGGCGGCGCTCTTCGACCTCCGGATCTTCAAGGATCGCAACTTCGCGATGGCGTGCCTGGTGATGCTCTCGATGGGCCTCGGGCTCTTCGGGGGCCTCGTGCTGCAGCCGGTCCTCCTCGAGGGGCTGCTGGGATACCCGATCACGACCACCGGCATCATCATGGCGCCGCGCGGGGTGGCGACGGCGATCGCGATGGTGGTCGTGGGAAGGCTCGTCGGGCGCGTCGACGCGCGCTTCCTCGTGGGCGTGGGGATGCTCACGAGCGCGGTGGGCTCGTGGGCCATGACGCACTACTCGCTCGACGTGAGCACGTGGTGGATCATCTGGCCCGCGTTCCTGCAGGGCCTGGGATTGGGGCTCATCTTCGTGCCGCTCTCGACCATCGCGTACATGACGCTTCCCCGCTCGCGCACGGCCGAGGCGGCCGGGATCTACAGCCTCGTGCGCACGATCGGCGCCGCCGCCGGCATCTCGGTCGTCACGACGCTCATGACGCGCGAGGCGCAGGTGAACTGGAACGAGCTGGGCGCGCACATCACGCTCTACAACCCGGCGGTCTCGGCGTACCTGCGCTCGCTCCACCTGGCGGCCACGGATCCGCATGCGATGGCGATCATCGCCGCGCAGGTCGGCCAGCAGGCGCAGATGAGCGCGATGCTGGACGTCTTCAAGGTGACGGCGTGGAGCTTCATCGCCATGCTGCCGCTGGTGCTGCTCCTCAGGCGCGGCAAGAAAGGCTGACCATTTCGCCTGCCGATCCGGCCACCTAGCCAACCGCGCCGAATGGGGTTAGGGTGGGCCCGTCGCGAAACCGCCCCCGGAAGAGGGGCGGATGCACAAAGGAGGAGGGCACATGGACGCGCGCACCCGGGGCCTCAGCGAGGACTGGCTTTCCCTCTGGATCGGCCTCCTGATCTTCTTCCTCTCGCTCGCGCTCCTCGCCGGCGCGGACATCCTGGGCTGGGTCGTCGCGACGAGCGTCTGGACGGACCCCTCCAAGGCGCTCTCGCCCGTTTCGAAGGCCTATTCCGGCCTGGGCGGTGTGGGCGCGATCGTCGCGACCTTCGTGGCGCTCCTCGCGGTGATGACGGTCGGCGCCGCGGCGCTCAAGGCGGACGTGAAGCGCTTCGCGATCGGCTTCACGGTCGTCTTCTGGCTGGCGTACGCCTGCTGGATCATCGGCAGCTGGGCCAGCTTCGCGGTGAACACGCCCGCGGACATGAAGAAGTTCGGCATCTCGTGGTCGCTCAAGCTCACGTCCGAGGGCGGCTTCATCGTGGCGCTCCTGGGCGGCCTCTTCATCGGCAACTTCATGCCCGCCTTCGCCGAGTGGATCCGCGAGGCCGTGCGTCCCGAGCTCTACGTGAAGACGGCGATCGTGATCCTGGGCGGCTTCCTGGGCGTCACCGCCGCGGAGAAGCTGGGGCTCGCGACCTCGGTCATGTTCCTGGGCCTCGCCTCGATCATCGTGGCGTATCTCATCTTCTGGTCGGTGGTGTATTACGTCGCCCGCGTGTGGTTCGGCTTCAGCCGTGAATGGGCCGCGCCGCTCGCCTCCGGCATTTCCATCTGCGGCGTCTCCGCCGCCATCGCGACGGGCGCCGCGATCCGCGCGCGGCCGGTGGTCGCGATCATGGTGTCGTCGCTCGTCGTGATCTTCGCCGTGGTGGAGCTCCTCATCCTGCCTTTCATCGCGCAGACCTTCCTCGCGCACGACCCGCTCGTGGCCGGCGCCTGGATGGCGCTCTCGGTGAAGACGGACGGCGCGGCCGTCGCGAGCGGGGCCATCACCGAGTCGCTTGTCTACGCGAAGAACGCCGCGGAGGGCGTGCGTTACGCGCCGGGCTGGGTGCTCGGCACCGCCGCGACGGTGAAGGTCTTCATCGACATCTTCATCGGCATCTGGGCGTTCGTGCTCGCCTACATCTGGACGCGGCACATCGAGGTGCGCGAGGGCGGCGCGGCGAAGGCGGGCGAGATCTGGGAGCGCTTCCCCAAGTTCATCATCGGCTACGTGGTGACTTTCCTCCTGATCCTCGTCCTCGCCCTGGGCGCGCCGCCGGAGACGATGGGCAAGATCAAGGCCGCGATGGGAGAAGCGAACACCTTCCGCGGCATCTTCTTCGTCCTCACGTTCTTCACCATCGGCGTGATGTCCAACTTCCGGAAGCTCTGGGAGGAGGGAATCGGCAAGCTCGCCGCGGTCTACGTCGTGTGCCTCTTCGGATTCATCATCTGGGTGGGCCTCGTGATCTCCTGGGTGTTCTTCAGCGGCGTGAAGCCGCCGCTCGCGGGCTGAACGGAGGGAAATGCCATGGAACCGAACGCGAACCCCGGGGAGCCGCGCATCGCCGACGAGATCCGGAAGATGGCTGTCGAGCCGCTGCTTCCCATCGAGAAGAAGCTGATCGGCTGGAGCCTCGGCCTCGGGATCGTGCTGCTGGTCGTGCTGGTCGCGGTCGCGAAGATGCTCGTCCCGCGCTAGGCGCCGGGGCGCGGCGCGAGCGCTTCGCGCAGCTCCTCGTCCGTCGGCGTCTCGCGGAAGCGCAGCAGCCGGATCCCGGCGCTCTCCAGCGCCTTGGTCTTCCGCTCATCGGCCACACGCTGCTCGGCCGCGCCGTGCGCCGCGTCGTCGAGCTCGATCGCGGCCACGATGGTGGAGTCCGCCCCGCAGACGAGGAAGTCGATCGTCATCCGGTTGATGCGCTTGAACCAGGTGCGGAAGTCGTGGCCGGCGCGCACGCGGAGGATCCGCGAGAGTCCCACCTGCGAAAGGATGATGTCGTCCGGCCGCATGGTCCGCAGCCGCCAGTAGAGCTCGCGCTCCCGCTCGTTCAGCGGCGCGCGCGCCTCGAACGGATACTCGCCGGGCTCGCCGGGCGTCTCGCGCGAGGCGCGGACGAAGAAGAACACGATGCCCACGAGCGCGAGCGACGAGATGAGGATGACGAGGATCGGGACCACGGCCGCTCCGGTAGGCTCGTGCGGCCGATCATAGCGCATGGTGCTAGAGTAGCGGCGCGCTTTCCCACAGGAGAATCCGGATGGACAAGGTTTTCTACGACACCTGGACGCCGCGCGCGCTCGCCCTCATGCGGATCGTCGTCGGCTACCTCTTCCTCACCCACGGATTGACCAAGCTCTTCCACGTCCCGTACGTGAAGATGTTCGCGGACGTCCAGCTCTTTTCGTTGATCGGCTTCGCGGGCGTGCTCGAGCTGGTGGGTGGGACACTCGTGCTCGTGGGCCTGTGCACGCGGCTCGCGGCGTTCATCCTTTCGGGCGAGATGGCCTTCGCGTACTTCATGAGTCACGCGCCGAAGGGAAACCCGCTCGTGCCGATGCTGAACGGCGGGGAGCTCGCCGTCGTCTACTGCTTCGTGTTCCTCTTCCTCGCGGCTGCGGGTGCCGGCGCGTGGAGCATCGACGCGATGTGGCGCAGGCGCCCCTGACCTATTGCCGCACCCCGGCGACGCCGCCGTCCAGGCGGCATGATCCCTGGAACGTCTGCCCCACCTGCATCGTGATGCCGGCGAAGGTGGTGTGCACCTCCTGCGCCTGGAAGCTTCCGCAGGTGCCGGAGGCCGCGATGGCTCCGAAGTGCCCGGTCTGCACGTAGGTCCCGTCGTACTTGCACGAGGTCGAGCCGTCCACGTTCACCGTGATCGAGACGGCCGTGCCGTTGGCCTGGGTGATCGTGAAGACCTGGCCGACGGCGCCGTACCCGTTCGCCGCGCATCCGGAGAAGACGCCCGCGAGGACGCCCGCATACGATCCCGAGATCACGTCGTTCTGCCACGTCTGCCGGACCACGTGCTTCGTGACCGTGACGTTGTCGACGACATAGGTGAAAGTCGCCGTGGCCACCGTGTCGAACGCGAAGGTGGCCGTGCCGACCTTGCGGTTGGTTCGCAGCGACGGGTTCCAGGTCGCGGCGAAGGCCGGGCCGGTCGTGGCGAAGAGGTCGCCCGAGAACGTGGTGCTGCCGGCGGCAACGGGACTCAGGTTCGAGGAGACGAACCACGTGGGCTTCCCGTCCGTGCCGTACACGAAGAGCGTCGCGAAGAGCGTCGCCTCCTGCTGGCTGATGTTGAGTCCCCAGCCATCCTCCGCGGGGATGTACCAGAGGTCGCTCGCGTCCGTGGAATAGGACGTCGCGTGGGCGAACGAGGAGGCGAGGGCGAGGAAGGCTGCGGCGGCGAATCGCTTCAAGAGGGAGCTCCGGGTGTCGTGGTCCGAGCCCCGAGGGTACGGGCGCGCGGCTCGCGGGGCAACCGGCACGCATTGATCCCGCATCTGGAGGATTCGCCGGGACGGCGTTACCATCGGCCGATCGGGTAGCGCGGGCAGGGGAATGGACCGCACGGAACGGTTCTACAAGATCGACCAGATGCTCCAGTCGCGGGGCCGCGTGAAGGTCCGCGAGTTCCTGTCGGAGCTGGGCGTCTCGGCTGCGACCTTCAAGCGCGACCTGGAGTACATGCGCAGCCGCCTCAACGCGCCCATCGTCTGGGACCGCGACGAGGAGGCCTATCGCTTCGAGGAGGCGCGCGGCGGCAAGGGACCGAAGTACGAGCTTCCGGGGCTCTGGTTCAGCCCGAGCGAGGCGCAGGCGCTCCTCACGCTCGAGCATCTCGTGGAGAGCCTGGAGCCCGCGCTCCTGGGGCCCCACGTGAATCCGCTCAAGGCGCGCCTCGCGGCATTGCTCTCCACCGGGGACCGTTCCGTCGACGAGGTGAGGAAGCGCATCCGCGTGATCCCCTTCGGCGCGCGCCGCCACGAGCCGAAGCACTTCGAGCTCATCGCGAGCGCCGTCCTCGGCCGCAAGCGCCTGCATCTTTCCTACTTCAACCGCATGCGGGGCGACGTGACGGACCGCGACGTTTCCCCCCAGCGGCTCGTCCATTACCGGGACAACTGGTACCTCGACGCGTGGTGCCACCTGCGCAACGACCTTCGGAGCTTCGCGCTGGACGCGATGCGCGGGGTCGCGATGCTGCCCGGGAAGGCGAAGGAGGTGCCGGAGGCCGAGCTCGATGCCGCGCTCGCGAGCGGCTACGGCATCTTCTCCGGGAAGAACCTGCAGTGGGCGACGCTCCGGTTCACGCCCGAGCGCGCCCGCTACGTGTCGCTCGAGGAATGGCACCCGAAGCAGCGCGCGCGGTGGGAAAAGGACGGGAGCTACGTCCTCGACGTCCCCTACAGCTCGGAAAAGGAGCTCGCGATGGACATCCTCCGGCTCGCGCCGGACGTCGAGGTCGTGAAGCCCCCGTCGCTGCGGGCCGAGATCCAGGGGCGCGCCGGGCGCATGGCGCTCCGCCACGCATGAAGCGATTCGAAACCGCAATACGAGAAAGGAGCCGTAGATGAGCACGACGCAGATCGATCCCGAAGCCCTGGCGGGACGTCCCGCGAATCGCCCCCTCTACACCTGGGGGGCGCTCGCCGCGGCGCTCCTCGTCTTCGCGGGCTTCGCGCGCACGTTCTACCTGAACGCCATGCTCGCGCATTTCCCGCTCACCGGGTTGCTCGTCTTCCACGGGCTCGTGATGACGGCGTGGTTCGTCCTTTTCTTCGTGCAGGTGCGGTTGGTCGCGTCCCACCGCGCCGACATCCACCGCCGCGTGGGCGTCTACGGCGCGGTCCTCGCCGCGCTCGTGCTCGTCGTCGGGACCACCACCGCGATCGTGGCCGCCAAGGCGGGCCATTCGCCGCCGGGCGCGCCACCCGCGCTGGTATTCCTCGTGATTCCGCTGGGCGACATGGTGCTCTTCGCCGGTCTCGTGGGAGCGGCCCTGTGGCTGCGGCGCCGGCCGGAGTTCCACAAGCGGCTCATGCTCGTCGCGACCCTGGGCATTCTTCCGGCGGCGATCTCGCGCATCCCCATCGACGCGCTCCAATCGGCGGGGCTCCCGGCATTCTTCGGGGCGGCGGACCTCGTGATCCTCGCCTGCCTCGTCGCGGACACCGTGCGGCACCGCAGGCTCCATCCGGCGTTCGGGTGGGGCTTCGCGTTCGTGGTGCTCACGCAGGTCGGGCGGTTCCTGCTCGCCGGGACAGCCCAGTGGATGGTCATCGCGAAGTGGCTGACGAGCTGAGGCGTCAGCCGGATTCCGCGATGCGAAGGAGCCGGGCGGCTTCCTCCCGCTCGGCATCGCCGATCTCCCGCACGACGCCCTCCAGGTCCACGTCCTTTTCCGGCGGCTTGAAGTCCCCGGTGAGCGGCGTGTCCGGCGTGAGGCCTCCCGCTTCGTAGGCCGCCCAGATCTCGCCGCCGTAGTTGGTCGCGAGGATCTCCGGCGCCCAGCGGCCGAAGAAGTTGCGGAGGTTCGCGACGTCGCGCTCGAGCATCGCGGCCGCGTGGTTGTTTCCCGCCGCGTCCACCGCCTGCGGCAGGTCGATGATCACGGGGCCATCCGCGCCGGCGAGCACGTTGAACTCGCTCAGGTCCCCGTGGATCACGCCCGCGCAGAGCATGCGCACGACCTCCTCGATCAGCCGCGCATGGAAATCGCGCGCTTCCGCCGCGGAGAACTCGACGTCGTTCAGCCGCGGCGCGGCATTGCCTTCCCCATCGGCGACGAGCTCCATGATGAGCACGCCTTCGTGGAAGTTGTACGGCCGGGGCACGCGCACGCCGGCCGCGGCCAGGCGATGCAGGGCGTCGACTTCCGCGCTCTGCCACGCACGCTCCTGCGCGGCGCGGCCGAAGCGCGTGCGCTTGGCCATCGCGCGCGCCTGGCGCGAGTTCTTGGTCTTGCGGTTCTCGGTGTAGTCGACCGCCTGGCGGAAGCTCCTCTGGTCGGCCTCCTTGTACACCTTGGCGCAGCGCGTCTCGCCGCCGGAACGCACGACGAACACCATCGCCTCCTTGCCGCTCATGAGCTGGCGCGAAACGCCCTCGATGATGCCTTCTTCGAGGAGCGGCTGGAGGCGGGTGGGGACTCGCAGGTTAGACCGCGCGGATCTTCGAGGCGGCCGGGCCCTTCTGGCCCTGCGTCACTTCGAATTCCACGGCCTGGCCTTCTTTAAGCGACTTGTAGCCGTCCATCTGGATCTCGGTGTGATGCGCGAAGAGATCCTTGCCGCCATCCTCCGGCGTGATGAACCCGAAGCCCTTGGAATCGTTGAACCACTTCACGGTGCCTTT
>DATAMY010000009.1:0-20754 GCA_036266535.1 Usitatibacter sp. | reverse complement strand
CGCCGTCTCGCCCCCTCTCGAAGGGGACCGTCTTCGCCACGACGGGCGCGCGATGCGGTTCCAGTGCGATCGAAGCGCGATCCCTCGACGAGGCTTCACCCCGGGCGGCAAGGGGCGCTGGCCGCCCCCCCGCTACTCCATCATCGCCGCGGCGGAAGCGTGCGTCCCGAGGGGGTGCGCCGAGCGCATGTGGTGGTCCAGGTCGCGAAGGGCCGTCCGCAGGCCCTCCTCGATCACCGGGTGGTAGAAGGGCATCTCGAGCATGCGGGCGACCGTCATCCGCGACTGGAGCGCCCAGGCGAGCAGGTGCCCGATGTGCTCCGCGTCCGGGCCCGCCATCTCGGCGCCCAGGAAGAGGCCCGTGGAGGGCTCGCCGTAGACGCGCAGGTGCCCGCGGTTGCGCAGCATCACGCGCGAACGGCCCTGGTCGTCGAACGAGACTTCGCCCGCCGCGAGCGTGGGGGTATGCAGCCGCGCGAAGCCGCCGCCCACGATGGCGATCTGCGGGTCGGTGAAGACAATGGCGAGCGGCGCCCGGCGCAATCCCGCCGCGGCCGCCGGGAAGCGGGCGGCGTTGGCTCCGGCGATCCGGCCCTCGTCCGCCGCCTCGTGGAGGAGCGGCATGTCGTTCGCCGCGTCGCCCGCGATGAAGATCGCGCTCCGGCCGGCCTGCATCGTCGCCCGGTCGAAGACGGGCACTCCGCGGTGATCGAGCTCGAGCCCCGTGTTTTCGAGGCCCAGCCGGTCGACGTTCGGCACGCGCCCGGTCGCGGCGAGCACGTAATCGAAGCGCTCGACGCAGCCCGCGCCTCCCGGCTTGCAGTAGTCGACCTCCACCTGGCCGCCCACGCGCTCGACGCGCGAGACGTGGGCGTCGGTATCGAGCATGAAGTCGGCGGCGAAGGCCGCGATCGCCGCGCGCTGCACGTACGGATCCGTGAGCGGGCCCACGCGGCCGCCGCGGCCGAGCACCACGACCCGCACGCCGAGCCGCGAGAGCGCCTGCCCGATCTCCAGGCCGATCACGCCCGGCCCGAAGACCGCGACCGAGCGGGGGAGCGTATCCCACGAGAAGACGTCGTCGTTCACCACGAGGCGGTCGCCCAGGCCCTGCAGGATCGGCGGGACGGACGGGCGCGATCCGGTGGCGATCACGACGGCGCGGGTGGCGATGCGCGGCCCGCCCTCGACCTCGAGCGTCCCGGCATCGACGAAGCGCGCGTGGCCGCGCAGGCGCTCCGCCGGCGCGATCGCCTCGACGCCCTCGAGCACGAAGCCCACGAAACGGTCGCGCTCGCGCTTCACGCGCGCCATCACCTCGGCGCCGTCGATGCGGGCCGGCCCCGCGTGGACGCCGAAGGCGCGCGCCCGCTCGATGCCGTGGGCCGCCTCCGCCGCGGCGATGAGGAGCTTGGAGGGCATGCAGCCCACGCGCGCGCAGGTGGTGCCGTACGGGCCGCCCTCGATCAGCACCGCGCGCTTCCCGGCGGCCTTCGCCGCCCGATAGGCGGACAGCCCGGCCGTGCCGGCACCGATCACCGCGACATCGACTTCGATTTCCCCGTGCATGGCGCTCGATCTTACGCGGCCTTCCGTTCCGCGCCTGCCAGGTGCTTCTCGAGCTCCTCCGTGCCGCCGACGAGCCGACCGCCGATGAAGACCTGCGGCGCGGTGCCCTTGCCGGAGACGGCCCGCAGGGCCGAGGTGGTGATGCCCTTGCCGAGCGGCACTTCCTCGAACACGATCCCGTGCTCCCGCAGGAGCTCCTTCGCGCGGGCGCAGTACGGGCATCCCGGCTTCGTGAAGATCAGCGCGGGCTCCGGCGCCTTCTCGCGCGGGGCGATGTAGCGGAGCATGGTGTCCGCGTCCGAGACCTCGTACGGGTCGCCTTCCTTCTCCGGCTCGATGAACATCTTCTCGATCACGCCGTCCTTCACGAGCATGGAATAGCGCCACGAGCGCTTGCCGAAGCCCAGGTCGGCCTTGTCCACCAGCATGCCCATCTTCGCGGTGAACTCGCCGTTGCCGTCCGGGAGGAACGTGACATCGGGCGCGTCCTGGTCGCGCTGCCACTCGCTCATCACGAACGGGTCGTTCACCGAGATGCAGACGATGTCGTCCACGCCCAGCCGGCGGAAGACGGGTGCCAGCTCGTTGTAGCGGGGGAGGTGGCTCGAGGAGCAGGTGGGCGTGTACGCGCCGGGAAGCGCGAACGCGATCACGGTGCGGCCCTTGAAGATCCCGTCCGTGGTGACGTCCTTCCACTGCCCGTCCTCGCGCGTGCGGAAGCTGACTTTCGGGACCTCGCGGCCCTCGCGGTTCTGGAGCATGTCGATCCTTTCCGTTCGTGTGTGCCGATGCCGATTGCGTGCAGCCATCCTGCGCGCCGCCGATTGATAAATCAAATTGATTATCGTTATAATCGCGATAGTCTTGACCTATGGAGTCCCGCCGTGACCTTGACCGAGCTGCGCTACGTCGTGGCCCTCGCGCAGGAGCGCCACTTCGGGCGCGCCGCGCAGAAGTGCTTCGTGACCCAGCCCACCCTCTCGCTCGCGCTCGCCAAGCTCGAGGACGAGCTCGCGGTGAAGCTCTTCGAGCGGAACAAGAACGAGGTGCTCGTCACCGCGCGCGGGCGGGCGATCGTCGAGCAGGCGCGGCGCGTCCTGGACGAGGTCGCGAAGATCCCGCACCTCGCGCGCGGCGGCCGCGACCAGCTCGTGGGCACGCTCCGGCTGGGCGCGATCCCCACCATCGGCCCGTACCTCCTGCCGGAGCTGGTCCCGAGCTTGCGCAAGCGCGCGCCGCACATGCCGCTCTCGATCGAGGAGAACCTCACCGGGAACCTCGCGCCCATGCTCCGGGACGGCGAGCTCGACGTCGTGATCATCGCGCTTCCTTTCTCCATCCCGGGCGTGAAGACCCGCGTCGTGTATGAGGAGCCGTTCAGCGTGGTGGTTCCCGCGGGCCACCGCTGGGAGGGCCGCCGGTCGGTGAAGCCCGGCGAGCTCTCGGGCGAGAACCTGCTGGTGTTGAATGCCGGGCATTGCTTCCGCGACCAGGTCCTCGAAGCCTGCCCCGGGCAGGCGAACACCGCGGCGCCGGAGGGGCGGGCGGGAAGCTCGCTCGAGACCATCCGCAACATGGTCGCCTCGGGCCTCGGGGTGAGCGTGCTGCCGGCGACGGCGCTCGTGCCGCGCTACGCGGCGAGGCTCGTGAAGGCGGTGCCGTTCGCGCCGCCCGCACCGTCGCGCAAGGTCGCCCTCGCATGGCGCGCGAGCTTCGACCGGCCGCTCGCGGTGGAGGCGCTGGCGGAGGCGATCCACGCGATGAAGATGCCATGCCTGCGGATGGCCCGCGCGGCCTGAGACTGCGGCGAGGCTTAGTCCAGGTCCTTCACGAGCGCCGCGCGGACTTCCGCCGGGACCGGGTCTACGGCCGCGGCGTAGTGCGGGTGGTCGATGCCGACCGCGAGGCCCACGCCGTACTTGAGCGCCTCGATCATCTCGGGCGTGAGCTCGAAGCGCAGGAAATGCACGGCGGAGGTCTTCTCGTCCGTCTCGCGCTCGAGGTCCTCGTCCGCGATGGCGTAGACCGGCGCGCAGCCCTCCACGCGGATCCACGTGCGGTCCTCGATGCCCCTCAGCCGCGCGAGCGCGGATTTGCGCTCGTTCACGTCCTCGTACTCGATCTGCATCGTCGCCTTGAAGTTGCGCCCGTCCGGGATCAGCGGGTTGTAGGCGTCGATCTCGTCCTGGATGCCTTCCTCCTCGAAGATGCGCTCGGCGTGGAGCATCTCCTGCACCTGGTAGCGCATGGTGAGCTCGTCCTCGAAGAGGAGCATCACGTGCTCGCCGAGCGCGAGGGAGCGGTGCTTCTTGTGGGCGATCACCTTGGCGCGAAAGTCCTTCCGCGCGCGGGCGTAGGCCTCGAGGGTCATGAGGGACTCGCGGGAGATCTTGTGCATGGTGGCGGCGATGATTCAGTCCGGAAGGCCGTAGGCCATTCGAAGGAGGGTGAGCGGGTGCTTGAGGATGGCCGCGCCCTTGCTGCCGGCGAGGCCCTCCTCGATGTGGTGGCCCGCGAGCTCGCAGTCGGAGGCGAAGAAGTCGGGCGCGAACTCGGCGATTTGCCGGAACACGGGCTTCCCGATCGCGAGCGCGGCGTCGTGGAACTCCGCCTTCACGCCGTACGTCCCCGCGTGCCCGGAGCAGCGCTCGATCACCAGCACCTCGGTCCCCGGAATCGACTCGAGGGCCTCGCGCGTCCGGGGTCCCATCTTCTGTACGCGCGTGTGGCAGGGGACGTGGTAAGCGACGTTGCCGAGCGGGCGCTTGAAGTCCTGCGCGAGAAGGCCGTCGCGCTTCCTCGCCATGAGGTACTCGAACGGGTCGAACATGGCGTCGCGCACGGCGCGCACGTCCTCGTCCTCGGGGAACATGAGCGGCAGCTCCTGCTTGTACATGAGCGTGCACGAAGGGACCGGCGTCACGATCGCGTAGCCCTCGCGCGCGAGCTTGGCGAGCCGTGGGATGTTCGCCTCTTTCAGCTTCGCGACCGATTCGAGGTCGCCCTGCTCGAGCTTGGGCATGCCGCAGCACGCCTCCTTCTCCGCGAGCACATAGGGCACCGCGTTGTGGTCGAGGATGGCCGCGAGATCGTGGCCGATCCCCGGCTCGTTGTAGTTCACGTAGCAGGTGGCGAAGATCGCGACCTTCCCCGGCGTGCGCTCGCCGTCGCGCACCGGATGGGCGGCGCTTTTCGGCGGATGGCGCCGGAAAGGACGCGGCGCGTACCGGGGCACCCACGCCTCGCGGTCCACCGCGAGCATCTTTTCGCCCAGCGCCCGGAGCGCGCGCGACCGCGTCGCGGCGTTCACGGCGTGGACCACGACCGGGATCGTCGCCAGGCGCCCGTTCCTGTCCGTGGAGGAAAGGATGCGGTCGCGCGCGGGATGCGCGAGCTTCCCGGCGCGGAACTCGTGCGCCTTCGCGCGCAGCATGAGGTGCGGGAAGTCCACGTTCCACGGATGCGGCGGCACGTACGGACACTTCACCATGTAGCACATGTCGCAGAGGTAGCAGTTGTCCACCACCGACCGGAATTTCTCGCGCGGCACGCCGTCCAGCTCGCCGGTCGGGCCCTCGTCGATCAGGTCGAAGAGCGTCGGGAACGCCTTGCAGAGGCTCACGCACCGCCGGCAGCCGTGGCAGATGTCGAAGATGCGCTCCATCTCGGCGCCGATCTTCGACTCGTCGTAGTACTCGGGATTGCGCCAGTCGATCGGGTGGCGCGTGGGCGCTTCGAGGCTGCCTTCTCTGATCGTCATGGGGAGTTATGCAGCCAAAAGTCTTTTGAACGCAGATGAACGCAGATGGCGCGCAGATGAACGCAGAGAAAACCGATACTCAAATTCCCGTGCACAAATTGCTCGCTGATCTATCCGCGTTCATCTGCGCTTTTCATCTGCGTTCATCTGCGTTCCAGCTCGAGTGAAAAAGGGGGCGCGAAGCCCCCTTTGTTTCCAAGGAGCGGCAGCGCTCAATCCGTGAGCGCGTCGAGCGCCTTCTGGAAGCGGTTCGCGTGCGAGCGCTCGGCTTTGGCGAGCGTCTCGAACCAGTCCGCGATCTCCTCGAAGGCCTCGCTCCGCGCGGCCTTCGCCATGCCCGGATACATGTCGGTGTACTCGTGCGTCTCGCCGGCCACGGCGGCCTTCAGGTTCTGGCGCGAGCTTCCGATCGGCAGGTCGGTCGCCGGGTCGCCCACGGTGGCGAGGTAGTCGAGGTGGCCGTGCGCGTGGCCCGTCTCGCCCTCGGCGGTGGAGCGGAACAGCGCCGCGACGTCGTTCTGCCCCTCGACGTCCGCCTTGTTCGCGAAGTAGAGGTAGCGCCGGTTCGCCTGGGATTCCCCGGCGAAGGCGGCCTTCAGGTTGTCGTGGGTCTTCGTTCCTTTGAGGGGTTTCATCGGTGCCTCCATGGGACAAAAAGCGGGGTGTCCGGATTTCCGGATTCGATCCCGACCATGGTGCGCCGCCGGGCGGCCAATCGTCCAATTGATTGTTTCGATGCGTTCGATTGGCGGCGCCAATGGGAAAAAGGGGGCGGTCGCCCGCCCCCTTTCCGACTCGCCGCGGACCGCCGTGCGGTCAGCTGTACGGGGTTCCGTCGTCCCGGATGTCCCGGCCCACGTCGAGCCAGCGGCCCGGCTGGTGGTCCATGCGCGTCGTGAACTCGCGGCCGCGGTACTCGTAGCGGACGTCGTAGGCCACGACCTGGTTGGGCGCGCCGTCCGAGTCGCTCACCGTGCGGCAGCGCTGCTCGTTGGAGGGCCTTTCCTCGCGGTTGCGCTCGATCCGGTTCCCGGCGATGCCGCCGCCGATCGCGCCCGCGGCGGTCGCGACGTCGTTCCCGCGGCCGTTGCCGACCTGGTGGCCGATCACGCCGCCGGCGATGGCGCCCAGCACCGTCCCCGCGTTGATGCCGTGGTGCTCGTAGCTCTTCGTTTCCTCGTTCCAGCATTCCTCGTGCGTGCCGCCCTGGGCGTAAACGGGCTGCGAGTCGATCACGCGGGCGTGGCTGTCGCGCCAGCCGGATTCCCGCTCGTCGCGCGGCGAATACGTCGCGTCCGGCGGCGGGGTGTAGCTGCGGTCGTAGCGGCCGTAGGTCTGGCCGTGCGCGAGCGGCGCGATCGCCGTGATCGCCGCCGCGAGAGCGAGGGCAAGCGTCTTCATGGACACCTCCAGGAAAATTGCGGCCTTCGATTGAAGGCACCTCTGGATTCGATCCCGCGGGGCTTCCCCCGTTCGTCCCGGCCCCCTGCCGGATGGTGCAGGCGCATCCCGCATTCGGGCCCAAGAAAAACGGCGCCCGCAGGCGCCGTTCCGGCGGGAAACCGCCTTCAGCGATAGGCCGGCGGGCGCGGGCCCGGGGGCGGCGGCGGCGCGTCGTAGTCCGGTTGGACGGGCTGCACGTCCACGCGGATGGGGAGGGTGCGGCCCGGATCGCGCGGGAGCCGCGTCGCGAACTGCCGCCCGCGGTACTCGTAGCGGACGTCGTAGCCCACGGTCGCCTCGCGCGTCTCGTCGACGGTGCGGCAGCGCTCGACATTGCGCTCGACCGGCACGCTCTCGACTTCCTCCACGCGGCCCGGGGGTCCGGAGCTGTCGCGATCGATCTGGTTGCCGACGAGGCCGCCCACGATGGCGCCCGCCGCGGTGCCGCGATCGCGACCGCCGCTGCTGTTGCCGAACTGGTGGCCGATAACACCGCCCACGACGGCGCCCAGCACGGTGCCGGGGCCGACGGCGGCGCCGGTATCCGTGCGCGTCACGCGGCGGTTCTCGTAGCCGCGCACGCGGTCGTTCCAGCATTCCTCGCGCGAGACGGGGATGCGTTCGACGACGGGCTGGGCGGAAATCACGCGGGCGCGGTCCGGGAAGGAATCCGCGAAGGAAGCGGGCGCCGCGAGGGCGCCGGTGCAGGCGAGGGCGATGGCGAGAAGAGATTTTTTCATGGGGCTCCTGGGGTTCGATTATCCCATCGCCTCAACGCGCAGGCCCCGTCCCACGTTGACGCGTAAAATCCCGCCATGCAAGCGCTCCATGGCATCAAGGTTCTCGAGCTGGGGCAGCTCATCGCCGGCCCCTTCGCGGGGAAGACGCTCGCCGATTTCGGCGCGGACGTGATCAAGGTCGAGCCGCCGGGAACCGGGGATCCGCTGCGCAAGTGGCGGCTCCTGCGCGGCGGGACCTCCGTCTGGTGGGAGGTCCAGTCCCGCAACAAGCGCTCGGTGTGCCTCGACCTTCGCGAGCCCGAGGGGCAGGAGGCCGTGCGCGCGCTCGCGCGCGAAGCGGACGTCCTGATCGAGAACTTCAAGCCCGGCACGCTCGAGGGATGGGGGCTCGGCTGGGAGCATCTGCACGCGTTGAATCCGCGCCTCGTGATGCTGCGCATCTCCGGGTACGGGCAGACCGGCCCGGACAAGGACCGTCCCGGCTTCGGCGTGATCGGCGAATCGCTGGGAGGGCTGCGCTACCTCACGGGCGAGCCCGGCCGCGTGCCGGTCCGCGTGGGCGTGTCCATCGGAGACACGCTCGCGGCGCTGCACGGCGTGATCGGCGTCCTCATGGCCCTCTACCATCGCGACGCGCGCGGCGGCGAGGGCCAGTTCATCGACGTGGCGCTCTACGAATCCGTCTTCAACGTGATGGAGAGCCTCCTTCCGGAATACGACGCGTTCGGCGCCGTTCGGGAGCGCGCGGGAAGCGCGCTGCCTGGGATCGTGCCCTCCAATGCATACCGCTGCCGCGATGGCGACTACGTGCTGGTCGCGGGCAACGGCGACAGCATCTTCCGGCGGCTCATGGCCGCGATCGGCCGCGCGGACCTCGAGCGCGATCCCGCGCTCGCGCAGAACGACGGGCGCGTCGCGCAGACCGCGCGCATCGACGCCGCGATCGAGGCGTGGACGTCGGAGCGCGCGCAGGACGAGGTCATCGCCGCGCTCGACGCCGCGAAAGTGCCCGTGGGCCGCATCTCCTCGATCGCGGACATCGTGCGCGACCGCCAGTACGTCGCGCGCGACATGATCGTCTCCACCGTCGCGGGCGACGGGGCCCCGCTCAAGGTGCCGGGAATCGTGCCGAAGCTCTCCGGGACGCCGGGCGCGATCCGCCATCCGGCGCCGCGGCTGGGCGAGCACGACGCCGATCTTCGCAGGGCGAAGGGCTGGCCGGAGCGCTCGGGCACGGACGAGTAGCGTTTTCCCGCCGGTCGGCCGAGGCCCGGGCGGAAACTCCACCTGCGGCGCGGGGTCAGTCCTTGGATCCCACCGTCCCGGCACCCCCGTGAAGATCCGCAGCCACCTCCTGGTCCTCGTGGCCGGCGCGTTCGTGCCGCTGATGGTGTTCGCCGTCGCGATCACCTCGTTCTCGTGGTGGCAGCAGCGCAAGGACCTGGAGCTGCGCTACCTCGAGCGCGTGCGTGCCATGACGATCGCGCTCGACGCGGAGATGGACGGCAGCATCCGCATGCTCCGGGCGCTCGGGCTTTCCGCGGGGACGAACGGCGAGCCGCGCGAAGCGGTGATGGACCAGTTGGCCCGCGCGCTCGAGACGCAGCCGCTGTGGTCCGCCGTGGCCCTGGGGGATCCGGGCTGGAAGGACGTCGTCAGCGCGCGGCGCGATTCGGGCACCCCCTCGTCCGGGGGAGAGCCGCTCGCGGTGGATGCCGCGACGCTCCGGCGCGCCGCCGAATCGGGGCTCCCGGCCGCCTCCGGCGTCGTCCAGGCTCCGGACGGCCATTACGAGACGCAGCTCGCCGTCCCGGTCGGGTGGAGCGGCCCGGTCGAGCGGGTCATGGTGGCGGTGGTCGACCAGTCGGCATGGCTCAAGTTCCTGAGCCAGTATCCCGTCGGCACGGGCGCCACGATGACCCTCCTCGACGGAAACGGCCGCGTGATCGCGAGCACGCAGGAGAACGGGCGCTGGGTCGGCAAGCCCCCCGCGCCGCTGCTGCTCGAGAAGTCGCGCGAGATGGCGGAGGGGGCGTATCGGGGGCGGGACGCGGACGGCGAGCGCATCTACGCCGCGCACAGCCGCTCGGTGCGCTGGGGCTGGACGGTCG
Source organism: Usitatibacter sp. (assembly GCA_036266535.1). GTDB lineage: Bacteria > Pseudomonadota > Gammaproteobacteria > Burkholderiales > Usitatibacteraceae > Usitatibacter. The sequence continues at coordinate 11,131 of DATAMY010000009.1, read as the reverse complement.
CGACCGGCGTTCCCGCGCGGCTCATCGAGGCGGCGCTCCTCGACTCCTCCGCGCTCCTCGCCGCCGCGGCCTTCGTCTCGATCGGCCTCGCGGTCCTCCTCGCGTTCGTGTTCGGCCGGCGGATCCAGAACCCGATCACCGCGCTCGGCGTCTCGGCGCGCGCGCTCGCCCACGGCGACCCGCAGCCGCCGCACCGGCCGTCGTCCATCGACGAGGTGCAGGACGTGCAGGACGCCTTCGAGGAGGCGGACGAGAAGCTCCGGGAGCGCCAGCAGCGCCTGAACGAGGCGCTCGCCGCCGAGCAGCGCTCGCGGCGCGACGCCGAGCAGGCGAGCCGCGCCAAGGACGAGTTCCTCGCGATGCTGGGACATGAGCTGCGCAACCCGCTGAACGCGATCTCGAGCGCGGTGAACGTGCTCCATCACGTCGATCCGCGCGGGCCGGAGGCGCTGCGCGCGCGCGACATCGTGGACCGGCAGATGGTGAGCCTGCGCGAGCTCGTGGACGACCTCCTCGACGTCGCGCGCGTGACGAGCGGGCGGATCATGCTCACCGCGCGCACGCTCGACCTCGCGGCCGTCGCGCGGCGGACGGTGATGATGATGTCCGCGTCGGGGCGCCTCGGCCGCCACCAGATCGAGACCGATTACCGCGAGGCCTGGGTGAACGGGGACGAGACGCGGATCGAGCAGATCGTCACCAACCTGGTCGACAACGCGGCCAAGTACACGCCGGAGGGCGGGACCATCACGGTGCGCGTGCGGCCGGAGGACGGCGACGCGGTGCTCGAGGTGGCCGATACCGGCATGGGCATCGCGCACTCGCTCCTGCCGCGCATCTTCGACCTCTTCACGCAGGGCGAGCGGACCATCGACCGCGCGCAGGGCGGCCTGGGACTCGGCCTGGCACTCGTCCGGCGCTTGACCGAGCTGCACGGCGGCACGGTCCGCGTCGATAGCCCCGGCGTGGGGGAGGGCGCCACGTTCCTCGTGAACCTCCCGCGGGTCGAGGCGCCCAAGCAGGATCGGCCGCCGGCGGGCGAGACGGACACGGGAAAGGAGGGGAAGCCCTTGCGGATCCTCGTGGTGGAAGACAACGACGACGGCCGGGAGACGCTCGCGATGATGCTGAGGCTGAACGGCCACCAGGTGCACGAGGCGGACAGCGGGCCGGGCGGCGTGGCCAGCATCCAATCGGTGCACCCGCAGGTCGCGATCGTCGACATCGGGCTTCCGGGCTTCGACGGCTACGAGGTCGCGCGCCGCACGCGCGCCTCGCCGGACACGCGCGAGGTGCGCCTCGTCGCCCTCACGGGCTATGGCCAGGAGGAGGACCGGCGCAATGCCCGTGCCGCCGGATTCGACTGGTTCCTCGTGAAGCCCGCCGACATGGGCGCGCTCGCCGAGATCCTCACCCACGTCTGAAGCGGCCATGGGCGAGATCCGCGTCGGCATCTCGGGATGGCGGTACGGCGGCTGGCGCGGCGTCTTCTACCCGGAAGGACTCGCCCAGCGCCGCGAGCTGGAATACGCGTCGCGGTGCTTCCCCACGATCGAGATCAACGGCACGTTCTACTCGCTCCAGCGCCCGGAGCACTTCGCGGACTGGTACGACGCCACGCCGCCCGGATTCGTCTTCGCCGTGAAGGGGAGCCGCTTCATCTCGCACATGAAGCGGCTGAAGGACGTGGAGAAGCCGCTCGCGAACTTCCTCGCCTCCGGCCTCTTCAACCTGCGCGAGAAGACGGGCCCCTTCCTCTGGCAATTCCCGCCGGATTTCCGCTTCGACGCGGGCCGCCTCGAGGAATTCTTCGCGATGCTGCCGCGCGACACCGAGTCGGCGCTCGCGCTCGCGCGGCGACGCGACGCGCGCGTGAAGGGGCGATGCCGCCTCGCGATCGACCGCAACCGCGCGCTCCGGCACGCGATCGAGATCCGCCACGAGAGCTTCCTCGATCCCGCGTTCGTGGCGCTCCTCAGGCGGCACGGCATCGCGCTCGTGGTCGCGGATACCGCGGGGAAGTGGCCGTTCGTCGAAGACGTGACCGCGGACTTCGTGTACGTGCGATTGCACGGCGACAAGGTGCTCTACGCGAGCGGCTATTCGGACGCGGCGCTCGACCTCTGGGCCGAGCGCATCCGCGCCTGGAGCGCGGGCGGCGAGCGGGGGCACGCGCAGAAGATCGCCGCGGGCGCGCCCGCGCGGCGCGCGAGCCGCGACGTATACTGCTATTTCGACAACGACGCCAAGGTGAAGGCGCCGTTCGACGCCGCGCGCCTCCTCGGGCGGCTGGGCCTCGCCTCGCCCTTGCCGCCGCCCCGGCGGGGGCGGTCGGCCCGCGCCGGCATGGCCCCCGAAGCCCGCGCCGGCCCCTAGGAAGGAGTAACCTCGGCGGAACAAACCCCGCCGGACCCGTGTTCACCCCCGTGTTGCCAACCGAAGGAGAAAAACCCATGAAAACGCTTTCGCGCACGCTTGCCATTCTCGGCGCCGCGGCGATCCTCGCCAGCTGCTCGTCGATGCACCACATGATGGATTCCGGCTCGTCGTCCGGCGAGTCCGTGACCCTCACGGGCGCGAACGAAGTGCCGCCCGTCTCGTCCTCCGCTTCCGGCTCCGGCATGGTGACCGTGAACGCGGACCATACGGTGACGGCGAAGATCATCGCGACCGGCATGACCGCCACCGCCGCGCACATCCACCAGGGCGCGAAGGGCGCCAACGGCAAGGTGATCGTGCCCTTCACCAAGACCGGCGACAACGAGTTCTCGGCTCCTGCCGGCGCCAAGCTCACGGACGAGCAATACCAGGCCTACAAGGCGGGCGACCTCTACGTGAACGTGCACAGCGCCGCGCACCCCGGCGGCGAGATCCGCGCCCAGCTCTCCGGCCGCTGATCGTTCCCCCCACGACCCTCCGGAGCGCGGCTCCGGAGGGCGAAATGCGCGAGCTCCACGCCTACTTCGCGCGGATCGGCTTCGGCGCGCCCGCGGCGCCGACGCTGCAGGTCCTGTCCGACCTCCACCGCCTGCACGCCGACGCGATTCCCTTCGAGAACCTCGCGGCCTTCCTGGGCGAGCCCATCCGCCTCGATCCCGCGTCGATCCACGAGAAGCTCGTCGACGGACGCCGCGGCGGCTGGTGCTTCGAGCAGAACCTCCTCTTCGCGCGCGTGCTGGAAGCGATCGGCTTCCCGGTCCGCCGGCTCTCGGCGCGCGTGCGCTGGAACGTGCCGCCCGGCGTCGTCACGGCGCGCAGCCACATGCTGATGCGCGTGACGGCCGAGGGGCGGGAGTGGATCGCGGACGTGGGCTTCGGCGGCCAGAGCCTCACCGCGCCGCTCCTCCTCGTGCCCTATGTCGCCCAACCGACGCCGCATGAGACCTACCGGCTTCTCCCCGAGGGCGACGGCTTCGTGCTCGAGGCCGACGTGGCGGGCGAATGGCAGGCGCTCTACGCCTTCGACCTCCACGAGCAGCACCTCGCCGACTACGAGGTGAGCAACTGGTACCTCGCGAACCATCCGCAGTCGCAGTTCGTGACCGGGATCGTCGCGGCGCGGGCCGGCGCGGACCGCCGCCATGCGCTCCGGAATGCGCGCTACGCCATCCACCATCGCGACGGCCGCACGGAGCGCCGCCTCATCGCGAGCGTCGAGGACTTCCGGTCGGTGCTCGAGGAGGACCTGCGCATTCCGCTGCCGGACTCGCCGCGCCTGGACGAAGGGCTCGCGCGGCTCGTACGGGTGGAGCGTGAGGCTTCCGGGGGTGAGCCGCGCTAGCGCAGGAGGAGGGCGGCCAGCACGACCACGATCGCGAGGAATACGATCCACGCGATGCCGTTCCACGTCCGCGGGTCGTGCAGCACGAAGCTCGATTCCAGCGCCTCGAGCGGCGATTCGGGCACCGCGGCGGCCGGCGCGGCGAGCTGCCGCTCGAACGCCGCGAAGAAATCGTCGGCGAGCTTCAGCGCGGCGGAGTCGACGAGGCGGTTCCCGATCTGCGCCAGGCGCCCGCCCACCTGGGCCGCCGCGTGGTAGGTCACGAGCGTGGCGCTTCCCTCGTCCGCGAGCGCCACGCGCGCGGTCCCCTTCGCGAAGCCGGCGGCCCCGCCTTCGCCCTCGAATCGCAGCGAATAGCGCTCCGGCGGCACGATGTCCTCCACGGTCAGCCGGCCGCGGAATTTCGCGCGCACGGGCCCGAGGGACGCGGTAACCTCGACGCGGTACTCGTTGTCGCCGGTGCGCTCCATCCCCGAGCACCCCGGGATCGCCGCGCGCAGGCGCTCCGGGTCGTTCAACGCCCGCCACGCGGTCTCGCGGTCGACGGGCAGGCGCCGCTCTCCGGCGAGCTCCATGTCAGCGGGGAAGCGCCGCGGCGAGGGCGCGCAGCGATTCCAGGTCGTGCACGGGGAGGAACGCGTCGACGTGGGGCCGCATCGAGGCGATGCCGGAGGCGCGCGGCTCGAAACCGGCATAGCGCAGGAGCGGGTTCAGCCACACGAGCCGCCGGCACGAGCGATGGAGCCGCGCCATCTCGGCTTCGAGCGCTCCCGTCTCGTCGCGCTCGAGGCCGTCGGTCACGAGGAGCACGCAGGCGTTCTGGCCGAGGAGCCGGCGCGCCCAGCGGAAGTTGAATTCGCGCAGGCAGGCGCCGATCCTCGTGCCGCCGGCCCAGTCCGTGGCCGCCGCGCTCACGCGCCCGAGCGCCTCGTCCACGTCGCGGTCGCGAAGCGGCCGCGTGACGTTCGTGAGCCGCGTCCCGAAGAGGAACGTCGAGACGCGCTCGCGATCGCGGGTGAGCGCGTGGAGGAAATGCAGGAACATGCGGGTGTAGCGGTGCATCGACCCGGAGATGTCGCAGAGCACCACCAGCGGCGGCGCTCGGCGGCGCGGCTCGCGCCGCGGGATGTGGGTGAGGTCCCCGCCCCGGCGCGCCATCTGCCGGAGGGTCGCGGCGAGGTCGACCGCGCGGCCGCGGCGGGAGGGCGCGTAGCGACGGGTGCGCACCTCCGGCACCGGGAGGCGCATCCCGGCCACGATCCGGCGGGCGAGCGCCCATTCCTCGGCGGTCATGCGCTCGAAATCCACGCTCGAAAGCCTCTCGCGCGCCGAGAACGTGAGCGTCGCGTCGATCGTCGCTTCGGGCGGCGCTTCGCGCGGGCGCGCGCGCGCCTCGCTCCCGGGAAAGAGCGCCTCGGCGAGCCGGCCGCCGGCGCGGTCGCGCGGGGTGCGTCCCTCGACCTTGGGAAGGAGGAGCGCGCGCATCCGGTCCTCGATGCCGGGGTCGCGCCAGAAGCGCTCGAACGCCTCGTCGAAGAGCGCCTGCTGCTCGCGCCGCGTGAGGAAAAGCGCGGCGAGCGTAGCGTGCCAGTCCGCGCGGCGGGCGAGCCCGGAGATCGGCAGCACGCGGACGGCGTCGATCACCTTGTCCGTCCCGATCGGAATGCCGGATGCGCGCAGCACACCCGCGAAATGCACCACGTTCGCGCCGAGCTGGCCCGGCGCCCGCGCGAGGCCCGCGGCCGCCGCGCTCACGCGGGCACCTGCGAGCGCGCCTCCTCGAGCACCGCGGCGACGGCCTCGCGGGGGAAGCGGGCGAGGTCGTCCTGGTACTTGAGGAGCGCGCCCAGCGTATCGCTCACCGTCTGCGGGTCCAGCGTGGTCGCGTCGAGGAGGAGGAGCGAGCGCGTCCAGTCGATCGTCTCGGCGACCCCCGGCGCCTTGTAGAGATCCATCGCGCGCAGGCGCTGCACGAACGCCACGACCTCTCGGGAAAGCGACTCCTGCGCGCCCGGGGCCTTCCGGCGCAGGATCTCCAGCTCGCGCTCCGCGCCCGGGTAGTCGACCCAATGGTAGAGGCAGCGCCGCTTGATGGCGTCGTGGATCTCGCGCGTGCGGTTGGAGGTGACGACCACGACCGGCGGCTCCTTCGCGCGGATGGTGCCCAGCTCCGGGATCGTCACCTGGAAATCCGAGAGCACCTCGAGGAGGTACGCCTCGAAGGGCTCGTCCGCGCGGTCCAGCTCGTCGATGAGGAGCACCGGCGGGAGGCCGCCCGCCGCCGCCTCGAGCGCGCGCAGGATCGGGCGCTTCACGAGGTACTGCGCGGAGAAGAGGTCCCCCTCGAGCGAGTCGCCGCGCGCGCGCCCGGCCGCCTCCGCGAGCCGGATCGCCATCATCTGGCGCTGCACGTTCCATTCGTAGACGGCGCTCGAGATGTCGAGCCCTTCGTAGCATTGCAGCCGGATGAGCTCGCGGCCCAGGCCCGACGCGAGCGCCTTGGCGAGCTCGGTCTTGCCGACGCCCGCCTCTCCCTCGAGGAAAAGGGGGCGCCCGAGCCGCAGCGCGAGGAAGACGGCGGTGGCGAGCCGGCGCTCCGCGACGTAGTCCGCGCCCGCGAGGAGCGCCTCCGCTTCCTCGATCGACCTCATGCCGCCGCGACGGCGCGCCGCGCGAGGACGCCCACGAGGTGCGCGCGATACTCGGCGCTCGCGTGGAGGTCCGATTGCAGGTCCGATGCGGGGATCGCGATCGACTCGATCGCCTTCGCCGACCACTCGCGCGCGAGCGGCGCCTCGATCGACTTCGCGCGGAAGACGCCCCGGGAGCCCGCGCCCGTGACCGCCACGCGCGGGCCCTGCGCGGTGAGGGCCACGAAGACGCCGACCACCGCGAAGCGGGAGGCGGGGTTGCGGAACTTGACGTACGCCGCCTTCTTGGGAACCGGGAAGGTGACCGACATGATGAGCTCGCCGGGCGCGAGCGCCGTCTCGAAGAGGCCGCGGAAGAAATCGTCCGCCGCGATCTGCCGCGTGTTCGTGTTCACGGTGGCGCCGAGCGCGAGGACCGCCGCGGGATAGTCCGCCGCCGGGTCGTTGTTGGCGAGGGATCCGCCGAGCGTCCCGCGGTTTCGCACCTGGCGGTCGCCGATCGCGCCGGCCAGGGCCGCGAGCGCCGGAATGCGCGCGCCCACCTCGAGCGAGCCCGCGACTTCCGCATGGCGTGTCATCGCCGCGATCGTGACCGAGGCGCCGTTGCCGTCCACCTTGATCCCGCGCAGCTCCGGCACATGGTTCAGGTCCACGAGCTCCGCGGGGGTCGCGAGCCCCAGCTTCATGGCGGCGAGCAGCGACTGGCCGCCCGCGAGATAGCGCGCCTCGGGGTTGCCCGTGGCGGCGGAGGCGGCCTTGGCGACCGACGTCGGTTCCTGGTAGCCGAATGTGTTCATATTGATCTCCTCAGAATTCGCAAAAACCCGTCCGACGTTTGCTCCCTCTCCCTTGGGAGAGGGTTGGGGAGAGGGTCACGTCTTGCGGAGCGCGCGCCAGACGCGCTCGGACGTGGCCGGCATCTCCACGTCCTTGGCGCCCGTCGCGTCGCAGATCGCATTCATCACCGCGGCCGGCGCCCCGATCGCGCCCGCCTCGCCGCAGCCCTTCACGCCGAGCGGATTGTGCGTGCAGGGCGTGACGCGCGTGTCGACGCGGAACGACGGCAGGTCCGACGCCCGCGGCATCGTGTAGTCCATGTACGAGCCGGTGAGGAGCTGGCCGGACTCGCGGTCGTAGACGCAGCCTTCGAGCAGCGCCTGGCCGATGCCCTGCGCGAGGCCGCCGTGGACCTGGCCCTCGACGATCATCGGGTTGATGATGTTGCCGAAGTCGTCGCACGCGGTGAAGGCGACGATCTGCGTCTCGCCGGTCTCCGGGTCGATCTCCACCTCGCAGATGTGCGTGCCCGCGGGATAGGTGAAGTTCGTGGGATCGTAGAACGCGGTCTCGTCCAGGCCCGGCTCGAGCTTGTCGAGCGGATAGTTGTGCGGAACGTACGCGGTGAGCGCGACCTGCGCGAAGGGGATGCTCTTGTCCGTGCCCTTCACGGTGAACTTCCCGTCGCGGAACTCCACGTCCGTGTCGCTCACCTCCATCAAATGCGCGGCGATCTTGCGGCCCTTCGCGACCACCTTGTCCACCGCCTTCACGATCGCCGTCCCGCCCACCGCGATCGAGCGGGAGCCGTAGGTGCCCATGCCGAACGGGATGCGGCCGGTGTCGCCGTGGACCACGTCGACGTCGTTCACGCCGATGCCAAGCCGGTCCGCGACCACCTGCGCGAACGTGGTCTCGTGCCCCTGGCCGTGGCTGTGCGATCCGGTGAAGACCGTCACCTTGCCCGTCGGGTGCACGCGCACCTCGCCCGCCTCGAAGAGGCCGGCCCGGGCGCCCAGCGCGCCGGCGACGTTGGACGGCGCGAGCCCGCACGCCTCGATGTAGGAAGCGAAGCCCAGGCCCCGCAGCTTCCCGCGCTTCGCCGCTTCCTCGCGGCGCTTCGGGAAGCCCGCGGCGTCCGCGAGCTTCATCGCGCCCTCGAGGCACGCGTCGTAGTCGCCCGTGTCGTAGGTGAGGGCCACCGGCGTCGCGTAGGGGAACGTGCGGATGAAGTTCCGCCGCCGGATCTCGTCCTGCGCGATCTTCATCTCGCGCGCGGCGGTGGCGACCAGCCGCTCGACCACGTACGTCGCCTCCGGGCGCCCGGCGCCGCGGTAGGCGTCCACGGGGGCCGTGTTCGTGAAGACGGCGGTCACCTCGCAGTGGATCGCGGGCGTCGTGTACTGCCCCGCGAGGAGGGTCGCGTAGAGGATGGTCGGGATGCAGGAGGCGAAGGTCGAAAGGTACGCGCCCATGGCGGCGGTGGTCTTCACGCGCATCGCGAGGAACTTGCCGTCGCGGTCGAGCGCCAGCTCCGCCTTGGTGACGTGGTCGCGGCCGTGCGCGTCCGAGAGGAAGGATTCGCTCCTCTCCGCCGTCCACTTGATCGGGCGGCCCACGAGCTTCGAGGCCCACACGCAGACCGTTTCCTCCGCGTAGAGGTAGATCTTGGACCCGAAGCCGCCGCCCACGTCCGGCGCGATCACCCGCACCTTGTGCTCCGGCAGTCCCAGCACGAACGCGGTCATGAGGAGGCGCTCGACGTGCGGGTTCTGGCTCGCGACGTAGAGCGTGTACGACTCGTCGGCGCGCGAGTACGTGGCGTTGCAGGCGCGCGGCTCGAGCGCGTTGGGGATGAGGCGGTTGTTCACGAGGTCGAGCGTGGTCACGTGCGCGGCCTTCGCGAACGCCGCGTCGACCGCGGCCTTGTCGCCGAGCGCCCAGACGTAGCAGACGTTGTCCGGCGCCTCGTCGTGCACGGCGGGCGCGCCCTTGCGCAGCGCATCGCGCACGTCCACCACCGCGGGAAGCGTCTCGTAGTCGACGTCCACCAGCGCCGCCGCTTCCTTCGCCTGCTCCGGCCGCTCCGCGATCACGATCGCGACCGCGTCGCCCACGTAGCGGACCTTCCCCTGCGCGAGGATCGGATGCTTCGGCTCCTTCATCGGCTTCCCGTCGGTGCCGGTGATGAGCCAGCCGCACGGGAGCCCCCCGACCGCGGCCGGGATGTCCGCTCCCGTGTAGACCGCGAGCACGCCCGGTGCCTGGCGCGCGGCGTCCGTGCGGATGCCGCGGATGCGCGCATGGGCGTGGGGCGAGCGGACGAACGTGGCGTACGTCTGGTGGGGAAGGGCCACGTCGTCGGTGTACTGCCCGGCGCCGGTGAGGAAGCGCGCGTCTTCCTTGCGCTCGACGCGCGAGCCGATGGGGCCGGTGGGCTTCGCGGCACGCTGCGCCGCGGCGGCCGCCTTTTCGCGAACGGTGGTATCGGTCATGGTCGCCTCCGATTTCGGAATGGATCCCCGCCTTGGCGGGGATGACGGCTTCTCGGCCTGGGCCTCAAGCCGTCATTTCTGCAAGGCCTTCCTGCACGGCTTTCACGATGTTGTGATAGCCGGTGCAGCGGCAAAAGTTACCATCGAGCGCCTCGCGAATCTGCGCTTCGGTGGGCGCCTTGTGCTGGCTCGCGAGTCCCACCGCCGCGAGGACCATGCCCGGCGTGCAGAAGCCGCACTGCAGCCCATGGTTCTTGCGGAAGGCGGCCTGCATGGGATGGAGCGTCCCGTCCGCGGCGGCGAGGCCCTCGATGGTCGTGATCGCGGCGCCGTGCGCCTGGACCGCGAGGATGTTGCAGCTCTTCACGGACTTGCCATCCACGAGGACCGTGCACGCGCCGCATTGGGCGGTGTCGCAGCCGACGTGGGTCCCGGTGAGCTGCATTCGCTCGCGCAGGAATTCGACAAGCAGGGTTCGGGATTCGACTTCGGCGGAGACGGGCTTGCCGTTCACCGTGAGCGAGACGGGGATCTTCATCGACACTCCTCCAGGACGAGCGGAAAAGGCGAAGGGATGGGCGAGGGCGCGCGCGCCTGCCGGCCCGCGCGCGAATTCCGACTCTACTCCGAAAAAGACCCGGCGCAAGCGCGCCCGCTAGTACACCGCGCGGCCGCCCGAAAGGTCGAACGCGGCGCCCGTGGAGAACGAGCATTCCTCGGTGCAGAGCCACGCCACCATCGCCGCGATCTCCTCCACCTCGCCGAAGCGCGCCATGGGGATCTTCGAGAGCATGAAGTCGATGTGCGCCTGGGTCATCTGGGCGAACATGCCGGTCTTCACGGCGGCCGGCGTCACGCAGTTCACGCGGATGCCCGTCTTCGCGAGCTCCTTCCCGAGCGACTTCGTGAGGGAGATCACCCCGGCCTTGGAGGCGCTGTACGCGCTCGCGTTGGGATTTCCTTCCTTGCCGGCGATCGAGGCGATGTTCACGATCCGCCCGTAGTCGTTCGCGCGCATGTGGGGCACGACCGCGCGGTTGCAGAGGAAGACGCCCGTCAGGTTCACGTCGAGCACCTGCTTCCAGGCCTCGACCGGATAATCCCACGTGGTCGTGTTGGGGCCGGTGATGCCCGCGCTGCAGACGAGGATGTCGACGCGCCGCATCCTCGCGAGTGTCTCGTCCAGCGCGCGGCGCACCGCGGCCTCGTCGGCCACGTCGACGGCGACCTGGTGCACGCCCCCGGCGATCGCCTTCGAGGTCTCCGAAAGCGCGCGCGCGTCGCGGTCCCAGAGCGTCACCTGGGCGCCGGAGTGGGCGAGGCGCTGCGCGATGGCGAATCCGATGCCCGCCGCGCCGCCGGTGACGATGGCGTTACGGCCGTCCAAATCCAATTTGTTCATGTGTTCTCCGTCGTTCCCGCGCCGG
>DATAMY010000008.1:0-8082 GCA_036266535.1 Usitatibacter sp. | reverse complement strand
CTTGGCCGATTCCTGCTTCTCCTCGGTCGCGAGCCGGGCCTCCTTCTGCTCGAGCCAGGAGGTGTAGTTCCCCTTCCACGGGATTCCCGCCCCCCGGTCCAGCTCGAGGATCCACTGCGCGACGTTGTCGAGGAAGTAGCGGTCGTGCGTCACGGCCACCACGGTCCCAGGGAATTCCGCGAGGTGGCGCTCGAGCCAGGCGACCGACTCCGCATCGAGGTGGTTGGTCGGCTCGTCGAGGAGGAGCATGTCCGGCTTCTCGAGAAGGATCTTGCAGAGCGCGACGCGGCGCTTCTCGCCGCCGGAGAGCACGTCGACCTTCGCGTCCCACGGCGGCAGGCGCAGCGCATCCGCGGCCACCTCGAGCTGCGTGTCGAGCGTCGAGGAATCCGCCGACGCGAGGATCTTCTCGAGCTTCTCCTGCTCGGAGGCGAGCTTGTCGAAGTCCGCGTCCGGCTCCGCGTACGCCGCGTAGACCTGGTCCAGCCGCTTCTTCGCGGAGAAGACCTCGCCCAGCCCTTCCTCCACCGCCTCGCGCACCGTGTGGCCCGGCTCGAGCTGCGGCTCCTGCGGGAGATAGCCGATGCGGATCCCGGGCATGGGCGTGGCCTCGCCCTCGTAGTCCTTGTCGATGCCGGCCATGATCTTGAGGACCGTCGACTTGCCCGCGCCGTTCAAGCCGAGGAGCCCGATCTTGGCGCCGGGGTGGAAGGAGAGCGAGATGTTCTTGAGGATCTGGCGCTTGGGGGGAACGGTCTTCCCCACGCGGATCATCGTGTAGACGTACTGGGCCATGGGATTTCTGCGAGGTGATTCGAGAGGCAGTCGAGAAGCATAGCGGGAACCGCGCGCCCTGTCGACGCTCGGCTGCGGGCGTGGATGGGCGCCGCGGGCGAAAAAAAACCGGCGGGATCTCTCCGGCCGGCCAAGAGCAGGACTGGAATTTCGTCTAGCGGCGCGCGACCTCGTCGCGCGGCGGAAGGGTGGGCGGCGAGTCGTCGCGTTCCTGCGGCGCGCTTGCGGGCTTGCGGTCGCGGCGCTCGCCGCGCGCGAGAAGCGTCGGCTGCGGCTCGGGCGTCGACGGACCCCACGAATACGAAGGCGCGGGCGCGGAGGCGATCTCGATCGTGCGCGAGTCCAGGGGCTTGCCGACGTTCGCGTACCACTCGAAGTCGACGTCCGGCCACACCGTCCAGGCGAGCGCGGGAACGGAGGCGCTCGCGATGGCGGCGGTGGCGAAGCCCGCCTGGATGATGCGCTGCATCGGCCGCATGGGGTCCTCGTGGAGATCGTGCTTACGAGGACACGTTACTGCGGCGGCCGCGCCGGAAATGCCAGCCGCGCCCGCATTCGCCGGTCGGCCGGTGCTGACACCCCGCCCTAGGATTCGACGAGCGTCGTGCGCAGCGTCGTGATGCCTTCGAGGGAGGATTCGACGACGTCGCCGGGCTTCACGGCGAGGTCCTTCCCGTCCGACCTCCCCGCGGCGAGCGCGCTCGCCGAGAGCATGTCTCCCGCCTCCATGGGCTTCGCGCGGGAGATCTGCTCGAGGATCGCGGGAAGGGCGCGCGCAAGGTCGCCCGTGCTCACGCGCAGGCGCTCCGTGCCGTTCACGGAGCACGTGAGCCAGAGGTCGTACGGATCCGCGAGCTCGTCCATGGTCACGATCTCCGGGCCCACGGGGCTCGACGCGCCGTTCGCGCCGGCCTCCGAGAAGTCGTTGAGGAGCGTCACGCCCACCGCGTAATCCATCGCATCGTCGGCCGCCTTCACGCCGGCCGCGCGGCGGCCGATCACGAAGACGAGGGCGGGATCGCACGCGGAACGCTGTGCCGCCGCGGGAATCGCGAGCTTCGAGCCATGCCCGACGAGGCCCGCGGCCGCCACAGTCACGGGTGCCTGGCCCTCGCGCGTGCGGACGAACCGGTCCGCGTCCGGCACGGGGGGAAGGAAGCGGATCGCGCGCTCCTCGCAGAGCGCCGCGGAGAAGCGGCCGGCATCCGACTGGGCTTTCCGCGCGAGCGCCTGGACGCGCGAGAGCGCGCCGCGCCCCTCGCGCAGCAGCGCCTTCATCGTGCTGGGAAGCGGCTCGCCGTCGACGCGCGACGCGGCCTCGATGTCGAGGACCCGGTGGCCGACGCGCACGCCGATGCGCGGTCCGCCGGTCGTGCCCGTCAAATAGCTGATGAGCCGCATGAGACCGCTATCATGGGCCGCCCGGCGCGAAAAAGGAAACGCCTCGAACGAAAACGCCGGCGCGGGTGAGCGCGCCGGCGTCCGTCGTGCGCCCCACGGGCGCGCTTCAGCGAAGCGAGCCGACCGTGACCATGGGCGCGCCCGAGGAGGAGCCCCAGGACGCCGGCAGGTGGCGCGGGAGGGACATGGCTGCCGCGGCGACCAGGGTCGCCAGCAGCACTCGTCGAGTCCACATGTCTCCGCCTCCTCGTTCCGGATTGCCCAAGCCTAGGTTACGGCCCGCGCCCAACGCGCTCTGCCGGCCGGACGCCCATGCGGGCGTCGGAGCCGACCGACGAAGCGCGTGGGAACCCGCGCGTTACTTCGCGGAGCCCGCGCTGCCCGAGGCGCCCGCGCCGCTGCCGGCCGCGCCGGCAGAGCCGGAAGCACCCGCGGCGCCCGAGGCACCCGCGGCGCCGGAGGCACCCGCCGAGCCGGAGGCGCCCGCCGCGCCGCCGTCGCTCGCCGCCGAGCCCGCGCCGGAATCGCCCTGCGTGCTGTTCACCGCGCCCGCGTCACGCGCTCCCGTGGTCTTGCAGTCCGCGGGGAGCGTCGCGTGCTTCGTCTTGTCGCAGCGGTCGCCGATGTTCTTGTCCTTCGCCGCATTCTTGCGCGGCTTGGCCGTCGTGCTGCCCGTATCGCTCGACATCGTGTCGTTCGCGTAGGACGTCTTCACGAAGCCCGAGCGCGCGGCGGGCGTGCCGCTCATCTTGCCGGCGGATCCGCTGGAGCTGGAGGACTGGGAGTCGTTGTCGCTGGAGGAGGTGCCGCTCCTGCTCTTCTTCGACTTGCTGGCCGACGGGTCGCTCGAGGAAGCGCTGCTGTCGGTCGACTTCGAGGACGAGCTGCCGGTGTCGCTGGACGACGTGCTCGGAGCGGACGACGAGGAGCTGGGCGTCGACGAGGAGCTGGACGAGCTGCTCGGGCTGCTGCTCGAGCCGGACGTGCCGCTGTTCATCGAGGACGAGCCGCTGGTGCCGGAGGTCGACGCCGCGCCGTTGTACTGCGACGAGGAGCCGGACGACGGGCTTTGCGTGCTGCCGCTGTTGTACGTGGACGAGGTGGTCGTTCCGTCCGTGCTGGGAGCCTTCTTGCTCTTGTGCATGTCGCCGAGCGCGAGCGCGGAGCCACTCGCCAGCACTATGATGGATGAAAAGAAAACGGGCGCGAGCTTGCGCATGGGGCCTCCTGGGAGATGGTTGGTCAAAGCTTGCAGGAAGGCTCGCTGCAAGCAGCGTGCCATCGGCACAGCCGCTCGTGCGCGGGGTGAACGCCGCGCTGCCCGCACTTTTTACGAAACCGCGCCAAAAAAAATGCCGACGCTTCGTCGCGCCGGCATGGGTCGTGCAGGACTTCGCCTACCAGGGGCGGACCCAGATGCCCGGGCGATAGCCCCAGCGCCCGCCGTAGTACGCCCATCCCGCCGGCCGGTACACGTAGCCGCGCCGCTCGCGGATCCAATGGCCCGCGACCCAGAAGTGCCGGCCGTGGCGCCACTCCCAGAATCCCGGCGCCCACACCCACCCGACGCGAGGGGCGGGGACCACCTCGTATCGCACCGGCGGCGGTGCCACGTCCACGAAGAGCTCCACGTTCGAACGCGCCGCGGCGGGGATGGCGGCAAGGCCCATGAGTGCCGCGGCGATGCTTCCGACGATCAGTTTGCGCATGGCGTCACCTCCTGTCCCGAAAAACGCACGAGCCTGCGGGCCGGATGACAAAAAAAACGCCGGCGGGGACCGCCGGCGTTTCGGGGGTCGAACGGGTTACCGGATGTTCGGATTGTTCGGCGCGCGATCGAGCCGGTCCGGCACTCCATCGCCATCGCGGTCGTGGCGCTCGGCCACGCGCTCACGCTCCCAGCGCTCGCGATGCCAGCCGCCGCGCTGGAGCACCCAGTGCCCGTCGCGGTTCTCCCAGCGGTCCGGATGCCAATACATTCCCGGGTGCTCGCGGACCCAGTGGCCGCGCACCCAGTGGTACCGGCCGTGGTTCCAATCCCAATAGCCCGGCGCCCACGCGTAGCCGTGCCGCGGCGCGGGAATCAGCTCGTGGCGCGGCGGGGGCGGCGCGACGTCGACGAACACGTCCGCCGACGCTTGCAGCGGGATGAATCCGAGCGAGGACGCGACGAGCGCGCCCAACAGCAGCTTTCTCTTCAGCATGGAATTTTCTCCTCGAAAGGTCGGGGACGGATTCAAGGTACCCATCGCCCGTCGAGCCTACTGCCCGCCCCGGTCCCATTCGCCCGTCGGCATCGTCCGACGCGGCGTCGGCGCCCACGCCGCGCCGGCTGCGGTACATTGGCGGTCTTCGCAAGGACTCCGCCATGGCCCTCGTCACCGACGCACCCGCCCTCTCCCAGGAATCGCTCGAAGCGTTCTGGATGCCGTTCACCGCGAACCGCCAGTTCAAGGCCGCCCCCCGCATGCTGGTGGAAGCCGATGGCATGTACTACACGGCCGACGACGGCCGGCGAATCCTGGACGGCTTCGCGGGCCTCTGGTGCTGCAACGCCGGGCACTGCCGGAGGCCGATCGTCGAGGCGATCCAGAAGCAGTCCGCGGTGATGGACTACTCGCCCGCGTTCCAGATGGGCCATCCCCTCGCCTTCGAGCTCGCCAACCGGATCGCGGGCCTCGCCCCGCAGGGGCTCGACCACGTCTTCTTCTGCAATTCGGGCTCCGAGGCGGTGGACAGCGCGTTGAAGATCGCGCTCGCGTGGCACCGGGTCCGCGGCGAGGGCGCGCGCACACGCCTCATCGGCCGCGAGCGCGGCTACCACGGCGTGGGCTTCGGCGGCATCTCGGTGGGCGGCATCCCGGTGAACCGGAAGATGTTCGGCACGATGCTCGCGGGCGTAGACCACCTGCCGCACACGCACGATCCCGCGAAGAACGCGTTCACGCGCGGGCAGCCCGAGTCGGGCGCGCACTTCGCGGACGAGCTCGAGCGACTCGCAGCCCTCCACGACGCATCCACGATCGCCGCCGTGATCGTCGAGCCGCTCGCGGGATCCACGGGCGTCCTCGTGCCGCCCAAGGGCTACCTCCAGCGGCTGCGCGAGATCACGAAGAAGCACGGCATCCTCCTCATCTTCGACGAGGTGATCACGGCTTTCGGGCGGCTGGGGGCGGCGTTCGGGGCGGACGTCTACGGCGTGAAACCGGACATGATCACGTTCGCGAAGGGCGTCACCTCCGGCACGGTCCCGATGGGCGGGGTCATCGTCTCGCGCGAGATCTACCAGTCCTTCATGTCCGGGCCGCCGGGCGCGATCGAGCTCTTCCACGGCTACACCTACTCCGCGCATCCGCTCGCCTGCGCGGCGGGCGTGGCGACGCTCCAGCTCTACGAGGACGAGGACCTCTTCGGGCGCGCGGCGCGCATGGCGCCGGTGCTCGAGGGCGCGCTCCATTCGCTGAAGGGCGCGCGCCACGTGATCGACATCCGGAACCACGGGCTCGTGGGGGCGGTGGAGGTCGCAGGACGGGCGGGCGCCACGGGCGCGCGCGGGTTCGAGATCTTCCTGCGCTGCTTCGAGAAGGGGGTCCTCGTCCGCCAGACCGGCGACATCATCGCGGTCGCGCCGGCCTTGATCGTCGAGGAGAAGCAGATCGCGCAGATCGTCTCGACGCTGCGGGACGTCCTCGCCACCCTCGACTAAGGTCCCGGCCGCTTTCCGACCAAGGTCGCCTCGCCAGGGGACCCGCGCCGCGGCATGATGGCTGCACGGCGCGATGGGACCGCGCGACAGGAAGGACCGCGAGATGAACCGATCCATGTGCCGGCGCGCGTACGCCACGCTCCTCCTCCTCGCCTCCGCGCTCGCGGGCGGGGCGAACGCATGGGCCGCCGCGGGGTGCGGCTCGATCGTCACCCACAACTACACGCCCAAATGGGCGTGGATCACGATCTACGACGCCGGCAAGATGCGCCACCTCGATTGGGGATACGTGGCGCCCCTGTCGGAGCGGGAATGGCGCTCCGGCGGCTACTCGTGCGCGGGCATCTACCACGTCCGCGCGGAGTTGAAGGCGAGCGAGGACCCGTCGCATGATCCCGGCAATCCGCCGAACATCTTCGACACCACCATGCAGGTCCCCATGGGGCAGCAGCACGACGTCTACCTCAAGACGCCGGTGAAGCTCTCCTCCACGCAGGCCAAGATGCAGGACTGGTGGTACGACCCGACGCGCTTCTGGTGGGACTTCTCGATGTCGCCGCCCCAGGCCGAAAAGGCCGTCACGATGTTCGCCTGGGGAATCGAGAACGCCACGGGCCTCACGGTCGTCTTCGAGACGCAGATGCTGCGGCCGGGTACCAAGAACCGCTACTGCGCGGCGCCGGGCGCCCATGTGAGCGCCATCATGGCGTACGTGCCGCCGTACGCCGTGACCGTGACGCCGAAGATCGGCGGCTGCGATTCGGCGAACCTCGGCACGCCGATGGTGTTCCCCCAAGCGTTCCAGAACGGGGTGTTGACCTATCTCGGCGATTTCCAGATCCACGGGCGGGCCGGCACGCAGTCGGTCACCTACTTGAACATGACGACGGTTGCCGCGGAGTTCACGACGCAGGCGGGCGCTCGATGCCTCGCGCCCTTGAAGTCCGCGACGCTTCCCGCGCGAGGCGCCCTTTCGGGAACCGTGCGGCTCAAGACGGACTGCGCCTCGACCAAGACCTACGACGAGAAGGCGTTCAACCTCACGGTTCCCGCGGGCCAGGAGATGGTCGTCCAGTACGGCCTGCAGCTGAGGTAAGGCGTGATGCGATAATCGCGGCTCGATCCGAGGGGAGAGCCGCGATGGCCCAGAAAGTGGCGGTAGTGACGGGAGCGGGGACGGGCATCGGCAAGGCCGCCGCGCTCGCGCTGCTGAAGGAAGGCTATCGCGTCGTGCTCGCCGGGCGCCGCCGCGAGCTCCTGGACAAGGCCGTCGCCGATTCCGGCGCGGGCGACCGCGCGCTCGCGGTGCCCGTGGACGTAGGCGAGCCCGAATCGGTCCGCGCGCTCTTCGCCGCGACGAAGTCCGCCTTCGGGCGGATCGACGTCCTCTTCAACAACGCGGGGACGGGCGCGCCGGCGATGCCGATGGAGGACCTGCCGTTCGACAAGTGGCAGGCCGTAGTCGCCGCGAACCTCACGGGCACGTTCCTCTGCTGCCAGGAGGCGATCCGGATGATGAAGGCGCAGTCGCCGAAGGGCGGACGCATCATCAACAACGGCTCGATCTCCGCGCACGCGCCGCGGCCGATGTCGATCGCCTACACCGCGACCAAGCACGGCGTGACCGGCATCACGAAGACCGTCTCGCTCGACGGGCGGAAGGACGACATCGCGTGCTGCCAGATCGACATCGGCAACGCGGCGACCGAGATGACGGACCGGATGACGAAGGGCGTGATGCAGGCGAACGGCGAGATGGCAGTGGAGCCGCGCATGGACGTGGCGCACGTGGCGAGCGCCGTGGTCTACATGGCGAGCCTGCCGCTCGACGCGAACGTCCAGTTCATGACCATCATGGCGACGAAGATGCCCTTCGTCGGCCGCGGCTAGCCGGGGCTTTCCCCCGCCCCGGCGAGCGCTCCCACCTCGCGGCGCTTCATCGCCACGTAGTCGTCCCGCTCCATCTCGTGGAGCTGGCGCGGATAGCGCTCCGTCGTGTCGAACCACTGCGCGAGCCGCGCCTCCATGCGCGAAGCGGCCGGCGCGGAGAGCGAATCGAGGTAGGCGTCGATCGCGAGGAAGTAGCGCATGGTGTTGCGCTCCATCACGCCGCGCATGCCGCCCACGTAGACGGGCTTCCCGCCCGCGTCGCGGCCCTCGACCGTGAAGCCCACCTTGCT
>DATAMY010000007.1:0-2360 GCA_036266535.1 Usitatibacter sp. | reverse complement strand
GAGGCCGAGCAGGCGATCTCCCAGCTCACGAGCGAGGGCGTGACCCGGATCGCGATCGTCCACGTGAACGACTCCTTCGGCAAGGACGGCCTCGCGGGGTACCTCGCGGGGCTCAAGAAGGCGAACCTGGAGCCCGTGGGCGTCTTCTCCTACGACCGCGCGAAGGGCGACACGAACGAGGCGGCCGCGAGCGTGATCGCGCTGAATCCCCAGGCGGTGGTCACGGCCGGGCACTCGAAGCCGCTCGCGAACCTCGTCCGCAAGGTGCGCGGCGCCGGGCTCTACGGCGTGCAGATCGTGACGCTCTCGAACCTGAGCTCGCAGTCCTTCCTGAACGACCTGGGCGACGTGAAGCACGGCGTGATCGTGATGCAGGTCTTCCCGAACCCGGCGCGCATGACGACCAAGCTGGGCGTGGAGATCCACCACCTCGCCGCGGAGAAGGAGGGCTTCATCCTCTCCCACATGGCGATGGAAGGCTTCGCCGCGGCCAAGGTGCTGGTGGAAGGGCTCCAGCGGGCGGGACGCACGCCCACGCGCGCCTCGTTCATCGCCGCGATGGAGACGCTGCGCGACTACGACCTGGGCGGCATCAAGCTCTCCTACGCGCCGTCGAGCCACTCCGGCCTGGAGTACGTGGAAGCCTCGATCGTGAACAAGAAGGGCACCTTCACTCAGTGACCGGCAAGACCAGCGAATCCAGGATCCGTTCGACGATCGGTCCGTACCGCGCCTTCCGCCGGGAATCGTAGTCGACCATCACCTGGACCAATTCGCGCTCGTGCACGGCGTAGAGCGTGATCTCCACCGTGCCTTCGCTTTCGTCGCGGGTTTCGGCCCAGGCCGCCCCCCGGATCGTCCTGCGGATGAACCGGCGGCGGTCCTTCGCGGCATGCTCGCGCATGAACTCGTCCAGGTTCTTCCAGCGACCTCTTTCATGTGCCCCGATCCAGACCGCGGCGGCGAGCGGTCCTTCCGGAGCATCGAAGCGCACGCGCCCCCACTCGCCGGCCTCGCTTCTCCAATCGCGCGGCAGCTCGAGCGAGAGATACGCGGTCGCATGCCGCTGCCACGCCGGCTCGCGCAACTCGCGTAGCTCCAGGTCCCGTTCGGCCACGGAGCGGGGCGCGAGGCACCGGCTCGCGGTGAACTCGCCGCCCGACCGGTGAAGGTACAGGAGGTACTCCGCGCCGACTTTCGGATTCTCCGGGGGAAGAAACAGGTCGCAATCCGATTCGCCGGTCCGGATCGTCACGCTTGGCGGCGATCGACCCTTGAACGTCTCCACGGGCGATGCGTTCACGATGCGCAGGGGCGTGAAGGAGGTCACCCGCGCTACGACGACGAGATCCGCGGCGGCGAGCCGCCCGGGGAGGTCCAGCGGCGCGCAATCGCATGCGAGCGCGGCGCTCGGGCACGAAAGCACGATCGCCACGACGATCGATGCACGTTGGCGCCGGAGCAGGATTTTCATGCGCCGCGAAGTGTACCGCGATAGCGCAGCGCCTCCGCCACGTGCTCGCCCCCCACGTGGGCGGCGCCCTCGAGGTCCGCGATCGTGCGCGCGACCTTGAGGACGCGGTGGTGGGCGCGCGCGGAGAGCTGCAGGCGCGACGCCGCCTCACGCAGCAACCGGCGGCCCGCGGCGCTCGGCCCCGCCCGCTCCTCCGCCTCGCGGCCGCAAAGCTGGCCGTTGGGGCAGCCCTGCCGCGCGAGCTGCACATCCCGCGCGCGATGCACGCGCTCCCGCACCTTCTCGGACGTCTCACCCCGCGCCGCCGAATCGAGCTCGGCGTGCGACACCGCCGGCACCTCCACGAGCAGGTCGATCCGGTCGAGCAGCGGTCCCGAGATGCGGTCGCGGTAGCGCGCGATGTGCGCGGGCGTGCAGCGGCATTTCCCGCTCGCGTGCCCGAGATAGCCGCAATGGCATGGATTCATCGCCGCGACGAGCTGGAAGCGCGCCGGGAAATCCGCCTGCCGCGCCGCGCGCGAGATCGTGATGCGGCCGGACTCGAGCGGCTCGCGCAGGACCTCGAGGACGCTTCGCTGGTATTCCGGCAGCTCATCGAGGAAGAGCACGCCGTGGTGCGCGAGCGAGATCTCGCCGGGCCGCGGCGGCGAGCCGCCGCCTACTAGGGCGACCGCCGAGGCGGTGTGGTGCGGCGAGCGGAACGGCCGCACGCCGAAGTGCTCCGGCCGGAAGACGCCGCTCGCGAGGCTTTGCACCGCGGCCGCCTCGAGCGCCTCCTCCGGCCGCATGGGCGGCAGCAATCCCGGCAGCCGCGAGGCGAGCATGGTCTTGCCGGTGCCGGGGGGCCCGCAGAAAAGGAGCGAGTGCGCGCCGGCCGCCGCCACTT
>DATAMY010000006.1:0-18993 GCA_036266535.1 Usitatibacter sp. | reverse complement strand
CGTCGCTCGCCGAAAGATGCAGTCCCAGCGCGCCCGTGAGCCAGTTGAGCGCCGGCGCCCCGAGGAGGTCCACCTTGAAGACGGCGGGGAGCGAGCCCATCAGCGGCTCCGCGAGGTGGCGCTCGCACGAGGTCGCGATCGAGACCCAGCGCACCGCCGCGCCATTTCCGCCCAGGCGTACGGGCACGAGCTCGCCCGCCACCGGCGTGCGGACGAGCGTCGCGAAGGAGACGGCGTCCGGCTCGAACGAGCTTCCGATGAGGTGCGCGTCGCCGTGGGGAAGCCAGGCGATCTCGCCCGCGCGGAGCGCGAGCGCTTCGCCCTGCGCCGGCTGCACCGAGCATTCGCCCTCGAGGACCAGGTGGGCCCGCGCGACCAGCCCGCTCGCGGGAACCGAGACGCACCACGGCGAACGCGCCGCCGCGTCGAGCGTCACCTGCGCCGAGAAGCGCGCGAGCCGCAGCACCTCCGAGAGGGCATCCATGCCGCGATCATGCCAAAACCAGGGACGGACCACATTTTTCTTTGGGCGAAACGGAGTCGGAGGATAGGGGCAACCGTTTCGTTCAACGAAAAATGTGCTCTGTCCCCGGTTTTCCGTCCCCGGTTTCAGTGGAAGTGCGCGGCCTGCGTGTCCGCTTCTTCCGGGAGCTCCGCGTGCACCACTTCCGCCTCGCCGTTCGCGAAGAGCGGGGCGCCGCAGTCCTCGCAGTACTCGGGCGTGAACGTGCCGGGAAGCCGCTTCACGTCCGTGATGCCGCTCTCGGTGAGCTGCTCGACCACCTCGTCGATCGGGCCGGGCCGCGCGGTCTCGTCCTCGCGCCCGTAGAGCGGCCAGACGACGCCGTGCGCGACCTCGCTGTCGCCGGCGAGCGAGAAGGCGACGCGGTACTCGTCCACGCGCTCCTCGCCGAATCCCGCGACCACGGCCTGGAGCTCCGCGGGCTTCACCTTGAGCGCGTTCTCGAGGAAGGAGACCGCCGCGCGGATGCCGAACGGGCGAACGCGCCGGTCCGATTCGCGGCAGTTCACGTAGTACGCGTCCGGGAGCAGGCACTCGAAGACGCATCCCGGGAGCAGCTTCGCGATCGTGGGCCGCGCCTGGGCGATCCATTGCTCGAGGCTTCCCGTGCGGCCGGCATGCCCCGACGCGTCCTCCTGCCAACGGAAAAGGGCCTGCCCGCGCGGGACCGCCGCGCAGGCGACGAGGAAGCGCGTGTCCGCGAGGAGATGCGCGGTTTCCGGGAGTCGCGCGAGCTCGAGCTTGGGCGCCTCGCCCGCGATCGCCGCGTCCGCGAGCTTCGCCGCCAGCCGGCGGAGCTCCGAGAAATGTCGCGGGAGCTGGTCGATGGAATAGAGGTAGGGCACGAGCGTCGCCCGCGCGTCCTGCGCGAGCACGTGCGCGCGAAGCTGCACGAGGAGCGTCTGCGCGGCCTCCTTCGGGATCGTGCCGGAAGGAATCGCGTACTTGGACCACGCGACGATCGGCGCGGCGACGAGGAGCCCCTGCCACGCGCGATCGCCCTGCATGGCGACGAGCGCCTCGCTCTCGTTCTCCACCAGCTCGATCAGCGTGTCGTAGGCGCCGAGGTTCGTCTGGTAGAGGTGGTCGAGCGCGCCGTCGATGGGCGCATCGTTGCCGTTCTCGAGGAGGCGCGCGGCGAGCGCGGACATCTGCTCTTCCCAGTAGCGGTCCTCGGTGAGGCTCCCGGACGCGTTGAGCCCCAGCGCCAGCGCGATGAGGCGCTCGGCGTCGCGGGTGAGTCGGGGCGGGGACTTCGCGCGGGTTCGGGCCATGGGGAGCTCCGGTAGGTCTTCCATTCTATCGCGCATCGCGGGCCGCGGCTTCCACTACAATTCCCGCATTCCCATCCGCCTGCGAGCCTGAAGACAGCCCATCCCGCATGAGCGTTCCCGGCGACATGACCGCGTTCGTCCGCGCGGTGGAGCTCGGCGGCTTCTCGCCCGCGGCGCGGGAGATGGGCCTCACGCCGTCGGCGATCTCCAAGCTGGTCACCCGCCTCGAGGATCGCCTGGGCGTGCGCCTCCTCGACCGGACGACGCGGCGGCTCGCGTTGACGCCCGAGGGCGAGGCGTACTTCCACAGGAGCCAGCGCATCCTCCACGACATCGCGGAGGCGGAGGACGAGGTCGCGAGCTTCCGCGGCGAGCCGCGGGGACTCCTGCGGGTGAACGTGGGCACGGCGTTCGGCATGCACCAGCTGGTCCCCGCGCTCCCCGAGTTCCTGTCGCGCCATCCCGAGATGCGCGTGGAGCTCACCCTCACCGATCGCGTGGTGGACCTGATCGAGGAAGGCGCCGACATCGCGATCCGCCTGGGCACGCTCGGCGATTCGTCCCTCGTCGCGCGGAAGATCTGCGAGCTCGAGCGCGTCGTGTGCGCTTCTCCCGCGTACCTGCGACGGCACGGGACGCCCGTGAAGCCGGAGGATCTCCTCGCGCACAACTGCCTCTCGGTGGATTACGCGCCGAGCCTGCGCCGCTGGCCCTTCGCGATCGACGGGACCGTGCGGCACGTGGAGGTGGACGGGAACGTGAGCGCGAACAACGCGGAAGCGCTCCTCGAGCTGGCGCTCCTGGGCGCGGGCGTGATCCGGCTCTCGGAAGTGATCGTCGCGGAGGCCCTGCGCGACGGGCGCCTCGTGGCGCTCCTCGCGGACGTCCACCACAGCGAGCCGCTCCCGCTCCACGCGGTGTATCCGCAGGGCCGCCACCGCTCGCCGCGCATCGAGGCGATGGTGAGGTTCCTCACCGAGCGCTTCGCCTCGGCGCCGTGGCGCGCCGGCGCGCGCGCGGCCCGCCGCTGATGCTGGCCCCGGCCGTCGCGTTCGTCGACCTGGAGACCACCGGCGGCACGCCGACGCGGGACCGCGTGACCGAGATCGGCATCGTCCGCGTGGCGGACGGGAAGCTCGTCGACGAATGGTCCTCGCTCGTGAATCCGGAATGCAGCATCCCGGAGGACATCCAGGTCCTCACCGGCATCACCAACGCGATGGTCCGCGGGGCGCCCACCTTCTCGACGCTCTACCGCGAGGTGCGCGAGCGCCTGGAAGGGCATCTCTTCGTCGCGCACAACGCGCGCTTCGACTACGGCTTCCTCAAGAACGAGTTCCGGCGGCTCGAGGTGCCGTTCACGGCGGAGGTGCTGTGCACGGTGCGCCTCTCGCGGCGGCTCTATCCGGAGGCGCCGGGGCATGGCCTCGACGCGGTCGTCGCGCGCCACGGGCTGGACGGGCTCTTCGACGATGCGGCGGCCTCGCCCCGGACGGGGCGGCACTCGGCATTGGGGGACGCGCGCGCGATCTGGCGCTTCGTGCAGGCGCTCCACCGCGAGCGCGGCGCCGAAGAGCTCGCCGCCGCGGTCCGCCGGCTCCTCAAGACGCCGAGCCTTCCGCCGCAGCTCGCCCCGGACGCGCTCGAAGGGCTCCCCGAAGGGCCTGGCGTCTACCGGTTCTACGGCGTGAACGACCTTCCGCTCTACATCGGGAAGAGCGTGAACCTGCGCGACCGCATCCGCTCGCATTTCTCGAGCGACCACGCGTCGTCGAACGACATCCGGATCTCCGGGGAGATCCGCCGGATCGAGGTGGACGAGACCGCGGGCGAGCTGGGCGCGCTCCTCCACGAGGCGCGGCTCGTGAAGGAGCTCCTGCCGCTCCACAACCACCGGCTGCGGCGGAAGGCGAATGCGTGCTTCGTGCGGCTGCCGGACCTGCGCTCGCCGCCGGAAACGCTCGCCGCGGGCGACATCGACTGGGATTCGCGCGATCCGCGCGAGGCGCTCTACGGTCCCTTCGCCACGAAGCGGCACGTGAAGGAGCTGTTGGAGTCGCTCGCCTCGGCGAACGGCCTTTGCTGGCGCCAGCTCGGCTGGGAGAAGCGCGGCGGGCCGTGCTTCGCGCGCCAGGTGAAGCGCTGCCGGGGCGCCTGCATCGGCGAGGAGACGCCGGAGATGCACCACCTGCGGCTCGCGACCGCGCTCCTGCCCTGGCGCGTCCTCGACTGGCCGTGGAGCGGCCGCGCGGTGGTGCGCGAGCGCCACCCGGACGGCGCCTTCGAGGAGGCGCACGTCTTCGACCGCTGGCGCCACGTGGGCAGCGCGCGCGACGAGCAGGCGCTCGCGGACCTCCTCGAATCGCGCTCGCCGGCCGAGTTCGATCCGGACATCTACAAGATCGTCCGGGCGTTCATCGCGAAGCATCCTTCTTCCGTCCGCGCCGCCCCTGTTCTTGCCGCGTTTGCGGATTAGGACGGGAACGCAGATGAACGCGGAAAAGAGCGAACGCAGATGAACGCAGATGGATAGATGCAGAATTGGCTGATGGCGCAGTTGAGCTGATACCGAGACCTTTTTATTCTCGTTTTGCCTTTTCTGCGTTCATCTGCGTGCCTTTATCTGCGTTCATCTGCGTCGAAAAGACTTTGGCTAGCATCACTCTCGACCGGCGCGGAGAACTCCGCGCGGGAATCGTTGAGCGCCCGGGACACCGTGCGCTCGCGCAGCGCCGCGTCCGGGTACGGACGGATCACCTTCCACGCGTCCTCCGGCGACGGTCCGAGCCAGGCGTCGATGTCGCCGTCGGCGAGGATCGCCGGCATCCGGTCGTGCATCGGGCTCACGAACCGGTTCGCCGCGGTGGTGAGGATGGTGTAGGTCTCGAGGGGCTTCCCCGCCGCGTCCTTCCAGCACTCCCAGAGCCCCGCGAAGGCGATGAGCGGATGGCCCTCCACGCTGATCGCGTGCGGCACGCGGCGGCGGGGATCGCCCGTCCACTCGTAGAAGCCGGAGGCCGGGATCGCGCAGCGCCGGCTGCGGAAGGCCTCGCGGAAGGCGGGCTTGGCCGCCGCCGTTTCGCTGCGGGCGTTGATCATGCGGCTTCCGGCGGACGGGTCCTTCGCCCACGGCGGCACGAGCCCCCAGCGCAGCATCGCCACCTCGCGCGCGCCGCCCTCGCCCAGCCGCACGACGGGCGCCTCCTGGCTGGGCGCGATGTTGAAGCGCCTGCGGATCCGCCCGTCGACCGGCACGCGGAACGTGTACGCGATGACGTGGCCGTCCGCGTCGAGGAAATAGCGGCTGCACATGGTCTCCCCCATTCTAGCCGCGTGGGGTAAGCTTGCCGCGGGGAAAACGGGAGGGCGCCATGAAGATCGTCCAGTGGGGGCTCGCGGTCGTGGGCGCGATCGCGCTCGCCGCGGTGCTGGTCGGCCTCTTCCTGCCTTCTTCCTTCGCGGTGCGCCGCTCGATCGACATCGCCGCGCCCGCGGACCGCATCTACGACTACGTGGTCGAGCCGCGCAAGTGGAGCCAGTGGAGCGTCTGGACGCGGCGCGACCCCGCCATGCGGATCGTCTACTCGGGGCCGCCCTTCGGCATGGGCGCGCGCTGGAGCTGGGAGAGCAAGAGCGAGGGCAACGGCACGATGGAGCTCACGCGCGTGGAGCCCAACCGCCGCGTGGAGTACGCGCTCTTCTTCCCGGACTTCAACATGCGCTCGACGGGCGCCATCTCGATCGAGCCCGGAAAGGGCGTGACGCGCGTCACGTGGACCAACGAGGGCGACGTCGGCGGGAACCCGCTCAAGCACT
This sequence comes from Usitatibacter sp., assembly GCA_036266535.1. Taxonomy (GTDB): domain Bacteria; phylum Pseudomonadota; class Gammaproteobacteria; order Burkholderiales; family Usitatibacteraceae; genus Usitatibacter. The sequence goes on along the minus strand of DATAMY010000006.1, from coordinate 13,380 downwards.
ACCTCGCCGCGGCCATGGACCGGATGGTGGGACCGGATTTCGCGCAAGGCCTCGCCAACCTGAAGGCCCTGGCCGAGAAGCCGTGACGGAAAATCCTCGCGACGCCGGGCCGCGCAGCTGCCCGGGCTGCGGCGCCGGCATGGCGCGGCAGGCCTTCGCCCGGAAGCTCGTGGGAACGCTCGACCTCGACCTCTGCTTCGACTGCCAGGCGCTGTGGTTCGACGCCTACGAGAGCTCGCAGCTCACGCCGGGCGCGGTGATCGAGCTCTTCCGCACGATCGAGGCGCAGCGCGGCCGCGCCGCGCGGCCGCTTCCGCAGACGCTTCGCTGCGTCGCCTGCCGCGGGCTGCTCGTCCTCACGCACGACATCGAGCGCACGAACAGGATCGTCTACTACCGCTGCCCGGAGGGACACGGCCGGTTCACGACCTTCCTCCAGTTCCTGCGCGAGAAGGACTTCGTGCGCTCCGTGACGCCGCTCGAGATGGAGCGGCTGCGTGCGACCGTGGCGCAGGTCCGGTGTTCCAGCTGCGGCGCACCCGTCGACATCGCGCGCGACGTGGAATGCCCGTACTGCCACGCGCCGATTTCCGTCCTCGACGTGGACGCGGTCCAGCGCACGCTCGACCAGCTCGCGGGCGAGGAGCGCCGGCGGTGCACGCCGGACCCGGCCGCCGCGATCGACGGCCTCCTGGAAGGCCGCCGCGCGGCCCAGCGCATCGATGCCGCGGCGAAGGGGCTTCCCGTCCGCGAGCCGGTCGACCTCGTCCATGAAGCGCTCTCCCTCCTCACGAGCGCAATGTAGGAGACGCCATGTCCCGCTTCCGCTTCCTCATCCCCTTGTCCGCCCTTGCCCTGGCCGGGCTTCTCGCCGGATGCGCCGCCTCGCGCAAGGAGCCGCCGCCCAAGCCCTTCGCGGGAACGCGCTGGGAGGTGGCGCTCGAGGTCCCGATCGCCGGCGAGCGGCCCTGGGTGCGGTTCGGCGACGGCCGCATGGAAGGCTTCGACGGATGCAACCGGATCGCGGCGCGCTATGTCCAAGACTCCGTGGGCGCGAGCGCGATCGGGATCGGCCGGATACAGTCGGGCCAGCACGCCTGCGATCGCCCCGCGCGGGACGCCGAGGAGCACATCGTGGGAACCCTGCAGGCCGCCTCGAGCTACTCGATCACCGGCGACACGATGACGATGACCGGCTCCGCGGGCACGCTCCGGTTCGTGGCCGCTCCGGCGGAAGGAAAGCCTTGAGGATCGTCCCGGCACTTCTCGCATTCGGCCTCGCGGCGTGCGCCTCGCCGCCGCCCGCCGCGCCCGCGTCCGACTCGCTCGCCGGCACGCGCTGGGTCGGGGCGTTGCCCGCCGAATCGGACCCGCGCACCATCCCCCGCCTCGAGTTCGTGGGCGGAGGCCGGGTCTCCGGCTACACCGGCTGCAACATGCTCTCCGGCGTGTGGACGATGGAGGGCGGCGACGTCCGCATCGGCGCGCTCGTGACGACGAAGCGGCTTTGCATCGGCCCGGAGCAGGAGACCGAGCGGCGGCTCCTCGCGTCGCTCCGGGAGGGCGCCCGCGGCCATCGCGAGGGCGGCCGCCTCGTCTTCACGGGGCCCGGGGGCGAGCGCTTCGAGTTCGCCGAGGCGGCGGCGACCTGACGCCGGTCTCGCCCTCCAGGCGCCGCGCCGCGTCGTCCAGCTTCTGGCGCACCTTCGCGTAGTCCTTCCACGGATCGGCCTTGAGCTTTTCCAGCCGCTCGTGCACGTTCCGGATGTTCCACTGGTCCGCGCGCTCGACGGTCGCGAGCTCCTTCCATGCGAGCGGCACGGAGACGCCCAGCCCCGGCCGCGCGCGGGCGGAGAAGGCGGCGATGGTGGTGGCCCCGGTGCCGTTGCGCAGGTAGTCGATGAAGATGCGGCCCACGCGGTTCTGCCCGCCGCTCTTCGCGACGAAGAGCTGCGGGATCGTCCGCGCCATGTGCTGCACCACCGCCTGCGAGAAATCCTTCACCTCGTCGTAGCCCCAGGCCGCGCTCGGGCTGAGCGGGACGACCACGTGGAGCCCCTTGCCGCCGCTCGTCTTGAGGAAGCATTCGAGGCCCAGCAGGTCCAGCATCCGCTTCACGAGCGTGGTCCCCTCGACGAGCTCGCTCCACGCGATGCCCTCGCCCGGATCCATGTCGAAGAGGAAGCGGTCGGGCTGGTCGATCCGCTTCGTGGTGGAGTTCCAGGTGTGGAACTCGATCACGTTCATCTGCGCCGCGCCCACGAGCGTCTCCCGGCTCGCGATCTCGAGCATCGCGGGGTGCCCGGGCCAGTACTCGCGCGGGAGCTGGATGATGCCCGGGATCTTGATCTTCTCGCCGTGCTTCTGGAAGAAGAGCTCGCCCCCGACGCCGTAGGGCGCGCGGACGAGCGCGATCGGGCGGCCCTTGAGGTGCGGGATCATCTGCGGCGCGATGGATTCGTAGTAGCGGACGAGCTCGAGCTTCGTCACCTTCGAGCGCGCGTCGACGATCCGCTCCGGGTGGGTCACCTTGATGCCGGAGATCTCGGCCGTCGCGGCCGCCTTCGCGCCGCGTGAACGCCCGCCCGGACGCGCCACGCGCGGCTCCGAGGGCGCATGCGCCGGCTCCTCGCGCGTGATGGCCTCCGGGTCCTTGTCGTTCCTGAGGCCGCGGAAGGTGGGATGCCGGATGCGCCCGTCGCCCGTCCACTCGGTGAACGCGACCTCCGCCACGAGGCGCGGCTTCGCCCAATGGCCCTTCACACCACGGGGGGTCTCGAAGAAGGGCGGCGCGTCCGTCGCGAGCGACGCGAGCTTCGTCTTCAGCGCGCGGAGCGACGTATCGTCGAAGCCGGTGCCCACGTTTCCCGCATAGCGCAGGTGGCCCTCCGCGTCGTTCACGCCGAGGAGGAGGGAGCCGAAGCCCGCGCGGCTTCCCTTGGGATCGGTGTAGCCGCAGACCACGAACTCCTGCCGCCGCGTGCACTTGAGCTTCACCCACGCGGTCGTTCGCGTGGACGTGTAGCCCGCGTCGGCGCGCTTGCCGATGAGCCCCTCGAGGCCCGACTCGCACGCGCCCTCGAGGAGCTTCGCGACCGGCGCGTCGAAGGCCTGGCTGAAGCGCACGTGCTCCGACGGGCTCGCCTTCAGCACGCGCTCGAGGAGCGCGCGCCGTTCCACGAGCGGCACCCGGCGCAGGTCGTAGCCGCCGAAGTAGGGGAGGTCGAAGGCGAAATAGACGATTCCGCGGGTGGAGCTCGCGTCGAACGCGCGCTGCAGCGCCTGGAAGTCCGGAAGCCCGCGCTTGTCGAGCACGACGATCTCGCCGTCCAGCCAGGCCGACGCGATGCCGAGCGACAGGATCTCCTGCTTGAGGCCCTTCAGCCGCGCGCTCCAGTCGTTGCCGTTCCTCGTGAAGAGGCGGACATCGTCGCCGTCGATCCGTACCACGATGCGGTAGCCGTCGAACTTGAGCTCGTAGATCCAGCCCTCGCCCGCGGGCGGCTCGTCCACGAGGGTCGCGAGCTGCGGAAAAAGCGTGAGCGGGAGCGCCGCGGGCGCGGCCGCCGCCGGAATGCCGGGAGGCGCGTCCTCGCCTTTCGCGCGTTTCCGGGCCGCGGCCTTTTTCGCCGGAGCCTTCCGGGCGCGGGCGCGCGCGCCCTTGGCCTTCGCCTTCGCCGCGTTCACGCTGTCCGGCAGGGCCTCGGTGATGTCGTAGTCGGCGGCGGGTCGCGCCTCCTCGTCGCTCTCCTTGATGAGGAGCCACGGCTCCTGCCGGTCCTCTTCGTGGCCGTGCATCTTCACGAGGTTCCAGCGCCCCTGGAGCTTCTCGCCGTGCAGGTCGAACTTGAGCTTCCCCTGCCGGTAGCCCTGGCGCGGGTCGCCCACCGGCACCCACTCGCCCCGGTCCCAGACGATCACCGTGCCGGCGCCGTACTGCCCCGGGGGGATCACGCCCTCGAAGGTGGCGTAGCTCAGCGGATGGTCCTCGACGTGCACCGCCATCCGGCGCACGTGGGGGTCGAGGCTCGGGCCCTTGGGCACCGCCCAGCTCTTGAGCGTGCCGTCGAGCTCCAGCCGGAAGTCGTAGTGCAGCCGCCGCGCCGCGTGCTTCTGGATCACGAACGAGAGTTGTTCAACTGGTCGGGCGCCTTCGGCGACCCCGGCCGGCCGCGCGACCAAGCCCTTGGGCTCCGGCGTCGCGCCGAAGTCGCGCTTCTTCCAGTATTTCGAGAGGGAGGCGGGCATGCCTCTCTAGACTTCCGGGGGGCGCCGTTGTTCCGAGGTCCTCGTCATTCCCGCGAAGACGGGAATCCATGGGTTCCCGCCTTCGCGGGAACGACGGCAAGCCTGGATTTCGACGCGGCGCATTTCTCCCGCCCTAGATCTCCGCGGCGGTTTCATACCGCGCTAGATTTCTATGTGCGTCCCCAGCTCCACCACCCGGTTGGCGGGGATGTTGAAGAAGTCCGTGGCGCGGGTGGCGTTGCGGGTCATCCACGCGAAGAGGTGGTCGCGCCAGAGCGCCATGCCCGGGGTGTCGCTCGTGGGGATCACCGTCTCGCGGGAGAGGAAGAACGAGGTCTCCATCACGTCGAACGCGAACCCGTAGCGCATGCGGCAGGCCGCGAGGATCTCGTCGATGTTCGGCTGCTCCTTGAACCCGTACCACGCCTCCATCTTGTAGAAGCCGTTCACGAGGCGCTCGAACTGCACGCGGTCCTCGGCCGGGACGAACGGCACGTCGTGGGGGACGATCGTGAGGAACACGGTCTGCTCGTGGAGGACCTTGTTGTGCTTGAGGTTGTGCAGCAGCGCGTGCGGGACGCTGTCCGGGCTGCTCGTCATGAAGATCGCCGTCCCGCTCACCTTCTGCGGCGGGTGCGCGTCCAGGCTCTCGAGGAAGGGCTTCAAAGGGATGCCCTGCTCGGTGAGCCGGCGGAACATGAGGAGCCGGCCGCGCTTCCACGTCATGAGGAGCATGAAGACGACCGAGCCGATGAGGAGCGGGAACCAGCCGCCGGAGAGGAACTTCGCGGCGTTGGAGGCGAGGAAGGTCGAGTCGACGAGGAGGAAGAGGCCCATCACGACGATCACGAGCGGGAGCGGCCACTTCCAGATGAGGCGCGCCACGACCATCGCGAGGAAGCACTCGATCACCATGGTGGAGGCGACCGCGATGCCGTATGCGTTCCCGAGCGCAAGGGCGCTCCCGAAGCCGATCACGAGGATCACGACGGAGACGAAGAGGATCCAGTTCACGAGCGGGACGTAGATCTGGCCGATCGCGCGCTCGGACGTGTGCAGCACCTCGAGGCGCGGGATGTAGCCCAGCTGGATCGCCTGGCGCGTGACCGAGAAGGCGCCGGAGATCACCGCCTGGGAGGCGATCACCGCGGCGCAGGTCGCGAGCACCACCATGGGGAGCGTCCCCCACTGCGGGACCATGCGGTAGAACGGGTTCGAGATCGCCTCCGGGTGCGCGAGGACGAACGCGGACTGGCCGAAGTAGTTGAGGAGGAGCGCGGGGAAGACGAGGCAGAGCCACGCGATGCGGATCGGCCGCTTCCCGAAGTGGCCCATGTCCGCGTAGAGCGCCTCGCCGCCCGTGAGGGTGAGGAAGACCGCGCCCAGCACGAGGAAGCCCAGCAGCGGGTACTGCAGCATGAAGTCCACGGCGTAGATCGGCTTCACCGCCTGCAGGACGGCCGGGTTGTCCGAGAGCCGCCAGGCGCCCAGCGCGCCGATCGCGAGGAACCAGACGATCATCACCGGCCCGAAGAAGGCGCCCACCTTCGCCGTGCCGTGGCTCTGGATGAAGAAGAGGAACGCGAGGACCGCGAGCGCGATGGGGATCACGTAATGGCTCACGCCCGGCGCCGCGATCTCGAGGCCCTCGACCGCGGAGAGGACCGTGATCGAGGGCGTGATCATGCTGTCGCCGTAGAACATCGCCGCGCCGAAGATGCCGATGCCGATGATGGTCCAGCGCAGGCGCGGGAAGCGCCGCGTCTCCCTGAGCGCCAGGGCGAGGAGCGCGAGGATCCCGCCCTCGCCGTTGTTGTCCGCCCGCATCATCACGAAGAGGTACTTCAACGTGATGACCCACGTCATCGACCAGACGATGAGCGAGAGGATGCCCATCACGTTGTCCGCGTTCATCGGGATGCCGTGCTCCGGCCCGAACGCCGTCTGGAGCGCGTAGAGCGGGCTCGTGCCGATGTCGCCGAAGACAACGCCGATCGCCCCGAGGACGAGGCCGGCGCTGGCCTTGCGACGCGGAGCTCCGGACCCGAGGGGCCGGCGGACCGGGGAGGCGGTCGTGTCGTTCATGTTTTCGTCGCCGGCCGCGGGCACGGGAGTGCCGGGCCGGACAGGGCGCGGACTATACGCCCGTTTGTTGCGCCGCACAATGAGCGCCCGCCGCGGGCCGCTCCGGCACGGCGGCAAGGACGGGATGTTCCGTGAAGAGCTCTTGGTGCTTCGACGTCCTCCAGGATCAGCCCGCCGGCGGATCCTTCGCGCGCGTGCCGGTCGCGGCCGTGAAGATGCCGATGCCCAGCAGGATCACGGCGCCGATCATCACGTAGGTCTGGGAGACGCCGGCCGTGGTCGCGAGCCATGCGAGGCCCGCGATGAACACGATGAAGCCGGTCAGGTAGAGCACGAAGGACACGGAAGCCTCCTCGGGAAGGCGAGCGACGGCGCTCGACTCCGTTGGGCGCGGCCGCCGCGGGATTTGTTCCGGGCGATTGCGCCACGCGCGGCATGGGAGGATTCCTACAGCTTGGAGAAGTCCGGGGCGCGCTTCTCGGCGAACGCCGCGAAGGCCTCGCGCGCGGCGGGCTCCCGCAGCATGCGGCGGAAACGCTCGCCCTCGACGGAAAGACGCGCCTCGACCGCCTCGCGATGCCCGAGCTTCATGAGCGCCTTCGTCTCGCGCACCGACGCGGGCGGGAGCGCCGCGAGCTTCTCCGCCGCCTGCCATCCCGCCGCGATCGCCTCCCCGGGCGCCACGATGCGCGTGACGATGCCGGCCTCGCGCGCGGTCGCCGCGTCGAAGGGCTCGCCCAGCAGGAGGAGCTCGGCCGCCCGCTGCCATCCCGCCGCGAGCGGCAGCAGGTAGCTCGACGCGAACTCGGGAACCAGCCCCAGCTTCGTGAAGGGGAGCTGGAAGCGCGCGTCCGATCCCGCGAAGACGAGGTCGCAGTGCAGGAGGAGCGTCGTCCCGATGCCCACCGCGGGTCCCTCGACGGCGGCCACCAGCGGCTTGGCCGCCCCCGTCACGCGCCGGAGGAACCGGAAGACCGGCGTGTCCTCGCCTTCCGGCGGACGGCGGAGGAAATCGCCCAGGTCGTTCCCGGCGGTGAACGCTTCGCGCTGGCCGTGGAAGAGCACGACGCGAACGGACGCGTCCGCCTCCGCCGCGGCGAGCGCCTGGGCGAGGGCCTCGTACATCTCGCCGGTGAGGGCGTTCCTCTTCTCCGGGCGGGCGATCTCGATCGCGGCGACGGCGCCGCGGCGGTGGAGGCGGATGTGGTCGTCGGTCATGGAACGGTGCTCACTCGCGGCGCCGCGGGGCGCGGTTCTTGTCGATGATCGCGGCGAGGATCAACCCGTAGGCCACGAGGCGGATGACGTAATACACGGGCGCGTCCTCGTTCAGCCCCACCGTCTCGTAGAGCATCACCCGGTTCACGCCCTCGATGCAGAACGAGAGCGCGAAGAGGAGGAAGAAGCGGTCGCGCGTGGTGCGCCAGAAGCGGAAGAAGAAGAGGCTCGCCGCGAACGAAGCCGCGGCGATCGCCCCGATCATCATCTCGTTCATCGCCCCTACTCTCCTTCCCAGATCAGCCCGAACACGATGAGGAGCACGGCCGCGAGCGCCGTCCCGAGCCGCGCCGGGGCGAGGTCCATGTCGCGGAAGATGTAGCGGTCGAGCACGTTGAGGATGTTGCTCACCGCGAGCATCGAGAAGCACAGGCCCGCCCAGAAGAGCATGCGGAAGCGCGTGCGCCCGTAGCTTCGCAGGAGCAGCACCGCGCAGGCGATGCAGGTCAAGGCGCAGAGCGAGTAGATGGCGGCGGCCATGTCAGTCCTTGCGGATCTTGAACGCGTCGGCGAACTGGCGCGCCATGCGCTCCGTGCGCGAATGGATGAGGCGCGTCACGCCGATGAGGTTGTCGACGTACGCGTGCGCGGTGCGGTCCAGCATCGCGGCGAGCTCCTCCGGCGGCGCGTAGCGGTGCGTCGCGGGCGACCCTTCGACCGGCGTCACGACGCCCGCCTCGCGCAGCTGGTCGACCAGCTGCGCGGCCTGCCTCTCGCTCACGTAGAGGCGCTCGGCGATGCTGCGCGTCTCGACCGGCCGGCCCGGCAGGGCCTTGAAGAGGAGCATCGCCTCCATGAAGGGGACCGACGGGATGCTCGTGAGGATGAAGCGGCGGACGTCGTCCGCGATCGCGCCGCGGTCGGAATCGGAAGTCAACGGAAAGAACGATTCGGGGGACGACCCATGATAGCGCCGATGCCGCGCGGGAGTCGATCACCGTCCGCCCGAGACGTCGATCGAGGTGCCGGTGCAATAGGAAGATTCTTCCGAGAGGAGCCAGAGGATCGCCCGCGCGACCTCGTCGGGAGTTCCGCCGCGGCGCATCGGCACGGCCGCCTTCACGCGCTCCACGCGATCCGGCTCGCCGCCGCTCGCGTGGATCTCGGTGTGGATCACGCCCGGCCGCACGCCGTTCACGCGCACGCCCTCGAGCGCCACCTCCTTCGCGAGGCCCACGGTGAGCGTGTCGATCGCGCCCTTCGAGGCGGCGTAGTCCACGTACTCGTTGGGCGAGCCCAGGGTCGCCGCGACCGACGAGACGTTCACGATCGCGCCGCCTGCGCCGCCGTGCTTGGTCGACATGCGGCGCACGGCCTCCCGAGCGCAGAGGAACGCGCCCACGACGTTGGTCGCGAAGACGCGCTCCAGGCGTCCCGCGCTCATCTCGTCTAAGCGCATGTGGTGCTCGAGGATGCCGGCGTTGTTCACGAGCGCGGCGAGACTCCCCAGGCGCGCCGCGCTCTCGTCGAAGAGCCGCAGCACGTCGGCTTCCTTCGCGACGTCGGCCGCGACGGCGACGGCCGTCCCGCCCGCCTTCGAGATCGCGGCGACGACGGCCTCCGCGGCGGCGCGGTTGTCGCGGTAGTTCACGCACACGGCGTAGCCGCGCGTGGCCGCGAGGCGCGCGGTCGCCGCGCCGATGCCGCGGCCCGCGCCCGTCACGATCAGCGCGCCGCGGGGATGTTTCGAGGGATCGTCCAAGCGCACCTCCCGCTAAAATGGCCCATTCGCGATCATAACCGCGGCCATCGGAGCGACTCGTGAACCTCTACATCGTGACCGGCACGACGCAGGGCTTGGGCAGGGCGCTGGCGGAGCTCATCGCGCGCGACGCGGCGAACGAGCTCGTGGCCCTCGCCCGGTCCGCGGAAGGGCCGATTCCCGGGGGCGCCGCGTTCGAGGTGGACCTCGCCGACGCCGCGGCGCTCGAGCGCGCGTGCGACCGCGTCGAGGCGCGCATCCGCGGCAAGCGCTACGAGAAGGCGGTCCTCGTGAACAACGCGGGCGTGGTCGCGCCGGTGGCGCCGCTCGATGCGGCCGATCCCGGCGAGCTCGCGCGGAACATCGCCGTGAACCTCACGGCGCCCATGCTCCTCATGCGCCGGTTCCTGCGCATGACCGAAGGGGTCGCGATCCGCCGGGTGATCAACATTTCGTCCGGGGCGGGCCGCCGGCCGATCTCGGGCTGGAGCGCCTACTGCGCGGCGAAGGCGGGGCTCGACATGGCTTCCCGCGTGGCGGCGCTCGAGGCGCAGTCGCGCGGGCATGCGGTCGAGGTGGTGAGCCTCGCGCCCGGCGTGATCGACACCGGCATGCAGGGCGCCGTGCGGGGCGCCTCCCCCGAGCAATTCGCGGACGTCGAGCGATTCCGGCGCATGAAGGCCGAGGGGACGCTCCGGCCGGCGGCGGACGTGGCCGCGGACATCCTGCGCCTCGAGGCGGCGGGCCGGCTCGCCGGGGAGCCCGTCGCCGACCTCCGGGAGCTGGATGCCGGCACAGGAATAAGGGCGTGATGCGCGCTGTTTCAACCCCGTAGCCCCGCACCCGCCTGCCCACAACCGACCACAACGAGGAAAAAAACCATGAAACGCATGCTGACCCTGGCCGCATCCCTCCTCTTCGTCTCCGGCGCCGCCTTCGCCAACCACTGCCCGAAGGACATGGCGGAGATCGACGCCGCGCTCGCGAAGAAGCCGAACCTCACGGCCGCGCAGATGACCGAGGTGAAGGCCCTGCGCAAGAAGGGCGAGCTCGAGCACAAGGCCGGCAACCACAAGGAGTCCATGGAGGACCTCGCGAAGGCGAAGGAAATCCTCGGCCTCAAGTAATCGCGGCACGCGCGGCGCGGGTTCCCGCGCCGCGCTTCAGGCCCGCGCGCCGGGCCGGCCTTCCTCGACCGTGAACGTGGCCCGGGTCGAGACGGGCGAATCCTCCTTCTTCACGCTCTCCACCACGCGCAGCCGCGCTTCGGCCTTGTCGCGCGCGAAGTCCAGCACGACGTAGCCCCTGAGCGTCGACTCCGCGAAGCGGATATGCGGGTTCGCCTCCGCGATCGCCTTCACGATGTCCGGGCGGATGCCCTGCGACGTGATCGAGGTGCCGCAGAACTCGGTCGCGACGATCGGCGTGTCCATTCGCTCCGGATCGAGGTGGAGGTCGGCCACGTAGTTCGCGTGCACGTCGCCGCCCAGCACTACGGCATTCCCCACGCGGCGCTCGGCGATCGTGCGCAGGAGCCGTGCGCGCGCCTCGGGGTAGCCGTCCCAACCGTCGGTCCAGTGGAGGAGGCCGCGCTCCGAGGGCCGGCCCGCGGGCGCCATGAGCGTTTGCTGGACGATCACGTTCCACGTCGCGCCGGGCTTCGCGAGATCGTCGGCGAGCCAGCGCTCCTGCTCGCGGCCCAGGATCGTGCGCTCCGGATCGAGCCGCTCGGGGCATTCCGGGCCCACGACGTTCGAGCCGCCGCGCAGGGGCTTCGGGCACACCTCGTGGGAGCGGTACTGGCGGTCGTCCAGCACCGTGAGCGCGGCGAGCGAGCCCCAGTCGTGGCGGCCGTAGATCCGGTAGCCGCCGTCGCGGTCGAGCTCGGCGCGGCGCACCGGCATGTGCTCGAGGAAGGCGCGGTAGGCCGCGGCGCGGCGCTCGAGGAACTTCGGGTCCAGGTCCTCCGAGAGGTCGTTCGCGTAGTCGTTGTCGACCTCGTGGTCGTCCCACGTGACGATCCACGGGGCGCACGCATGGGCGCGCTGGAGGTCCGGGTCCGTCTTGTACTGGCCGTAGCGCACGCGGTACTCGTCCAGCGTGTGCGGCTCGCCCGTCGAATGGTGCCGCACGTGCGCCGATCCCCAGCTCGACTCGTAGATGTAGTCGCCCACGAAGGCGACCACGTCCACGCCTTCGGCGGCGAGATGGCGGTGGGCGATGAACCATCCCTGCTCGTACTGCTGGCAGCTCGCGAGCGCCACGCGCAGTCGCTCGTCCCCGCGGCCCGGCGCGGGGGCGGTGCGCGTGCGCGCGGCGGGGCTCGTCTCGCCGCCGGCATGGAAGCGGTACCAGTACTCGCGCGCGGGCTCGAGCCCTTCCACCTCCACGTGGACCGAGTGGACGGATTCCGGATGCGCGGTGGCGGATCCCGTGCGGACGATGCGCCGGAAGCCTTCGTCCGCCGCGACCTCCCAGCGGACCGCGACCGGCCGCGGCTCCATGCCGCCGCCCTCGAGGGGGAGCGGGGCCAGGCGCGTCCAGAGGACCACGCCGTCCGGACGCGGCGCGCCGGAAGCGACGCCGAGGGCGAACGGGTACGCGGGGAAGCGGATGCGCGCCGGGGCGCAGCCCGCGAGCGGCTGCAGGAAACCGGCGGCGGCGAGCGCGCCCGCGCGCCGCAGGAACGCGCGGCGGCTCAGCGCGGCTTGCGGAAGAACGCGTACCACGCGGTGGCGATCGCGAACACGACGAACCAGACGAGCGCCCATTCCGCGATCGAAAGGCCCAGGAAGCGCCACGTGACGATCGCGCAATCCGCGGAGCCCGCGAAGATCTTCGGCAGCGCCTGGGAGAGCGGGAACGTGTTCACGAGGAACTCGAGATCCGTCCCGCACGAGCTGATCTTGGGCGGGTAATGCTGGATGTACGACTGGCGGATCGCGACACCCGCCCCGGCGACGGCGATCAGCGCGAGGACGCCGCCGTACGCCTTCAACGCCGCGCCGCGCGGCCCGTGGAGCGCGGCGAGAAGCGCCACGACCGCGAGCGCGGTGAAGGCGTAGCGCTGCAAGATGCACATGGGACAGGGCTCGAGGCCCACTTCCTCCTGCAGGTAGATCGCGAAGGCGAGGAGGCCGGCGCACGCGAGGAAGATCGCGGCGAAGAAAGGTCGTGTGGATCGCATTCCGCGATTTTCCCACAAGTGCTAAGTTCCCGGTCCGGGGCCCTTCCCGCCGCGAGGATTCGCCATGCCGATCCGCCTTTTCGCCGCAGCGCTCGCCGTCGCGATCGCAAGCGGCTCCGCGCGCGCCTCCGAGGTCGTGGTGCTGGGCGCGGGCGCCGTCCACGACGCGTTCGAGGCGGCGGCGGAGCGCTGGCGCGCATCGAGCGGCGAGAGCGTGAAGGCGGCGTTCGCGCCGATGGGCGACATCCGCAAGCGCGTCGCCGCGCACGAGGCGGCCGATGTCCTCATCGTGCCGGCGGAGGCGCTCCCCGAGCTCGAGCGCGCGGGCGTCGTCGCGGCGGGCACGCGGCGCGACCTGGGCGCGGTCGGCCTCTCCGCCGCGGTGCGCAAGGGCGCGCCCGCCCCGGACATCTCCACTCCGGAGGCGCTTCGCCGGACGCTCCTCGCCGCGAAGAGCGTCACGTACATGGACCCGAACGTCGGCACGAGCGGCAAGCATTTCGACCAGGTCGTGCTCCCGCGGCTGGGCATCGCCGAGGCGGTCCGCGCGAAGGCGACGCTGGGCAAGGGCGGCTCGGTCGCGGACAAGGTGGCGAGCGGCGAGGTCGAGATCGGCTTCCAGAACACGACCGAGCTCATGACCGTCCCCGGCGCGACCGTGATCGGCCCGCTCCCTGCGGAGCTCCAGAAGCTCACGGTGTACTCCGGGGCGGTCACCGCGAGCGCCCGGAACCCCCGGGCGGCCCGGGCGCTCCTGGACTACCTCGTTTCCCCGGAAGGCCGCCGCGCCTTCCTCGATCGGGGCTTCGCCGCCCCCTAGGAGGCGCAAGGCTCGGACGGTATGATCGTGGGCTCGACCCGCGACCGAACCGCCATGGCC
>DATAMY010000005.1:0-5061 GCA_036266535.1 Usitatibacter sp. | reverse complement strand
TGGTTCTCCTCCTCGCCTCGGGCCCTGCCACTCGCGCCAACCTCTGGAGCTGGGAGCAGGGACTGCGAATCTACAGCTGGGCCGCGTACGCCGGCCTCGCGGCTGCGGGGCTTGGCCTAGCGCTGGCGCTCGCCGCGGCGGTGCCGCGGTGGCGGCCCGGCGCATGGATGGCGGTCGCAGCACTGTGCGCCGGCATCGTCGCGGCCGCGCCCCCGATCCTCCTCCTTGAGAAGGCGAAGTCCGTGCCGCCGATCCACGACATCACGACCGACCCCTTCGATCCTCCGCGTTTCGTGTCGCTGCTGCCTGTGCGCTCCGCCTCGCCCAATGGGGCCGACTATGGGGGCGCCGGCATCGCCGCCCAGCAGCAGAAGGGCTATCCGGACATCAAGTCCGCGATCGTGAAGGCCGATCCCGCGCAGGCCATGCAGCGCGCGATCGACGCGGCGCGCGCGCTCGGCTGGGAAGTCGCCGCATCGGACACTGCCGCCGGCCGCCTCGAGGCGACCGATACGACGACGTGGTTCGGCTTCAAGGACGACATCGTGGTGCGCGTGCGGGCGGAGCCATCGGGCGGCAGCCGCGTGGACGTGCGCAGCGCCTCGCGCGTGGGGGAGAGCGACGTCGGGGCCAACGCCGCCCGCGTGCGCAAATTCCTGGCGCGCCTCGCGTAAAATCGGCGTTCGGGCGCGGGCCTCGCGCCGTCCGGGAATGCCATCCATGCCAAGCGACAGGGAAATCGCGGCGACGCTCTCGCGAGTGACGACCGCCACGATCACCACGATCCTGCTGAAGAAGGGCCTGCGCAACGTCTGGATGCGCGGGACGCGCCCGCTCAATCCCGGCCAGCCGCGGCTCGTGGGCAAGGCCTTCACGCTGCGCTTCGTGCCGGCGCGCGAGGACCTCGCGACCCCGGAGTCGTGGGCCAAGCCCATCTCCACGCGCGCGGCGATCGAGGCGATGCCCGAGGGCTGCATCGCGGTGGCCGACGCCATGGGGGTGACCGACGCGGGGATCTTCGGCGACATCCTTTGCGCACGCATCGCCAGGCGCGGCGTGGCGGCGCTCGTCACCGACGGCGTCGTTCGCGACGTGGCGGGCGTGCGCGCCACCGGCCTTCCGGTGTGGTGCCAGGGCGCGGCCGCCCCGCCCTCGGTGGCCGGCCTCACGTTCGTGAACTGGGGCGAGCCCATCGGTTGCGGTGGCGTGGCGGTGTTCCCCGACGATTGGGTCGCCGTGGACGACGATGGCGCCGTGCTGATCCCGGCCGCGAAGATCGGCGAGATCGTGGCCGAGGCGCCCGAGCAGGAGCGCCTGGAGGGCTGGATCATGTCGGAAGTGGAGAGGGGAGCCTCGCTGCCGGGGCTCTATCCGCCCAATGCCGAGAACAAGGCGCGCTACGAAAAGACCAAGGCGTAAGGCGTGATCGACGCAAGAGGGGTTTACGTCATCGCGCCGACCCCGTTCCATCCGGACGGGCGCATCGACGAGTCGTCCGTGGACCGCATGACGGATTTCTTCGTGGAGGCGGGCGCCACGGGGATGACCGTGCTGGGGCAGCTCGGCGAAGCGCCGAAGATGGACCACGCGGAATCGGTCTCGATCGTGAAGCGGGTCCTCGCGCGCACCAAGCTCCCGGTCGTGGTCGGCGTGTCCGCGCCCGGCTTCGCGCCGATGCGCACGCTCACGCAGGACGTGATGGCCGCGGGCGCCGCGGGCGTGATGATCGCCCCGCCCAACACGCTGCGCACCGACGATTCGATCGCGCAGTACTACCGCCAGGCCTCGGAGGCGATCGGCCCGGACGTCCCCTTCGTGATCCAGGACTACCCGCTCACCTTCGCGGTGCAGATGACGCCCGCGGTGATCCGCCGCATCCACGCCGAGAACCCCGCGTGCTGGTTCCTCAAGCACGAGGACTGGCCGGGGCTGGAAAAGATCTCGCAGCTGCGCGCGTGGGAGAAGGACGGCTCCATGCGCCGGCTCCCCATCCTCGTGGGGAACAACGCGCTCTTCCTGGATTTCGAGATGGAGCGCGGCGCCGACGGGGCGAACACCGGCTATTGCTTCCCGGACATGCTGGTCGACGTGGTGCGCCTCTCCTCGCAGGGCAAGCGCGACGAGGCGCACGACCTCTTCGATGCCCACCTGCCGCTCATCCGCTACGAGCAGCAGCCCGGGCCCGGGCTCGCGGTGCGCAAGCACGTGATGATGCGCCGCGGCATCATCGCCTCGGATACACTTCGCAAGCCCGGCGCCGCGCTCACACCCGCGGCGCGCGCCGAGGTCGATTACCTGTTGTCGCGCCTGGCCCAAAAGGATCCTCGCGCGAGAGTCTAGGAGGCCGAATGTCGAACCCCCTCATCGCCGGCTGGAGCGGACCCTTCGGCGGCGTCCCGCCCTTCGACCAGGTCGAGGCCGGGCATTTCAAGCCCGCCTTCGAGGTCGCGATGGCCGAGGAGCTGGCGCAGGTCGATGCGATCGCGTCCAACCCCGCGGCGCCGGATTTCGGGAACACGCTGGTAGCGCTCGAGCGCAGCGGGCGCACGCTGGACCGCGTCGAGCGCGTGTACAACGTGTTCGCCGGCACCATGAGCACGGACGAATTCCAGGCGGTGGAGCGCGAGATCGAGCCGAAGCTGGCCGCCCATCGCGACCGCATCGTGCAGGACGAGCGGCTCTTCCGCAGGATCGAGCAGGTCTACGAGGCCCGCGAGCGCTCCGGGCTCACGCCCGAGCAGCGCCGGCTCGCGTGGCTGCGCTACCAGGACTTCGCCCGCGGCGGCGCGCGCCTGGATGCCGCGGCGAAGAAGGAGCTCTCGGACATCAACCAGCAGCTCGCCTCCCTCTACACGTCGTTCAGCCAGAACGTCCTCGCCGACGAGAAGACGGCGATCGTGCTGGCGCGCGAGGACCTCGCGGGCCTGCCGGACTCGCTCGCCGAGGCGGCGAAGCAGGCGGCCGCGGAGCGCGGCGACCCGGATGGCTATGCCGTCCTCAACACCCGCTCGAGCGTGGAACCCTTCCTCGCCTATTCGCAGCGCCGCGACCTTCGCGAGCGCGTGTGGCGCGCGTTCGTGGGCCGCGGAGACAACGGCGACGGCAGCGACAACAAGGACATCATCGCGCGCATCGTGAGGCTGCGGGCCGCGCGCGCGAGGCTGCTGGGCTACGAGAGCCACGCCCATTGGCGCGTCGAGATGAGCATGGCGAAGACCCCGGAGCGCGCCCTGCAGCTCATGGAGGCGGTGTGGAAGCCCGCCGTGGGGCGCGTCGCCGAGGAGGTCGCCGACATGCAGGCCATCGCCGATCGCGAAGGGGCCGGCATCTCGATCGAGCCGTGGGACTACCGCTTCTACGCCGAGAAGGTGCGCAAGGCGAGGTACGACATCGACGACAACGAGGTGATGCCGTACCTGCAGCTCGAGAACCTGCGCGAGGCGATGTTCTGGGTGGCGGGCGAGCTGCTCGGCCTTCGCTTCAGGGCGGCGCCCGGCGTCCCGGTCTACCACCCCGACGTGCGCGTCTGGGAGGTCACGGGCGAGAACGGCCGCCACGTCGCGCTCTTCTACTTCGATCCGTACGCGCGGCCGGGCAAGGCCTCGGGGGCGTGGATGAACGCCTACCGCGCGCAGGAGCGGCTGGACGGCGAGGTCACCACGATCGTCTCGAACAACTGCAACTTCGTGAAGGGCAGGGCCGGCGAGCCGATCCTCGTGAGCTGGGACGATGCGGTGACGCTCTTCCACGAGTTCGGCCACGCGCTGCACGGCATCAGCTCGAGCGTGACCTACCCGTCGCTCTCCGGGACGAACGTCGATCGCGACTACGTCGAATTCCCCTCGCAGCTGATCGAGCACTGGCTCGCGACCCCCGAGGTGCTGGACCGCTACGCGCGCCATTGCCGGACCGGGAAGCCGATCCCGGCCGACCTGGTGAAGAAGATCGAGCGCGCCTCCCGCTTCAACAAGGGCTTCGAGAACGTCGAGTACCTCTCGTCCGCGCTCGTGGACATGCGCATGCACCTCGATCCCGACAAGGTCCGCGACATCGACGCCTTCGAGCGCGAGACGCTCGAGGCCCTGGGCATGCCGAGGCAGATGGTGATGCGCCATCGGCTGCCGCATTTCGGGCACCTCTTCTCGAGCGACGCGTACTCGGCCGGCTACTACAGCTACCTCTGGGCGGACACGCTCTCCGCCGACGCCTTCGAGGCATTCACCGAGGCGGGCGGCGCCTACGACAAGGCCGTGGCCCGGCGCCTTCGCGACCATGTGTTCTCCGCGGGCAACACCGTGGATCCGGGGGAGGGCTACCGCGCCTTCCGCGGCCGCGACGCGAAGATCGACGCGCTCATGCGCCGGCGCGGCTTCGCGCCGCCGCGGGCATGAGCCTCGAGGAAGACCTCGCCGGGATCGAGGAGCTGCACCAGCGCGACATGGCCGCCGCCCGGCGCGGCGACTTCGCGGCGCTGCGCGGCATGGTGGACGACGATGCCGTGATCCTCGCGCCCGATTCCTGGGCGCAGCGCGGGCGCGCGGAGCTGGACGCGGCCTTCGGGGCGATGGCGCGGGCGCCCCGCACCCACGACGTGCTGGACTACGAGCTTCGCTTCCAGGAAGTGAAGGTCCTCGGCGACTACGCGTACGAGTGGGGCTCGATCCGCGGGACGATGCGCGAGATCGCCACGGGCGAGGTCGCGCGCTCCGCGTTCCACGTGATGAGGATCCTGCGCCGCCAGGCCGACGGCGGCTGGCGCGTCTACCGCTCGATCTGGACGCGCGCCGCGGAGTGAATCCGCTGCTTCACGAGCGCGGCGAGCTGCTCCACGCGCGCGTCGCGGATGCCGTGCTCATGCAGCGTCTCCGTGGTCCGGAACAGGTACTCGCACGCGGGGCCGTAGCGCCCGGCGGCGCTCGCGATCGCTTCCACCATGACTTCCTCGGGGATCGCGCCCGTGTAGCCGGTGCAGCGGCGATTCACGGTGAAGCAGAGGGCGCGGATCGTCTCGTCGCCCACCACGCAATTGAGCCATTTGGGTCGGTACGATCCGTAGAGCAT
>DATAMY010000004.1:0-5283 GCA_036266535.1 Usitatibacter sp. | reverse complement strand
GCCGGCAAGACCTTCGCCGCGTGCGTCCTCATCCACGCGCTCGCCGCGCGGGGGATCGCCGTCGTGCCCATGAAGCCCGTCGCCGCCGGATCGGACGAGGACACGCTCGCGCTGATGCGCGCGGCCGCGATCGATGCGTCGCGGAAAAGAGAAGTGACGCCCGTGCTGCTGCGCGAGCCGATCGCGCCCCACATCGCTGCCGCGCGTGAGGGCCGGCGAATCGACGTGGCGTCGCTCGAGCGGGCATTGGCCGCGCTCGCCGCGGGCGCCGATTTCATCGTGGTCGAGGGTATCGGGGGATTCGCCGTGCCGCTCGGCCCGTCGCTCGATACCATCGACCTCGCGCGCGCGTTCGGATTGCCCGTGGTGTTGGTGGTGGGCATGCGGCTGGGCTGCCTCAACCATGCGCTCCTCACCCAGCACGCCATCGCCGAAAGCGGCCTTGCCTTCGCCGGCTGGATCGCCAACACGATCGACCCGGGCATGGACGTGGCCGACGAAAACGTCGCGGCGCTTCGCGAGCGGCTGCGCGCCCCGCTCCTGGGACGCCTGCCGTATCGCCCGGGCGTTGACCCGGCCGCGCTCGCCGCCGAGCTCGACCTCGCGCCCCTTCTCTAGCTAGCGGAAGGCCGCGCCCAGGAGCGCCACGCCGTGCGCGCCATGGCGCGCCGCTTCCTCCAGGTCGCCGCGCACGAGCCCGCCAATCGCGTAGACCGGCATGGGCCGGGCGCGCGCGAGCGCCTCGAACCCCGCCCAGCCGAGCGGCTTCGCATGGGGGTGCGACGCGGTGGGCTTCACGGGTCCCAGCACGGCGTAGTCGAGGCCCAGCGCGGCGGCACGATCGAGCTCGGCCGCGTCGTGGCACGAGGCGCCCACGAGCGAGCCCGCGGGGCGCGCGGGTGCCGCCTTGAGCGCCGCGGCCGTGAGGTGCAGGCCGTCGCACTGCGGCAGGCGCCGGCAATCGCTGTTCAGCACGATGCGCGAGCGCCACGGGCTCGTTCGCACCAACGCACGCGAGACGAGGTGCTGGAGCGCGTGGAAGCCCATTGCCTTCTCGCGGACCTGCACGAGGAGCGGCTCGCGCTGCGCGCGCTCTTCCAGCGCGCGCACCCATTCCTCGATGCCCATGGAAGCCGCGTCGGAGACGATCATCACGCGCGGGAGCGCGAGCGCGGCGAGCACGGGCGCGTTCGCCGGGAGCATCGGGGCCACGTCGGTGCGCTCCACGCGTTGCCAGCGGATGTCCTGGTCCTCGAGGGGCCGCGGCTCGCCGTCCCAGCGGGTCACCCGGAAGAAATGCAGGCGCACCGTCGCATGGGTGTAGGCGTACACGCGGGTGATCCACGGGGACGCCTCGCGCACCTCGATGCCCAGCTCCTCGCGCAGCTCGCGCGCGAGCGCGGCGCGCGGCTCCTCGCCGGCCTCGATCTTCCCCCCCGGGAATTCCCAGTAGCCGGGATAGGGCTTGCCCGCGGGCCGCTGGGCGAGGAGGAATTCGCCGTCGGGCCGCTCGATGACGGCCGCGGCGACCTCGGTGATCCGGGTCACTTGCGCCTGGGCTTGCCGACCCAGTCGCGCGCGAACTGCCAGGCGACGCGGCCGCTGCGCGAGCCGCGCTCGAGCGCCCAGGCGAGCGCGGCCCTGCGGCAGTCCTCGCCCGCCTTGCCGCCCAGCGTCGTGACCCAGTGCGAGGCGATCTCCAGGTACTGGTCCTGGTCGAACGGATAGAACGAGAGCCACAGGCCGAAGCGCTCCGAGAGCGAGATCTTCTCTTCGGTGGTCTCGCCCGGGTGGATCTCGCCATCGACGTGCTTCGCCTCGAGGTTCTCGTCCATGAACTCGGGCATGAGGTGACGGCGGTTGCTGGTGGCGTAGATGAGGACGTTCTCCGCGGAGCCGGCGATGGATCCGTCCAGCGCGACCTTGAGCGACTTGAAGCCGGGGTCGGAGGCCTCGAACGAGAGGTCGTCGCAGAAGATCAAGAAGCGCTCGTCGCGGTCGCCGACGATGTCCACGATGTCGGGAAGGTCCACGAGGTCGCGCTTGTCCACCTCGATGAGCCTCAGGCCCCGCCCGGCGAACTCGTTCAGCGCCGCCTTCACGAGCGAGCTCTTGCCCGTGCCGCGCGCCCCGGTGAGGAGCACGTTGTTCGCGGGGCGCCCGGCCACGAATTGCGCCGTGTTCCCCCGCAGGCGCCTCTTCTGCTCGTCCACGTCCTTCAGGTCGTCGAAGCGGATGGCGTGCGGATGGCGCACCGCCTCGAGGTAGCCGCCGCGCGCGCTCTTGCGCCACCGGAACGCATGCGCCTTCCAGTCGGGCTCGCCCGCGGCGGGCGGCAGCAGCCGCTCGATGCGCCCGAGGAGATCCTCGAGGCGCCGGGCGAGGGGCTTCCAGTCGTCGCTCATTTCAGGCGGAAGGAGAGGAACCAGTAGTACTGCAGCGCCTCGAGGTGCGCCTCGCGCGCCACGGCCTGCACGGCGTCGCGCAGCTCCCCGGGCGTCGGGAAGTTCTTCAGCACCTCGTACTCCTCGCCGCTCGCGAGCTTGCGCATCTGGTAGGTGTTGCCCTCGGGGTCGCGGCGCGACACCGGCGTGGAGCTCCCCTCGGCGTACTGGTTGTCGAGGATGCCGACCACGGCCCCGGGCGCGAGCACCCCCGAGAGGTGGGCCACGAACTGCGCGATGCCGCTCTTCTTGACGTGGGACCACCAGAAGCCCGCGAAGGCGGCGTCGCAGCCGTGGGGCACGCCTTCCAGCGTGATCGCGTCGGCCTTGAAGAACTCGGCCTTGCCCTTCGGGATCGGCTTCTCGCGCGCGATCTCGAGCACCGGCTCGTTGATGTCGCACGCGTAGACCTTCTTCGCGCCGCGCGCGATGAACTGCGTCCAGTAGCCAGTGCCGCACGCGACCTCGAGCACGGTGCGCCCCTTGAACTGGCGCGGAACGCGCTCCCGGAGCCATTCGAGCTCCTGCTGCCGCTCGGGCTTGTAGTAGATCTGCTCGTATTCCTGGGCGCGCTTGGAATAGTAGTGCTGCATGCGGTTCCCGTTCGACGGGGACGCGATCTTCCGGCTCTGCATGGGATTGGCTCCTCTAGTAGTTATGGGATTCAGCTTCGGTAATCGGCGTTCACCTTCACGTAGTCGTAGGAGAGGTCGCAGGTCCAGACGGTCGCCGTCTCGACGCCGCGCCCGAGGGTGACCCGCATCCGGATCTCGGCATCCTTCATGGCGGCCGCGCCCTGCTGCTCCGTGTAGGCGGGCGCCCGCGCGCCGTCCACGACCACGACGACCCCGCCCAGCTCGAGCCCCACGCGATCGGGTTCCAGGTCCGCGACGCCCGCGTTGCCGATGGCCGCGAGGATGCGCCCGAGGTTCGGGTCGGAGGCGAAGAACGCCGTCTTCACGAGCGGCGAGTGGGCGATGGACTTGGCCACGCGGAAGCATTCGGAGACGCTCTCGCCCTCGTCCACGGTGATGGTGATGAACTTGGTGGCGCCCTCGCCGTCGCGCACGATCGCCTGCGCGAGGATCTGCGCGACCTCGATCATCGCTTCCGAGAGCATGCCGAACTCGGCGGTGCCCTCGCCCACGATCTCCGGGTTGCCGGCCTGGCCCGTCGCCGCGAGGAGCAGCGTGTCGTTGGTGGACGTGTCGCCGTCCACGGTGATCGCATTGAAGGAGCGGTTGGCCACCCGGCGCGCGAGGTACTGCAGGGCGTCGCCGCCCACGCACGCATCGGTCGCGATGAGGCCCAGCATCGTCGCCATGTTGGGCTGGATCATTCCCGCGCCCTTGGAGATGCCGGTCACGGTGACCGTGCGCCCGTCGATCACCACCTGGCGCGAGACCGCCTTGGGCACGGTATCCGTGGTCATGATCGCCTCGGCGGCCCCGGCCCAGTTGCCCGGTGCGAGGTCGGCGTGCGCGGCGGGAATTCCCGCGACGAGGCGCTCGACCGGAAGCGCCTCCATGATCACGCCGGTGGAGAGCGGCAGGACCTGGACGGGGGCGATGCCGAGCTGGCGGGCGACCGCCGCGCACGTCTCTCGCGCGGCCGCGAGCCCCGGCTCGCCCGTCCCGGCGTTGGCCACGCCCGTGTTCACGACGATGGCGCGCACGCCCTGCCTCGAGGCGAGGTGCTCGCGGCAGACCTGGACGGGAGCGGCGGCGAAGCGGTTGCGGGTGAAGACGCCCGCGACCCGCGTGCCCTCGTCGAGGGCGACGACCAGCAGGTCCTTCCGGTTGGGCTTGCGGATACCCGCGCGGGCGATGCCGAGCCGAACGCCGGCGATCGTGAGGAGATGCTCGGGGCGCGGGGGCTCGAGGTTGACGGCCATGGGGACGGCCGCAATTCTACCGCAGCGCCGCTAGGCGAGCTTCCCGTGGCACTGCTTGAACTTCTTGCCCGATCCGCACGGGCAGGGGTCGTTGCGCCCCACCTTCTGCGTCGAGCGCATGAAGGGTTGCGCTTCGCCCGTGGCGCCGAAGCCCAGGTCGACGGCGCTGGGCGCCATCGGCGCGGGCTCGCCGGCGGCGGCCTCGTCCGCGGCCGCCATGGACTGGCCGAAGTCGTCGTGCTTGTACTGCACGTTCTTCAGGGTGCGCGCCGCTTCCTCGGCCTGGCGCTCGGCCTCCCGCACCTGCTCCTCCGAGCGGACCTGCACCGCCATCAGGTGGCGCGTGACCTCGCGCTTGATGGAGTCGAGCATCATCCCGAAGAGCTCGAAGGCCTCGCGCTTGTACTCCTGCTTCGGCTGCTTCTGGGCGTAGCCGCGCAGGTGGATGCCCTGGCGGAGGTAGTCCAGGGCCGCAAGGTGCTCGCGCCAGTGCACGTCGATCGACTGCAGCATCACGGCGCGCTCGTAGTTGCGGACCACGCCTGCGTCCTCGATGGGCGCGAACTTCGCGTCGTAGTCGCGCTTCGCCTGCTCGGTGAGGCGCGCGGCGATCTTCTCCGAGTCGATCTCGGCGTCGTCCCGCGCCCATTGCCCGACGGGCGCCTTCAGGAAGTAGTCGCTCTCCAGCTTCTTCTCGAGGCCCGGCAGGTCCCACTGCTCCTCGACGCTGTCGGCCGGCACGAACTCCTGGACCGTGGCGGCGAGGACGTCGCGGCGGATCGACTCGATCGTCTCCGAGATCTCCTTCGCCTCGAGCAGCTCGTTCCTCTGCGCGTAGATCACCTTGCGCTGGTCGTTGGCGACGTCGTCGAATTCCAGCAGGTTCTTGCGGATGTCGAAGTTGCGCGCCTCGACCTTGCGCTGCGCGTTCTCGATGGAGCGCGT
>DATAMY010000003.1:0-7596 GCA_036266535.1 Usitatibacter sp. | reverse complement strand
CGGCGGAGTGGTCGGCATCAATGCCGCGCAGATGGCCGTGGGGCTGGGCGCCGACGTGACCGTGCTGGACCGTTCGGTGGAAGTGCTTCGCCGCATCGACGCGCGTTTCGGCGCCGCGGTGAAGACGGTTTACTCCACGCGCGCCGCGATCGAGGCGGCGGCGATGGAGTCCGACCTCGTCATCGGGGCCGTGCTGGTGCCGGGCGCGGCGGCGCCCAAGCTGCTGGCCCGCGGGTTCCTCAAGCAAATGAAGCGCGGCGCCGTCCTCGTGGATGTCGCCATCGACCAGGGCGGCTGCTTCGAAACATCGCGCCCGACGACGCACGACGATCCTACCTACGAGGTGGACGGCATCATCCACTACTGCGTCGCCAACATGCCCGGCGCCGTGGCGCGCACGTCGACCCTCGCCCTCAACAACGCGACGTTGCCGTTCGTCCTGGCGCTCGCCGACAAGGGATGGAAGCGGGCGTTGCGCGAGGACGCGCACTTCGGCGACGGCCTGAACATCGCGGCGGGCAAGCTCACCAACCAGGCGGTGGCCGAGGCGCTCGGCCTGCCGTTCACGCCCGCCGACGCGGCGTTCTTCGCCGAGGCCGCGTGACATCGCCGGGTCTCGCGCGCGTCCATCGCTGGGTGGCGCTGGGCCTGGGGCCGGTGGTCGTGGCGATGGGGCTCACCGGTGCGGCGCTGGTATTCCGCGAGGAGCTCACCGCGCTCCTCACGCCGGCGGTCAAGGTCGCCGGCTCGCCCGTGGCGCCCGGGCAGTACGCGCGCATCCTCGCCGCAGCCGAGCGGCTCGAGCCCGCTGCGCGATCGATGGACATCGTTCCGGCGAAGCGCCCCGATCGCGCCGCGCAGGTCGTCGTCCACGCCGCGGGCACGGAGCACTACCTCTTCGTCGATCCGCACGATGGCACGGTGGTGGCCGACGGCGAGCGCCAATGGCTTCCGTTCGCCACCTTGTACGAGCTGCATCGGCGCCTGATGCTCGGCGCCCCCGGCGAGTACGCGGTCGGCATCGCGGGGTTCGCTCTCGCTTTCCTCGGACTGAGCGGGTTGGTGATGTGGTGGCCGCGCAAGCTGAAGCAGGCCTTCCGCGTGCGCTGGGATGGTAACCGGCTTGCGGTGAGCTACGACCTGCACCGCTGTGCCGGCGCCGCGTTCGCGCTCCTGCTCGTCCTCAATGCGATCATCGGCATCACGATGACCTTCGACGAGGCCTCGGTCGCGCTCGTGAATCGCGTGCTCGGCCGCTCGTCGCCGCTGCCGCCGCCGGCTTCCTCGAACGCCGTGGATTCGCGAAAACCCCTCGACGAGATCGTCGCCGCCGCCGATCGCGCACTCCCGGGCGGTCGCGTCGTCCGCATCATGCTTCGCGACGGCAATGCGCCCGTCGTGGTCAGGAAGCGCATGCCGGCCGACAACGACACTCACGGCGCGAACCGAATCTACCTCGATGCCGCGTCCGCGACGGTCGTGGGCATGAGCCCGCTCACCGCGCAACCGCCGGGCAACGCGATGTTCGAGTGGACGTATCCGCTGCACACCGGAACGCTGGTCGGCGGCGCTTACCGGGTGCTGCTGGTGTTCGCCGGTTGCGTGCCGCTGCTCTCGCTCATCACCGGGCTCATCGTCTGGCGCTCGAAGGCGGGCAGGCGAGCGCCTGCCAAGCGCGGCGCGGGCATCAGGCCCGGATCCGCCGCATCCACGTCGCGGGGAATTCCATGAGCTTCAGCTTCGATCCGGATGCCGTGGAATTTCCGGCCGGGCACTTCATCGGCGGCGACTTGCTCGCGGCCAAGGCGGTGATCGACATGCATCGCCCGTCCGACGGCAAGCTCCATGCGGGCTGCCCCGTCGCCGGCGAAGACGTGGTCGACCAGGCCGTCGCGACCGCGAAGCAGGCGCTCAGGAGCAGCAACTGGGGCGGCGTGCGGCCACGGGAGCGCACGCGCGTCCTGCAGGCTTGGGCGGACCTGATCGAAACCGAAGCGGAAACGCTCGCGAGGATCGAGGCCGTGTCGTCCACGCGCCCGGTGGCGCAGCTTCGCACGGGCGACATCCCCGTCACTGCGGAGCAGATCCGGTTCTTCGCCGAGTTCGCGGACAAGGAGGGAAGCGACGTCGTGCCCACCGACGACAAGAGCTTCGGCATGATCCTCACGGAGCCCTACGGCGTGGTCGGAGCCATCGTGCCGTGGAACGTGCCGATCTCGACCACCGGCTGGAAGCTGGGGCCGGCGCTCGCGGCGGGAAACGCCGTGGTGCTGAAGCCCTCGGAGATGACGCCCTTCTCGGCGGTCTATCTCGCGCAGCTCGCGGTGAAGGCGGGCGTGCCCGCGGGCCTCGTCAACATCGTGCTGGGCGACGGCCTCACCACGGGACGCGCGATCACCCGCCACCCGGACATCGCGAAAGTGAGCTTCACGGGTTCCACGCGCGCGGGCGCGGCGATCGCCGAGGACATCGCGCGCTCCGGCATCAAGCCGCTCACGCTGGAGCTCGGCGGCAAGAGCCCGCAGGTCGTGTTCGCCGACGCGGATCTCGAGAAGTCGGCCCAGGCGATCGCCGCCAGCATCCTCGCCAACGCGGGCCAGGGCTGCGTGGCCGGCACGCGGTTGATCGTGGAGGAAAGCATGGCCGCCCGCCTCGCCGACGCGGTGATCGCGCGCATGAAGGACGTTCGCGCGGGACCCACGTGGGACGAGAGCTCGCAATTCTCCCCGATCATTTCAGAGCGGCAATTGCGCGGCATCGACGCCATCGTGCGCGCGGCCATCGATGCGGGCGCCGAGGCCGTCCTCGGCGGCGGGCCGATGAAGCGCGAAGGGTACTTCTACCAGCCGACGTTCCTCGCGGGCGTGCGCGCGGATTCGCCCGCCATCGCGCAGGAGATCTTCGGCCCGGTGCTCACGATGCAGACGTTCAGGACGGAAGAGGAAGCGCTCGCGCTCGCCGACCATCCGACCTATGGCCTTGCGGCCGGGCTCTATACATCCGACGTGTCGCGCGCGCTCCGCCTCTCGCGCCGCCTCCAGGCGGGAACCGTCTGGGTCAACCGCTACAGCCGCTCGCGCGACCACATCCTCCCGACCGGCGGCTACAAGCACTCGGGGCTCGGCAAGGACCTCGGCCGCGAGGCCTATGTCGCGAACCGCAAGTCGAAGAGCGTGCTGATCGCGCTCTGAGACCCAGGGTGCGCTAGGCGGTCTGCAGCGCCTCGAGCTCGGCGCGAGTGTGGTGGCACAGGATTTCCTTGCCGCCGCCCAGGTCGCGACGCGGCGGAGGCTCGCGGTCGCAAACGCCGGCGATGCGTACCGGGCAGCGGTCGAGGAACGTGCAGAGCCCCCTCGCGGGCTTTTCGGCGCCGGGAGGCGGCGATTCGACCGCCAGGCGCGCCGGCAACCCGTCGAGCCACCCCGTTCGCAGCTCCGGCACCGACGCGATGAGAAGGTCCGCGTAGGGATGGAACGGCGGCGATGCGAGCGCCTTGCGGCTGCCCGCGTCCACCTTGCATCCCGAGTACAGCACCATGACCTGGTCGCAAACCGCGCGCACCGTCGAGATGTCGTGGCTGATGAACATCAGCGACACGCCCAGCTCGCGGCGCAGCTCGGCAAGCAGGTCGAGCACCGCCGCGCCCACGATGGTGTCGAGCGCGGAGGTCACCTCGTCGCAGAGCACGAGATCCGGCTCCGCGGCGAGGGCGCGCGCGAGGTTCACGCGCTGCTTCTGGCCTCCCGAGAGCTCGGCGGGCCGGCGTGCCGCGAGCGCTGCCGGAAGCTTCACGAGGTCCAGCAGGCGCGCGACGCGCTTTCGCGCTTCCTCGCCGCGCACGCCGTGGTAGAAGGCAAGCGGCCGCGCGAGGATGCGCTCCACGCTGTGCGCGGGATTGAGCACGGTGTCCGCGTTCTGGAACACGATCTGGATGCGCCGGAACTGCTCGCGCGTGCGTTCCTTGAGGTTCGTCGGCAGCGGCTTGCCGTCGAAGAGCACGGTGCCGCGCGCGGCGGGCACCAGGCCGGCGACCACGCGGGCAAGCGTCGTCTTTCCCGACCCGGACTCGCCGATCACTCCAAGCGTGCTGCCGCGCGCGATCGCGAGGTCCACGTTGTCGAGCACTCGCGCAGCGGGCATGCCGCTCGCGTCCGGACGCCCGTAACCGGCAACGAGGCCGCGGATCTCGAGCAGCGGCGCGTCCCCGCGAGGCTCGCCTTCGCCGCGTACCTGGGGAGCGGCCGCGGCGAGGAGGCTGCGCGTGTAGGGATGGCGCGGGCGCGCGAGGATCTGCGCGGTCGCGCCGGTCTCGCGCATCTCGCCGTCGGAAAGCACCAGGATCCGGTCGGCCATCTGCGCGACCACCGCGAGGTCGTGAGAGACATACACGGCGGTGGCGCCGCGCTCGCGGACGACTTTCTTGAATGCGCGCAGCACCTCGATCTGGGTGGTGACGTCCAGCGCGGTGGTGGGCTCGTCCAGCACCACCAGCTCGGGATCCGTGATGAGCGCCATCGCCGCCATGAGGCGCTGCAGCTGGCCGCCCGAGACCTGGTGCGGATAGCGGGACCCGATGCCCTCAGGGTCGGGCAGCGCGAGCGCGGCGAATAGATCCACCGCCTTCGCCTCGGCCTCCGCGCGAGTCGACGTGCCGTGTATCAGCGCGCCCTCGATCACCTGGTCCATGATCGTCTTCATCGGGTTGAAGGCCGCGGCGGCGCTCTGCGCGATGTACGACACCTTGCGCCCGCGCAGCTCGTAGAGCTGGCCGGGCGTGAGCTCGAGCACCCTGGTGCCGCCGATTCGGATCGAGCCGCCCGCGATGCGGCAGCCGCGGCGCGCGTAGCCCAGCAGCGCGAGCGCGATGGTGGTCTTGCCCGAGCCCGATTCGCCGATGAGCGCGAGCACCTCGCCCTTCGGGATCGAGAAGCCCACGTCCTTCACGATCGGCGCCTCGCGGCCGTCCTTGCGGGCGATGACGCGCAGGCCCTCGACCTGGACAAGGGGCTCCATCAGTTTTCCACCACCCGCGTCGCCCGGCCCGAGATCGCGTCGATGAGGAGGTTCACGCTCACGGTGAGCGTCGCGATGGCGATCGCCGGTGTCACGACCGCCGGCGCTCCCTCGAACAGGCCGCCGATGTTCTCGCGCACGAGCGAGCCGAGGTCGGCATCGGGAGGCTGCACGCCCAGGCCGAGGAAGCTCATTCCCGAAAGCAGCAGCACGACGAACACGAAGCGCAGGCCGAAGTCGGCGAGCATGGGGTTCACCATGTTCGGAAGGATCTCCATGCCCGCGACGTAGGCAAGGCGCTCGCCTCGCGCCCGTGCCGCCTGGACGTATTCCAGCGTCTTCACGTTCACCGCGAGCGAGCGCGCGATGCGGTACGCGCCGGGCGTGTAGCTGAGCGCGGCCGTGAGGATGAGCAGGCCCGCCGACGAGCCGAACGCCGCCACCATCACGAGCGCGAGCATCTTGCTCGGGATGGAGATGAACGCGTCCATGAGGCGGCTCATGACCTCGTCGATCCAGCCGCCGGCCGTGGCGGCGATGAGCGCGAGCGTCGTGCCCGTCGCGCTCGCGGCGAGCGCGGCGACGAGCGCGAGCCCGACCGTGAAGCGCGCCGCGTGCAGGATGCGGCTCAGCATGTCGCGGCCCAGGTAGTCGGTGCCCAGCGGATAGGCGGCGGTGAGCGGAGCAAAGGCATCGGGGGAAACGACGGCGCCCACGTCGTGGGGCGCGATCGACGGGCCGAAGATCGCGACCGCGAGCCAGAACACGACGAACAGGAGCCCCACGCGACCGGCAATCGGCAGTGACGTGGCGGTGCGCCAGCCCGATCTCACGAGACCGACCGGAATGGCGCTCACCGGTGGCGCAGCCTCGGGTTGGAAAGGATCGCGACGAGGTCGGCCACCAGCACGAGCAGCAGGTACGCGAAGCAAAAGACCATTGCGCACGCCTGAACCACGGGCATGTCGCGGTTGGTCACCGCATCGACCATGAGGCTCGCGATTCCCGGGTAGTTGAAGATGGTCTCGACGATCACCACGCCGCCCAGCAGGTACGACAGGCTCAATGCCACCGCGTTGGCGATCGGGCCGATGGCGTTCGGGAGCGCGTGCCTGAGCGCGACCCGCGCCGGCTTCGCGCCCTTGAGCACCGCCATCTCCACGTAGGAGGCGCTCAGCTGGTCGAGCACCGCCGCGCGCGTCATGCGCGCCATCTGCGCGATCACCACGAAGCAGAGCGTCAATACCGGCATCGCGTAGGTTCGAAAGAATTGCCCCGCGTCCTTGATATCGACGGCGTTCGACAGGGCGGGGAGCCAGCGAAGCTTCACCGCGAAGACGAGCACGGCGATCGTCGCCACCAGGAACTCGGGGACGGCGACCATCGAGAGCGTGGCGAGGCTGAGCGCCCGGTCGAGGGCACCGCCGCGCCCCATCGCGGCGAGGATGCCGATGGCGAGCGCGAGGGGGACCGACACGACCGCGGTCACCGCCGCGAGGAGCAGCGACTTCGGCAGTCGGGTCGCAATGAGGTCGGACACCGGCATCGACGCGGTGAACGACTGGCCGAGGTTTCCGGTGACGAGCCCGCCCAGCCAATTCGCGTAGCGCACCAGCCCGGGCTTGTCGAGCCCGTATTGTGCGCGCAGTGCCGCCACGGTCTCGGGCGTGGCCGATTGGCCCAGGGCCTCCTCGGCCGCGTCGCCCGGCAACAGGCTCGTGATCGTGAAGATGATCGCCGACACGACGAGCAGCGTGAGGACTCCGACGCCGAGGCGGTTCAGGATGAGCCGTGCCGCGAGCGCCTTGTCAGCCATCGAGCCAGACGTGCTCGGCGAACATGAAGCCCATGAAGCCGCCGACGGGAATGGAGCCCAGCCCCTTGAGCTTCGTGCTGTGGCCGTCGAGGAAGCTGATGAACACGGGAATGCCGATGCCGCACTTCTCGTGGATCAGCACCTGCATGTCGCCGTACATCTTCTTGCGCTTGGCGTCGTCGGGTTCGGCGCGCGCGGCGAGCACGAGCTGGTCGAACTGCTCGTTCTTCCATCCCGACTCGTTCCACGGCGCGTCCGACTTGAAGAACTGCGTGAAGAGCTGGTCGGCGCTGGTGCGGGGGTTGATGTTGCCAAAACCGAGCGGGTGCTTCATCCAATGGTTGGACCAGTAGCCGTCGGCGGGCACGCGGTTCACGCTGAGGTTCAAGCCGATCTTCTGCGCCGATTGCTGCATCAGCACCGCCATGTCGATCGAGCCGTTGGCCGCGGCCGTGGCGACGATCGGCACGTTGCCGGCGACATTCGCCTTCTTCAGGTGGAACTTCGCCTTGTCGAGGTCGTAGGGGCGCTGCGGCAGGCCGGCGAAGTAATAGCGATGCGAAGGCGGGATCGGCTGGTCGTTGGCCACCGTCGCGAAGCCGCGGAACACGGCGTTCTTCGCCTGCTCGCGGTCGATGAGGTACTTCATCGCCATCACGAAATCGGGATTGCTCGTGGGCGCTGCGTCCTGGCGCATGATCAGGTCGGTGAAGAGGCCCGACTTCGTCTCGAGCACCGCATACCCGGGCGTCGAATTGACGCGCCCG
>DATAMY010000002.1:0-7513 GCA_036266535.1 Usitatibacter sp. | reverse complement strand
GGAAAACCCGCGGCTGCAACGTGACTCCTAAGCCCACCGAAGCAGAACACGCAGGCGCCGAAACTCGTCGTCCGGGGCCATGCCCCGCATTAGAAGCACCGTACGGTCGAACCGCCGCCCCTCCGGCCGCCAGCGGACGATCGTGAGCCAGGGTGCGACGAACGATCCGTCGCGAAGCTCGCCGCGGACCCATTCGCCGGCGCAATCCTGGACTGCGACTTCGCCCGACACCCGCACGGCGATCGCCCGGGGTGCGACGCCACCCCAGCGCGCCGTGAGCCGGCGGGCCGCCGCGAGCCCCAGGCAGATCACCGCCGCTGCGGCGACGACGCGCGCTGCGGCCGGGCCCGGGCTTGCGGCGATCACCCCCACCGTCGCCGCGGCGAGCCCCGCCGGAAGCACCAGCGCCGCGCCGCTATACTGGAAGCGGCACATCACGGCCGGCCCCTTCCTTCCCATGTCCACCTGGTTCTCCTTTCTCGCGAGCCGCGGCGCGCGCCTCGATGCGGGCGGCGTCGCGGATTTCGGCGATCCCGCCGCCGAGCTCGCGGCCGCGCGCGACCAGGCCGTCCTGGTCGACCTCTCCCATAACGCGCTCCTCGAGGTAACCGGCGACGACGCGGTGGCGTTCCTCCACGGCCAGGTCACCAACGACGTGCAGGCGCTCCCGCAGGGGGCGGCGCAGTGGACCGGGTGGTGCACGCCCAAGGGCCGGCTCCTCGCGACTTTCCTCCTGCTGCGGCGCGCCGAAGGCTGCCTCCTCCTCCTGCCCGCGGAGATCGCCCCAGCGATCGCGAAGCGGCTCGGCATGTTCGTGCTGCGCTCGAAGGTGAAGATCGCCGACGCGAGCGCCTCGATCGAGCGGCTCGCCTTCGCCGGAAAGACCGCGGGCGTGATCGTCGCGCGGCACTGGGGCTTCACGCCGGACGCGATGCGCTCGGTCGAGAAGGACGGCGCCACCTGCATCGCGCTCGATGCGGAGCGCTTCGTGATCCTGGTTCCCGCCGAGCGCGCGCCGGCGCTCTGGGAAAAGCTCGCGGAGCATGCGACGCCCGCGGGTCCCGATGCCTGGAGCTGGTCCCTTGTACACGCCGGCATCCCCGTGATCGGCGCCGCGACGCAGGACGCGTTCGTGCCGCAGATGGCGAACCTCGACCTCGTGGGCGGCGTGAGCTTCAGGAAGGGGTGCTACCCGGGCCAGGAGATCGTCGCCCGGACGCACTACCGCGGGATCCTCAAGCGCCGCATGGCGCTGGCACACCTCGCGGGCGACTCGCGGCCGCTTCCGGGGCAGAGCGTCTACAGCGGCGCTTTCGGCGACCAGGCCGTGGGCGCGATCGTGAACGTCGCCGCGGCGCCCGGGGGCGGCTTCGACCTCCTCGTGGTCGCCCAGATCGAGAGCCTCGACGCGGACGACCTGCGCTGGAAGGCGCCGGACGGGCCGCCGCTCGAGGTGCGCGAGCGCCCGTACGCCGGGACGGCGTCCGGCGAGCCCGTCGCCCCGGCCTGACGGGGTGGACGCGAAGCGCACGGGCCCGCTCGCGGCCCTCGTCGCCATGGTGCTGATCTGGGGATATTCGTGGGTGCTCATGAAGATCGCGCTGCGCTACGCGCATCCGTTCGACTTCGCGGCGCTGCGCGTGGGCATCGCCGCGGCGATCCTCTTCGCGATCCTCGCGCTCCAGCGGCGCCGCCTCGCGCTCGAGCGCTACCGGATGGCCGTGCTCCTCGGCACGCTGCAGGTCGCGCTCTTCGTGGCGCTCTCGCACTTCGCGCTCCTCTACGCGGGGCCGGGCAAGACCTCGGTGCTCGTCTTCACGATGCCGTTCTGGATGATCGTCTTCGCGCACTTCATCCTGCACGAGCGCATGCGCGGCGCGCAGTGGATCGCCGTGATCTTCGCTTTCGCGGGCCTCCTCCTCATCGTGGCACCCTGGCGGCTCACGAGCCTGGGCGGCAGCCTCCTCGCGGTGGCCGCGGGGGCGGTGTGGGCGATCTCCGCCGTCCTCTCGAAGAAGTGGCCCACGCCCGGCGCCGATCCGCTCATCTTCACCGCCTGGCAGCTCCTCGTGGGCACCGCCTGGCTCACCGCGCTCGCTTGGGCCTATCCGCACGCTCCGGTCCGCTGGACGCTCGAGTTCTCCGTGGCGCTCGGCTTCTCGGCCGTCTTCGCCACCGCGATCGGCTGGTGGCTCTGGACCTACGTGCTCGCGAACACGAGCGCGGGGATCGCGGGCTTGAACTCGCTCGGCATCCCCGTGATCGCCGTGCTGGGCTCCGCGATCCAGCTGGGCGAGCGCCCGCCGCCGATGGAGCTCGCGGGGATGATCGCGATCGGGCTCGCGCTCGGGATGCTCGGGTGGCTCGGACTACGCCGATCGAGCGCGCGCATTCCGGCGCGGTGAAGCGCGATCAGCGCTTGCCGGAGCGCATCGCGACGACGATCAGCGCCGCCACCACGACCAGGAGGAGTGCCAGCGCCGGGAAACGCCAGTCGCGGAAGA
This sequence comes from Usitatibacter sp., assembly GCA_036266535.1. Taxonomy (GTDB): domain Bacteria; phylum Pseudomonadota; class Gammaproteobacteria; order Burkholderiales; family Usitatibacteraceae; genus Usitatibacter. Next base: position 5,009 of record DATAMY010000002.1, on the reverse strand, counting down.
AATTGGTCGAAGCGCCGCCGCGCGGCCGGGTGGGTCCGAAGGCGAGTGCGTCCGTGTCGTTCGGAAGCGGCCCGATCGTGTTCACCTTCCCGTTGCCCGGATCGATCGTGATCAGGTCCGCCCGCGACGTTCCGCCGAAGTTCGTATTGACCGCGTAGAGCACGCCGGCGGGCGAGTAAGCGAGGCCGTTGATGAGGTCCGGAAACGGCGCGCCCGTGAGCTGCGGCCCGGTGCTGATGCCGCCCGTGACCAGGTCGACGAGATCGAGCGTGCCGCCGCCGCCCGTCGCGGCGATGAGGGCGCGGCCCCCGCCGATCAGGGCGAGCCCGCCCTTGGACGCGCCCTGCCGGAGCGGCTTTCCCCGCGGCGTCGCCTCGCCCGTCTCGAGGTTCACGGTGCCGAGCTGGCCCTTGTCCGCGAGCCAGATGTAGAGCGTTCCGTCGGCGTCGAATGCGATGTCCGAGCCCGCGAAGCCGAGCTTTCCGACCAGCTGGACGTTTCCGGACGAGGGATCGACCCGCACGAGCGATTGGGGGATCGCCTTGGAGGTGGGCGCCGTGATGCCGTAGAACTCGCCCGTCCCCGGGTGGATGGCGAGGCCGTCCAGGCCGATCGGCGTGTCGCCCACGTGGAGCGAGGTGAGGAGGGTGAGCGCCGCGGTGGCCGGGTCCACCACGTAGATGTTCCCTTCCACGCCCGAATATCCGGGATCGGAATAGGTGCGGACGCTCACCGCGTAGAGCGTCTGCGCCGCGGCCGCCGTGGAGAGCGCCGCCGCGAAGAGGCCGAACGCGATCGCGCGCTTCACCGCTTCCTCCCGGGAGAGGACGCGCCGAAGCGCTCGATGCCCGCCTCGATCTCGCGCCGCGCTTCGTCCGGCGTGCCCCAGCCCTCGACCTTCACCCACTTGCCGGGCTCGAGGTCCTTGTAGTGCGCGAAGAAGTGCGCGATCTGCGAGATCGTGAGCTCCGGGAGGTCGGCGGCGCCCTGGACGTGGCGGTAGAGCGGCGTGAGCTTCTCGATCGGGACCGCGAGGAGCTTCGTGTCGCGGCCGGCCTCGTCCGCCATCTTGAGGAGCCCGATCGGGCGGCAGCGCACGACCACGCCCGGCATGAGCGCGAACGGCGTGATGACGAGCGCGTCGACCGGGTCTCCGTCCTCCGAGAGCGTCTGCGGCACGTACCCGTAGTTGCACGGATAGTGCATCGAGGTGGAGACGAAGCGGTCCACGAAGAGGGCCCCGGTTTCCTTGTCGACCTCGTACTTGATCGGGTCCGAATGCATCGGGATCTCGACGATCACGTTCACGTCGCTCGCGCGATCCCGCCCGGCATCCACCCGATCAAGGCTCATGGTTCTCCCTTCAAAACAGGCACTCGCAGCGGAAATTTGGTAAATTGGTGCAGGTATCGAGTGCATTATCCATGAACCGGAGCCTGCCCCTCATCCTCACGCTGGACCAGCACGGCGTCCCGCACCGCTGGGTCACGTGGCAGCAAGCCGTCTGGTACTACGCCAAGGAACGCGTGGCGTGGGAGCTGGGCCGCGAAGCGTTCACCATCTGGGGCGGGCGTTCGCACCGCACCGGGGAGCGCTCGAGCATCACGGCGAACTCCATCATCGCGATCCGCGGCAAGGCGCTCGCGATCAAGGGCTTCAACCAGGTCCCCCCGCTCAACAACCGCGAGCTCTTCAACCGCGACCACTTCATGTGCGCGTTCTGCGGCGGCGACTTCTCGCCCTACCGCCTCACGTGCGACCACATCCTGCCGATCTCCCGCGGCGGGCGCGACACGTGGATGAACGTTGTGACGGCGTGCCGCGCGTGCAACCAGAAGAAGGGCAACCGCACGCCTGAGGAGTCGCGCATGCAGCTCCTCTACGCGCCGTACGTCCCGAACCGCGCCGAGTTCCTGATCCTCGCCAACCGCCGGATCCTCGCGGACCAGATGGAGTTCCTCCGCCAGCACGTCTCGGCCAATTCCCGCATCAACGCGCGGAACGCGCCCGTGCGAAGGGCCGCCGCGAACTAGCCCGCCTCGCGGCGAATCTCGCCGCGGAGCCACTCCACGAACTCCCGCGCCTCCCCGCGCTCCCTCGCCCGAGGCGAGAAGATCGCATGGAAGCCGCGTCCCGCGTGCTTCGGCGGCCCGAAGAGCGCCACGAGCCGGCCCTCGCGGATGTACTGCTCGGAAAGCGTCATGCGCCCGAGGGCCACGCCCTGTCCGTGGAGCGCCGCGTTGATCACCTGGTCGTACTGGTCGAACGCGACCGTCGCGGTCGGAATGAAGTCCTCCACGCCCATCGCCTCGAACCACGCCGCCCACGAAAGCCACGGATAGCGCCCGCCCGGGTCGTGGAAGTCGAGGAGCACGTGATGGCGGAGCTCGCCCGGTTTCCGGAGCGAGCGGCCCGTGGCGCGCGATTCGTCCCGATAACCCGGGCTGCAGATCGCCGCGAGGTGCTCGCTCGCGAGGTGCACCGCGCCGGCCGGGACGCGGTCGAGCGCGCAATCGCGGATCGCGACGTCGATCCCCGCGCGCTCCATGTCGAGCACCTCGTGGGTCGCGGCGATCCGCACGTCGACGCCCGGATGGGCCTTCCGCCAGCGCGCGAGCCGCGGGACGAGCCAGATCGACGCGAACGAGATCGTCGTCGTGACCGTGAGCACGTGGCCGGTGCGCGACTCGCGCGCGACGCGCGTCGCTTCCCGCACCGCATCGAGGGCTGAGCCTACCGCCCTGAGATAAGCCGCGCCCTCGGCCGTGAGGGCGAGCGCCTTGTGCCGCCGCTCGAAGAGCGCTACGCCCACGAACTCCTCGAGCGCCTGGATCTGCCGGCTCACCGCGGACTGGGTGAGGAAGAGCTCCGCCGCGGCCTTGGTGAAGCTCAAGTTCCGGGCGGCCGCCTCGAATCCCCGGAGGAGGTCCAGCGGCGGGAGGTCGCGGCGCGCCTTAAGCATTCCTGCCACGCATGCAAGAGATGCATGGAATTCGTTTGCCGCCCCTGCGGCGCTGGGCGAAACTGGCCTCCGACATGCGGCGATTTTGCATGCATGGCGATCATTCAGCAAGGAGGCTCCATGGTGCTCTCGATGAAGGCCCCGCTCCTCGATCTCGGCGAAGGCGACGTCCTCACGCTCGTCGACGCGCAGGGCGTCCGGATCGCGACGCGGTGCGGAACGGTCTGGGTGACCCAGGAAGGCGACCGGAACGACCACATCGTCGGCGCGGGCGAGACGCTCGTGGTCGCGCGCGGCGGGCGCACCGTGGTCCAGGCCCTGCGCGCCTCGCGCGTCGCCATCCGCGATGCGGCCTAGCGCCGTGGAGCTGCGCCATCGGCTCCACTCGCGGTACTACTAAACCGCGGACAGACCACATTTATCAAAGGCTGCAACGCGCCGTTGCGCGCTTTGGAAAACGTGGTCTGTCCCCGGTTTAGCGCGGTTTAGCGCTCGAGGAGCATCGCGTCGCCGTAGCTGAAGAAGCGGTAGCGCTCGACGACGGCGTGGGCGTAGGCGCGGCGGATGTTGTCCGTGCCGGCGAAGGCGCTCACGAGCATGAGGAGCGTCGAGCGGGGCAGGTGGAAGTTGGTGAGCAGCCGGTCGACCACGTTGAAGCGGAAGCCCGGCACGATGAAGAGCCGCGTTTCCGCGTTCCCCGGTTGCAAATTGCCCGCCGCGGCGGCGGCCGACTCGAGCGCCCGGAGGGTCGTCGTGCCGACCGCCACGACCCGCCCCCCACGCGAGCGGGCATCGGCGATCGCCTGCACCGTCTCGTCGGGCACCCCGTACCACTCGGAGTGCATGACGTGCTGCGAGACGTCGTCGACCCGCACCGGCTGGAACGTGCCGGCGCCGACGTGCAGCGTGAGGCTCGCGAGCGCGACACCCTTTGCGCGCAACGCGTCGAGCGTGGCGGCATCGAAATGCAGGCCCGCCGTGGGCGCCGCGACCGCGCCCGGGGCGCGCGCGTAGACCGTCTGGTAGCGCCGCTCGTCGTCCGGCTCGGCGGTGTGCGAGATGTATGGCGGCAGCGGGACCTCGCCCCAGGCGTCGAGCACGTCCAGCACGGGGCCATCGAGAAAGAGGAGCTCGAAGAGCTCGCCCTGGCGGCCCAGCACCTCGAGCGTCCCACCGCGCGCGAGCAGGATCTGCCGGCCCGGCTTGGGCGCCTTGCTCGCCCGCACGTGCGCGAGCGCGCGCGAGGCGTCGAGGATGCGCTCGACGAGGACCTCCACTTCACCGCCGGAATCCTTCCGCCCCCGCAGCCGCGCCTTGATCACCTTCGTGTCGTTGAAGACGAGGACGTCCTTCGCATCGACGAGCGATACGAAATCGCGGAACGCGCGATCCTCCATGCGGCCGGTGCGCCCATCCAGATGCAGGAGCCGGCTCGCGGTGCGCTCGGCGGCCGGATGCTGCGCGATGAGATCGGGGGGAAGGTCGTAGTCGAAATCGGAGAGCTGCATTCGAGCGATTATAATTTGAGCGAAGCGGGGCCCGGACGACACCGGGAACGGTGTTGGAGCGGACTCGCGCCGCTCAACACCGCCAAGCAGTTTGGCAAAGCGGCCGGGATGGCGGAATTGGTAGACGCACGGGACTCAAAATCCCGCGGTGGCAACACCATGAGGGTTCGATTCCCTCTCCCGGCACCACCTTAAGAAAAGGGAGGACCTATGGGCGCAATGGCTGGCGTGTCGCTGGTTTTGTTCCTCGTCGGGATCGTGGTTGCCATCTTGTGGATTCTCATGCCCTTTCTGATCATGGGCACGAACAGGCGACTCGACAAGCTGATCGCCCAGAATGCGGAGCTTCTTTCGAGGTCCCCAAGACCCTAGCGACATCAAGACAAAGGGCCCGTCTGTCGACGGGCCCTCTTCACTTCTTCGCGTGGCAGGACGATCGCTGCTCGCCCCCGGTGTCACCCCTGCGCCATCAGCCGATGGTGCTGCCGCGCGAAGGCGCGAACCGAGAAGCGATCAATACGTGATCGTGAGCGTGCGGC
>DATAMY010000001.1:0-6083 GCA_036266535.1 Usitatibacter sp. | reverse complement strand
GTGGCCGAGCGCCATCGTGATGCCGCCGATGAGGATGGCCTTGCGCGTGCCGAGGTAGCGGTCGGCGAGGTAGCCGCCGATGAGCGGGGAGAGGTAGACCAGCGCGGTGTAGACCGCGTAGAGCTCGAGCGCGTCCGCGCGTTGGTAGCCCAGGGCGTGCACGAGGTAGAGCACCAGCAGCGCCCGCATGCCGTAGTAGCTGAAGCGCTCCCACATCTCGGTGAAGAAGATGGTGGAGAGCGCGCGCGGCTGGCGCTCGCGCGGCGCGGCATCGTCGATCGTCGGGCTCGTTGCGGCCATGGGGTCCCCCGGTGCGGCGTGGCGCGAGTATATGCGACGTGGGCCGAACGGGCTGCGCCCTCCAAGAACCCGGCCGCCGCCCGGCGAGTCCATCCTTCAGCCACTCTGCTGTAGGAGGCATTCCATGGAAACGTACATGTTGCGGTACCACCCCGCCGAGGTGACCCCCACGGGGCGCTGGCTCCTCACGGGGTTCATCGTGGGCGCGCTCTCGGTGCTGATCTTCCACCAGGGCGCGCTTGCGCTCATGAACCTGCTCGACTTCACGCACCGGCCGCTCTATTCGACCACCGCCACGGCGCCTTTGGGGATCCCGGGCATCTGGTCGCTCGCGTTCTGGGGCGGCGTGTGGGGGCTCGTCTTCGCCGCGTTCTTCATGCCGCTTTGGGGCGGCGCGCTGGTCCTCGCCGGAATTGTGTTCGGCGCGTTCGTGCTCTCGATCGTGGCGTGGTTCGTGGTGGCGCCGATCAAGGGGCAGCCGATCGCGGCGGGCGGCGTCCCGATGGCGATGGCCGCGGCGATGTTCGCCAACGCCGCCTGGGGCTTCGGCACCGCGGTGGGGCTGGAGCTCTTCGGCCGGCCGCGCTTGGGGACAGACCCCGATTTACTTTAGGAGGGACCGCATCTGTTCCTCCTAATGGAAATCGGGGTCTGTCCCCGGTTTCCTAATGCAAGGACTGCGAGTGCTCGCCCCCCGGTTGCGAGATCGCGGCGACGGCCTTGCCCGCGGTATTGGGCTTCGCCTTCCGCGAGACGTCGCCGATCGAGACGATGCCCACCAGCCGCTTGTCGCGCGTGAGGACGGGCAGGCGCCGGACCTGCTTCTCGCCCATGTTCTCGGCGACGTGCTCGACGGTCTCGTCCTCGAAGCAATAGAGCACCTGCGGGGTCATCACCTCGCGCACGGGCGTGTCCGGCGACTTGTGCTCCCCCACCGCGCGGATCGCGATGTCGCGGTCCGTGATGACGCCCACGAGCCGGTCGTTCTCGCCCACCGGCAGCGCTCCCGCGTCGCATTCCGCCATCACCTTCGCCGCGTCGCAGATCGACTGCTCCGGCGAAACCAGCTTCACGTCGCGGGTCATCACTTCGCTCACTTTCATCGTCGTCTCCTTTTGGCGGATGCGGCGGCGTTTCGCCGCCATGGGTTTACGACTGGCCTCCCACACCAATGTTTCAGGGCCTGCGCCGTTCGCCGGACGGACCCCGTGGCGTAGGATTCGTCCTACATAGCGCGCGCTGGCTTTGCACCAGAATCGAGGTCCCCAGCCACGGGTGCACGGCATGAAGCGACACTTCTCGATGCTCCGCGACTTCCACCTCGCGGATTTCTTCACGCTGGCGAACGCCGCGTGCGGCATGGCGGGCGTGTTCCTCGCGATGCGTCATATCGCTTCCGCGTCGACGGGGGTCTTCCTCGTCGCCTGCGCCATGGCGCCCGCGGCCTTCGTCTTCGACGTGCTGGACGGGCGCATCGCACGCATGCGCCACCAGCATTCGATCCTCGGCCGCGAGCTCGATTCGCTGGCGGACGTGATCTCGTTCGGCGTGGCACCCGCGGCGCTCGGCTTCGCGGCGGGACTGGACGGCGCCTGGGACTGGGTCGTCCTCACGTACTTCGTGTGCTGCGGCGTGAGCCGCCTCGCGCGCTACAACGTGACGGCCGAAGCCCTCGCGGAAGGCGGCGACAAGGTGCGCTACTTCGAGGGAACGCCGATCCCCACGAGCGTTCTGCTCACGGGTGTCCTCGCATTCGCGGCCTGGCGGGGCCGCATCGGCGACGAGATCTATGGCGGGGCGTGGAGCGCCGGCGGTTGGACGCTCCATCCCCTGGTGCTGCTCTTCGCGCTCTCCGGGACGCTCATGGTGAGCAAGACGCTGCGCATCCCGAAGCTCTGAACGTCAGCCGCCGCCCGTGTCGGCCGGCCCGCTTCCGCGCCGGCGGTCGCGGTCTTCCTGCTCCCGCTTGTTGAACGGCCCGCTCACCGGCTCTCCGCGCCGCGGCGCCCCGCTCTGGTTGATCTCGCGCGGCGAGACCGGCCGCGGCGCCGGCTCTCCGCGGCGCTCCGCCTGCTCGCGGCCCTGCTCGTTGTAGCGGCGGGCGGTCTCCGCGCGCGGCTCGCGTCCCTGGGGTGCCTGCTGCTGGAAGCGTTGCGCGTGCTCGCGCACGACGCTGTCGCGCGGCTGGTAGCTGTAGTTGCGCTCGCGCTGGCGGACCTGCTCCTCGCGGCCCGGATAGCGATCGCCGGAAAAGCGGCGCTGGTACGACGGAAGCGGCGCGGCCCCGGGCACGCGCGACCGGTCCCACCGGTTCCAGTCCCGATGGTGGTCCGCCCAATCGCGTCCCCAGTGCTCGCCCCAGCGCGGCGGGCCGTTGAGCGCCCATCCGTGGAAGAACGCCGGGGGACGGCGGTAATAGCGCACGGGCACGCGCAGCACGTAGAGCGGCACCGAATCCGGCGGCACCAGCTCCCACGGGCCGTTGTACCAGTCGCTCGCATACCACTCGCCGTCCCGGAACACCCAGTAGAGGCCGTCGTAGAAGAAGTAGTTCGCGGGAAGCCCGGGCGCGTAATACACCGGATAGCCGGGGACGCGCACAAGGCGTGGATAGGTCGGCACGTTGATGCCGATGCTCACGCCGGGCGAGGAAAAGCCGAAGCTCAATTGCGCCGCGGCGGGTGTGATGCCCGCCAGCGCAAGCCAGAGTGCGATGAACAGAGCGCGCATGGAAATCTCCTCGCGTAGTCGCTGGGATGCCGCTTCAGCCGCCCCCGGTGTCCCCGGGACCGCTGCCGCGGCGGTTGTCGTTCTCTCCGTGGCCGTCATCGCGGCCCTTCTCGCGCTCGGCCTCCGGCTTGCGCGGAGCCTGTTGCTCGCGCGCCTGCGGAGCCTGGCGCTGCTCGCTTGCCTGCGGCGCCGGATGCTGCTCGCGCGCCTGCGGCGGCTGACGCTGCTCGCGGGCCTGAGGGGACTGACGTTGCTCGCGCGCCTGCGGGGCCTGGCGCTGCTCGCTTGCCTGCGGGGCCTGGCGTTGCTCGCGTGCCTGCGGAGCCTGGCGCGGCTCTCGAGCCTGCACCTGCTGCGCCTGCTGCGGCTGGCTCGCGGCCTGCGGTCGCTGCCAGTGCTCGCGGACCACGCTGTCGCGCGGCTGGTAGCGATAGCTGCGGTCGTGCTGCGCCGCCTGCTCGGCGTTCCTCGGATAGCGATCGCCCGTGTACTGCCGCTGATACGTCGGAAGCGGCGCCCGCGCCGGCACGCGCTTGCGATCCCACTGGTTCCAGTCGCGATGGTGCTCGGACCAGTCGCGGCCCCAGTGCTCGTCCCAGCGCGGCGCCGCGCTGGCAGCCCAGCCGTGGAAGAAGGCCGGCGGGTGGCGGTAGTAGCGGACGGGGACCCGCAGCAGGAAGAGCGGCACCGAGTCCGGCGGGACGAGCTCCCACGGGCCGTTGTACCACGAGCTCTCGTACCAATCGCCATCCTGGAACACCCAGTAGAGCCCGTCGTAGAAGAAGTAGTTCGTGCCGAGGTCGGGTGCGTAGTAGACCGGATATCCGGGGACGGCCACGAGGCGCGGGTATACCGGCACGTTCACGCCGATGCTTACCCCGCCCGAGGAGAAACCGAAGCTCAACTGCGCGGCGGCAGGCGTGATGCCCGCCAGCGCGAGCCACAGTGCCAGGAATAGAAAGCGCATGGGAAGTACCTCCGTGTCCGTCAGACTACGCCACGGGCCCGGAAGTTGCCTGCCGGCAGGCAAGCCGCTGTTTCAACTCATGTCACGACCATCCGCCCGTTCATGGTCTCGTGGCCGTCGCCGCAGAAGACGTCGCAGAGGAAGACGAACGTGCCCGCCTTGTCCGGGGTGAACGACACCTTCGTGGTCTTGCCCGGGACGATGTCGCTTCGCACGCCGAAATCCGGCAGGTTGAAGCCCATGAAGATGTCCTCGGTGGTGAGCTCCAGGACCACGGGCTCGCCCTTCTTCAGCGCGATCTCCGAAGGGGTGAAGGTGAAGCGCTTGGCGCTCACCTTGATGGTGCGCGGCTGCGCCTGCGCGAGGGCCCTCGTGCCCAGCGCGAGCGAGAGGAGGCCGGCGGCCATCACGATGCGTCTTTGCTCGTCCATGGCTTCAGGCCCTCCCGACCGGGAGCTCGGTGATCGTGAACTTCTCGCCCCGGTCCTCGGCCTCGATGTCGCGGAAGCCCAGGCCGCGGTAGGGCTGGGAAGCGTCCCAGGGGAGCGGCTCGCGCTTCGCCTGCGACATCGGCGCCGGCAGCGGGAAGATGAGGGACTTCGCGGAGTGGTGCGCGATGTGCCCGGTCATGTGGTGGTTCTCCTGGTGGATGTGGCCGTAGAAGACGGTCACATTCGGCCGGCGCAGGAGGATCTGCATCGCCTGGGCGCCGTCGCGAGTGGCCCAATCCCATTGCGGCGCGAGGTCGAAGAGCGGGCGGTGCGTGAGGATCACGATGCGCGCGTTCTTCGGCTGCTTCTCGAGGTCGGCGGCGAGCCATGCGAGCTGCTCCTCGCCCAGCCGCGCCGCGGGATCCGAGACGTTGTCGAGCGTCACGAAGTGCACCCCCTTGTGGTCGAAGGTGTAGTGCGTCGGCCCGAAGAACTCCATCCAGGCCTTCCCCTGGTCGAGGGCGGCGTCGTGCTCGCCCGGCATGAAGTGCACGGTCTTCACCTTGAGCGCGGAGACGATCTCGCGGAATTCGCCCAAGCGCTTCCGCCGCTCGATCGGGTTGTCGGTCGTGTGCGTAAGGTCGCCCGTGAAGACGATGAAATCCGGCGGTTCGGCGAGCGCGTTCACCGCGGCGATGGCCTTGGGGAGCGTGCCGCGCGCGTCGGGATTCACCTTCGGGCCGTCGAAGCCCCAATGCGAGTCCGAGAGCTGCACGAAATAGAAGTCTTCGCCCTCCTTGCCGCCGAGCGACGCGCAGCCGGGAAGGCTCGAGGCGAAAACGGCGCCGCCGCCCAGGGCGGCCAACTGCAGGAACTTCCTTCGATCGATGGTCATGGGGTCTCCGGGTCGGAATCGCGGCGGGGAACGCCCCCGCCACTCCATGCACTACCGGCGGCCGGGGCGGGATATTCCCGGAACATTCGCGCGCGATCGGGAATAAACTGGCCGCCCCCGCGGTATGTCCCTCATGGAAGCGATCTGATGACCGGCCTCGCCCGGTTCGAGCAGAGCGTGATGCCCCACTTGGACGCCGCGTACAACCTGGCGCGGTGGCTCACGCGGAACGACCACGACGCCGAGGACGTGGTCCAGGAGGCGTTCATGCGCGCGATGCGTTACTTCGACCGCATGAAGGGGAGCGAGGCGCGACCGTGGCTCCTCGCCATCGTGCGCAACACCTGCTATTCGTGGCTCGAGAAGAACCGGCCGGCGGACCTCGTGGCGCTGGACGACGCGGGGCCGCTCGCGGCGGACGGGGAGACCGCCTGGCAGGCCCCGGGCGCGGAAACGAACCCGGAGGTGATCCTCCTCCAGAGCGCGAACCGCAAGCTCGTGAACCAGGCGCTGGAGGAGCTGCCCGTCGCTTTCCGCGAGGTGATCGTGATGCGCGAGATCGAGGACCTGAGCTACAAGGAGATCGCGTCCATCGCCGGCATTCCCGCCGGCACCGTCATGTCGCGCCTGTCCCGGGGCCGTGAGCTCCTCCGGCAGGCGATCGAGAGCCGGATGAGGAGGGCGTCGTGATGACCCCGAGGAAGGAACCGGAAGCGGAGCCGCTCATCGCGCGCGACGCGACCTATTACCGGGCGCCGGA